>DASROI010000301.1:0-20847 GCA_035646955.1 Pyrinomonadaceae bacterium
GGTCAGTACCGATTCGCGGTAGCGTCCGGTAAGTCTTCAAATATTGCGACGTGAAATTACCTCGAGACTTACCCGACGCTACCGCGAATCGGTACTGAACCGCCACAACCGCTCGACTCTAACCGGGTGATAAGGCAGGCAACCAAGAACTGTCAGTTGGGCTCAAATTGGCAGTACTTAGCGCGTTTTTCAAAGCTAAACCCGCTTGCCGAAGCGGTCATGCGCGTGTAAAGTAACGAGCGTTTCTACCCCGCTACTCCCCGTTTCTAAAAAAAACCGTTGGAGGTCAAAAACCGGATGTCTTCTGAAAGCGTCGGTGCCAATGAATTCCCAGATGTACTGAGCACAAAGTCCGCCCCTGTTCAAGAAAACCCGCACCTAACGACATTTCGTCCATATATTCCGGCGGCGGCAAATATTCGCGAGCTCACAGCTCTTCCACTGATTATTGGAACATTGCTGGGGATGGTTTTTGGTGCTTCCTCTCTTTGGCTTGTTTTGAAGGTGGGTCTGACGGTTAGTGCGTCCATACCGGTCGCAGTCATTTCAATCAGTCTTTTTAGATTGCTCGGAAAGGTTGGGCTGCGCGATGCAACGATTCTCGAGAACAATATCGTGCAGACCGCCGGCTCCGCAGGCGAATCAATCGCGTTTGGTGTCGGCGTTACAATGCCCGCAATCATGATTCTCGGCTTCGATCTCGAGTTTACTCGAGTCATGCTGGTCGCAGTGCTTGGTGGTCTGCTGGGCATCTTGATGATGATTCCGCTGCGTCGCGCTTTGATTGTTCAGCAGCATGGAGTGTTGAAATACCCCGAAGGAACCGCGTGCGCCGAAGTTCTGAAGGCCGGTGCTTCCGATGAATCCCGTGCAGCAGCTGATCCTATCTATCGAGCGAAGACAACCGCAGATGAAAGTGCATCAGGTGCCAAGACCATTTTTACAGGTTTTGGTATTGGCCTCGTTTATCAAATCGCAATGGCGGCATTTAAAGGCTGGAAGGATACGCCTCAGAAGGTTTTTCAGGCGCCGTTTAAGGCAGGGTCGCTTGCGGCCGAGATCTCTCCAGCTCTATTAGGTGTTGGTTACATTATTGGACCACGTATCGCGTCGATCATGTGTGCCGGCGGGGTGTTGGCTTATCTGGTCTTGATTCCCGCGATCAAGTTTTTTGGCGAAGGCATGACTACAGTTTTGCCACCAGGCACTGTACCGATTGCTGAAATGGGCCCCAATGAAATCAGAGGTGCTTACGTTCTTTACATTGGCGCAGGCGCTGTGGCCGCTGGCGGAATAATCAGTCTCTTCAGGTCTCTGCCCACGATTTGGCATGGACTAAAGGGAGGCTTAAGCGATCTACGGGGTGGTCAGGCTGCCGCCCGCGGAGTTCCTCGAACTGATCAAGACCTGTCAATGAAGGTTGTTGTCGGCGGAGTTTTGGCACTAATCGGCGTAATCGTGCTCTTACCGCAACTTCACCTGCAGTTTAATATTCTCGGCGCCGTACTGATCATCGCCTTTGGCTTTTTGTTTGTGACAGTATCTTCCCGACTGACGGGTGAGATTGGTTCTTCTTCGAATCCAATCTCAGGGATGACAGTTGCTACGCTCCTCCTTACGTGTTTAATCTTCCTGATTGTTCGCTGGACTGGTCCGGCCTATTACGTTACGGCGCTCTCAATCGGAGGCATTGTCTGTATTGCAGCATCTAACGGCGGCACTACTTCACAGGATTTAAAGACCGGATTTTTGGTTGGTGCTACTCCTAAATACCAGCAGATCGCGATACTTGTTGGCGCCCTGGCTTCGGCTTTGATATTGGGACCAATACTTCTACGACTCAATTCCGAAAGCACTGTCTATGTTCCGCAAACCAGCTTTGGCTTTGTAGAGAAAGATGTGCAGTTGGATGCCGCAAAGCAAGCTTCGTTGGCTCCGTTTACCGAAAGCACGCAGCCGCCTGATCACGGCACCTACCGAGTCTTTAAGAATGAAACCGGTGCAAACGCACTTGCCGGATTGGATCCAGGGGAGTACCTGGTAGACAGTTCCGGCAAAGTTAAGCTCAAAGTCGAACGTAACTTTCCTGCGGACTTGCGAGCTGATATGAATGCCCTGGGACCGGCAGAACGAATTCAAGGAGTACAGGCGAGTTCAGATACAAAAGCCTATCGAACGTGGCACAAGATTGAAGAACTCAACGGCCCTCCAGGAAAATATCTTGTTGATGACCAGGGTGTACCGATTTACCACGTAGATCCCGGCATCAATGGAACACATCGAACGCTTCCCAACAGCACTTCTTCAGTTTTTAAGTATGACGCTCCAAAAGCGACTCTGATGTCATACATCATCAAGGGTATTCTGAATCAACAGTTGCCCTGGGGACTGGTGCTTCTCGGTGTGATGATCGCGATAGTGTTGGAAATGTCAGGCATTCCATCATTGGCTTTTGCTGTCGGTGTTTATTTACCGCTCTCGTCGTCGAGTCCGATTTTTTTGGGTGGCATGATCCGCTGGTTAGTTGATAAGTACCTGCGCAATAAACTCAAGGGTAAGGAACTTACTGAGGAAGAGTTCGTCGCTGAGACTGATAAGAGTCCTGGCGTATTGATGTCTTCCGGCTACATCGCAGGAGGTGCATTGGCGGCCGTTTTCATCGCTTTCTTCGCCGGTGTATGGAAGGACAAGAGCGATCTGATAGAGGCCTGGTCCAAAGCACACAACCCCTTCTTTGAGGGACCATGGTCAGACCTTCTGTCGATGATTCCTTTCATTGTCCTGATGATCGTTCTATATCTCGTCGGACGAGAGGTCCTTCTCGCGCCGAAGACCAATCGTAATTGATTCATCATTGATGCAATCGCCCAACCTGTAACCGAGGCGCGCCGTTTTTCAGCGGCGCGCTTTTCAACAAATTAAGGTAGAACTTTTTCAATGCTGAAAAGAATCTCGCATTTCGCGGTCCTCTCGCTGCTGATAACTTTTGTAGCTATCGATTCATCTGTCGGAACTGTCAAATCCCAAACGCCTCAGCTGACGCCGACTGAAACGGTACGTCAATTTTACAAAGCGCTGCGCGAGAAGAAGTTTCGAGAGGCGTTTAATATGTCGATCTATAGGCCCGCGATCGAAGGACTCACAAGCCAGGAATTTGATGATTTCAGAACGGACTTCGAAAACCTCTCAGTGGCTGTAAGTGAGAAGATCCCCGAAAAAGTCGAGATAACAGGCGAGCAGATAAGCGGTGATACGGCATCAGTCTTCATAAAAGTGTTGGACGCCGACGGCAAGGAAAAGATTGAACCAGCGATGCTGATCAAGATGAACGATGCGTGGTTAGTTGGTGATCGCGAGAGCTTCGAATTGGTCAAAAAAGCCGGCAAACAATTCTTTTTTGAAGCACGAATTAATACTCACCACAGTGTGGTCCAGGATATGTTAACTCGTATCTCGGTGGCTCAGGTTGTTTATAGTCAACAACATGAAGGTAAGTTCGCGTCACTCGCTGAACTGATCGCGGCCGCGTTGGTTCCAAAGGATATCGAGACCCCTGAATCCACGGGATACCGCTTCCAGGTTAATCGCTCGGCCGATGGAAAGTCGTGGTACGCAACCGCAGAACCAGCGCAGTATGGTCGAAGTGGTCGGTTATCGTTCTATCTCGACGCGACCGGGGTGAGAAGTGGTGATAACGGCGGAAAGCCAATTTCCCCCAAATAACTGAATCGGTTGTCGGGTTAGAAGTCTGATTTTCACATTCTATGCCTTCCAGTATTGGCCCTCGGTACTTGTTTGAGTTCTTGCCACCTTGCCTTAAATACCTGTTGCGCCTAAAGCTCTGGGTTCTCTAGAATGGATTTGCGAGACCTGTGCCTCCCGGCTGAGCCCTTCCTCCGTGGTCCGATGATACCTTCGGTGTAATGTATGTCGGAATTGCCTCGAAGAATTGTGTCCCGTTTGCGACGGTTTATAGGAAACCGCCGGAGGTCCAAGCGTGCCCAGGCGCGTCTCAACTTCAACCTTAGCCTCGGAGATCCGCGCGTAAATTCGAATGGTTCGCGCCGGCTGCCAAGTTTGAAGGGGCACACTCTTGACGTGAGTGTTACGGGATTGGCCCTCGTTGTTCCTGCGATTCGGATTGGAGAGCACTACGTTGCTGGAGTGGAACGGCGTCTTCACCTGAATCTAGAACTGCCAACCGGTCCGGTTCAGATGACGGTGGCGCCGGTTCGCTACGAGAGCCTGGAAGAGGACGCGAACGAAAGCGGTTATGTAGTGGGGGTGCGAATCATGGAAATGAGCGATTCTGACCGCGCCAAGTTTGCAGATTACCTCAAAAGATTGCTTCATCACCGCCCGCTCGATTAGCCCACATCAAACTTCAGATATCCAAAGGCTTCCGGAACGTGGAAATTGGGCTCCGGTGTTCCAGTAGGCTGCCAGGCCAAATACCGTTCAGGGGCTTCTGGTCCAACGCAGCGGAATAAGTTAACTCGCCACTCGTCTCCTGCTTCAGGCCTGGGTAAGACAGAGCTCCAGGGTATTTGTATGCTCACAATCAAGATCTGGTCGATGAGGGAGGAAGCGGTGGTCATGCTCGAGGCGAAATCCCAATCAGTTAACCTCCCCTCTGGCGTAACCTGAAGGCCGAGATCAATCCATTCTCCAGTCGGGGCAGCCTCGAATTCAAAGTACTTCCAAATATTCGACAGATCAGGTGCGAGAAAAATCTCGCAGACGTCCCGATCCCAGAGTCCTAGTGTTTTTGAGTTTGTGACTGGGTTTTCACTAACGACGAGCGGTTCCTTTTGAGAGCATACAAACCGGACGTTCAGCGATCGGTTGGTCCATACGATCGAGGCCTGGGCATGGCGATCCGACCGAGCCATAGCGCCGGACCAGAGTCGTTCAATGAGTACTGTCTGGCTTCGTTCCCAAACAGGATGAAATAAATCCTTTGCTGAAAGATCCTCACCGGCGTAAAGAGCGGTAACCAGGTTCAGTCGATTTTCCGATGACATACTTGTCGAGCGTCGAGTTAGAGCAGACCTTTGCTCCATCCGCCATCAACCTGAAGAGTTATACCTGTGATATAGGATGCTCGATCTGAAGCGAGAAATGTGACCGCTGCCGCAATCTCTTCAGGGTTTGCGAGACGATTTATCGGAGCCTGGGCTGCCCAAACGCCAAGCATTTCCTCTTTCGATTTTCCCAGCTTGCGCGCTCGCGTGATTGCGTGTTTGTGCTGTTGCTCCGTCAATGTGTAACCGGGTGCCACGTTGTTAACAGTTATGTTGTCCTGGGCGACTTCATTAGAAAGAGTTTTGGACCATCCGGTGAGGCCCGCTCGCATCGTATTTGATAACAGCAGTCCGTCGATCGGTTGTTTAACCGCCATTGATGTGATGTTAATGATTCGCCCGTGCTTTTGCTGCTTCATAGTTGGTAGCACAAGTTTGGCCATCCGTATTGCCGAAACGACTGTCAACTCGAATGCTTCCCGGAGTGTTCGCACATCGACATCATCGAAAACTCCTGCTGGTGGTCCACCTCCGTTTGTCACTAACACGTCGATCGTTCCAGCTTGTTCTTTAGCCAGCGCTACAAACGCTTCAGCCGCAGCATCGTTTGTGATATCGGCGCCGATTCCAGCTACCGTTGCGCCAGTCTCCTCGTGAATCCTTCTGGCTGCCTCGCTCGCACGTTCTGCGTCTCGCGAGCAAAGAAAAACGCGCGCTCCCTCCCGTGCCAGGTCAAGAGCGCAAGCATAACCAATACCCTGGCTCGCTGCCGCGACCAGCGCCACGCGATTTTTCAATCCAAGTTCCATAAAAGCTCTCTTCTAAGTTGGGTTACTAGTATCTTTCAACGCCTCCAGGCATTGAGTAATCAGTTTCTCGGGATCTGAATGCTGAAAGACCTGCGCTTTATGTTTCCTCGCAAATCTAGCTAGGAGATAGTCTGCCTCATCTGCGACTCCACCACTACCCGTCAAGCACCCGATGACTTTTCCTTCATCATGAGCAATAGTAAACTCGTTGAGTGATCCCATCGCACCGGCAATAAAAATAACCACGTCGCAGGAACGTACGAGCACCACATTTCGTCCTTTGAGCCCAAATCCCGTGTAAATTAGAGCGTCGCACGCGTCGACGGGCAGTTTGAACTGAAGTTCGTGCTCGCTTTGATTGCTCGCGGGCGAGACTCCGATATGAAATGCACCCGCGTCATGGGCCGTTTTACCAACCAGATAGACAATACCCGTCGTCGCTCCAGTTAAAAGGATAACCTCGTGTGAAGCGATTGCTCGCCCTAGATTTGCCGCGGCTTCAGTCAAAGCTGTCCCCACGTCTGGTCTGCCGCTTTCCGCCGCGGACCCCATAATCCCGAGTTTAAGTCGCATCCTCTTTCAACTCTTTGTCAATCGATTGATGAATCACGTGAATACTGTTTTCGTCTGCCCCAGATTTAATCGACCGCCTGACTGGCTCGGTTGTGTCCCACCATCGCCTGGTCAGAAACCATGCTACACCCGGTAACAAAAAGAAAGTGCCAATTGCTGTGGTAACCGTGCGAGGTGAATAGAGGAATCTATCAAGCGATTCACCCGTCGCGTAGTTTGAGGCCGCCATCGTCAGCGTCAGCAATGCTAACTCGGCTGCGAAAACTCGGCCACGAAAACTGTCTTCCACGGCCCGCTGCAGCAGAATTGTTGAAAACACCCACAGAATGCTACCACCGCAGTGTGCGATTCCAAGTACGATTAATGCAAAAACAAATCCCGTAGCGTTGCCGAAAGCAATATAAAAGATGCCACCGATTATGAAAGCAATACCGATCGAAGATTCCATTCGGTTGTCGCCGTCGCCAGCGATGCGCCTGGCCATGATTGGCCCAACGGCTGTCCCGATTCCTCTGGCGGCGAACAGCACGCCGATTCCTGTCGCAGCGCTCTTTCCGACGGGAAAGATTCGTTCTCCAAACACCGGTAGAAGCGTTAGAATTCCGCCCCCCAAGCCCCAGGCCGGTTTTACCAGTAATAAGGCCAACACCCGCGGACGCTTCTTAACGTAGGCGACTCCCTCAAGCGTTTCAGTCACTCCGAGCAGGCGGCCCAGTGATAATTTCTGTCGTTCCCGTTTCTTTCTTTTTGGAACCTTAATACTGGCAATCAGGGCAGCGGACAGGATATAGCTGAATGCGTCGAGAATGAACGCCGCGTTCGTACCGAACCAGCCTGTAATCACTCCTCCTATTGCTGCTCCAAGTGTGAGCATTACCGACCACGTTACCGAGGAGATGGCGTTAGCTGTTACGAGTTCTCGATCTGCTACAAGTGAGGGTATAGCCGCAGTCTTAGCCGGTTCAAAGAACGTTGACAGTCCGAGTTGAAAAACAGTCAATACATAAAGGATCCAAAGCTGATCGGCGCGCTTAACAAAAAGGAAGCCGAGCACTACGACGGCCCGCAGTAGATCCGAGACGATCATAATGGAGCGGCGGCTAAACCTGTCAGCCACTACACCTGACAGTGAACCAAACAAGAAACTTGGAAGAAAACGCGCAACCAGGAGCAGTCCAATATCCCGTCCTGAACCGGTCAGCTGCAGAATGATCGTATAAAGAGCGATGGTATTGAACCAGTCGCCCATTTGGCTGACCACCTGACCCAACCAAAGCTGTCGGAAGCTCGGATTCTTCCTTAGCAGCTCTACATAGCCGACGGATTGGTAGCCCGCGGGTCGTTTTTTAATAGGATTTACCATCTAGAATCGACACTCAAATCGCATCAAACGCTCTCAAATTTTGGCTCACAGTTTCTCTCACGGCTCGCGATTAATCGCAACCTCTCAAGCTCCACAGGACTCTTGGCGACTTTCGATCTCGAGTAAATCGTAATGACCGAAAATTCAATCTGACCTGTCAAAATGCTCACGTCCTGAAAATGGCAAGTATTGAATCCAACTTCTAATAAGGCGTTCTGGGCTCAAATCGGTCTCAAGGTCTGCGGCACGCAAGTTGAAATGAGAATGGTGCGGCCGTGAAGCCCATAAAGCTTCGCGGGCTCGCCGCACGGGTCCGAGGCCGCACAGTTCTCTGATAATTAATCTCGGTCAATATTTTGATCGAGTCGATATCTCACCCAGCACGGCAGTTTCCCGAGACTGCCACTTGCCCAATCTTGCCGGAGACGAAAACTGAGTTGCTCCCAGTTGCCGTCTCCGGCACTCTCCTGCGGTGCAGATAATCACTTTAGTTGTGCCACTCCCAAATTATGATGGAGTTACGTTCCCCACCCGACAATCGCGAGCGAGAAGTCATTTCATTAATTAAGGGCTTCGTTTGTGACTGGTGGTATACAAATCAACTTCTGCTCTCATGGACCATGTTGTTAGGTGCCCTTAGCACCGCCATGGCCTATGGAGTTGTCTATAGTCCTTTCTACAGCTACATACTGCTTTGTCCGCTGGTCATCATTGCCGCTTACCTCATTTATCGAAGCGGAGTCTCGCGTCTGCAAACCAAAAATCGTGAAATAGAACAGCTGAGCCAGTTGCACCTCGCTACCGCTGAAGCGCTTGCAACAGCAATAGACGCGAAGGATCAGACCAGCCATTGTCACGTTCGTCGTGTCCAACATTACGCTGCAGGAATGGGCGAGTTATTTGGTCTATCGACGAACGAAATTGCAGCGCTTAAAGCTGGCGCTCTTTTGCACGATATCGGAAAGCTCGCGGTCCCGCCTCACATCCTGAACAAACCGGGTCGCCTGACTCCTGCCGAGTTCGACAAGATGAAAATTCATACAGTCGTAGGAGCTCAGATTCTTAGCCGTGTTGATTTTCCCTATCCCGTTATTCCTATCGTCCGAAATCACCATGAACAATGGGACGGTGGCGGATACCCCGACCGACTTAAAGGTGAAGATATTCCGATTACGGCTCGCATCATCTCAGTTGTTGATTGCTTTGACTCAGTGCGAGAGGACCGGCCCTTTCGTCGAGGAATGACAATGGCGGAAGCGGTAGCTCTCATTAGACGCGGGGCTGGAGTTCACTTTGATCCAAAGGTAGTCGACGAGTTCTTAAAACACTTGCCGCGCTTCGAATCTGAAATCACCGCTCTTGGTTTAGACAGTAAAGCAGATCGCAATCAGGAGCCTGAACCGATCCGGCTCGATTACGTCGATCTCGCACAGACAAGAGAGCATGGAGCGTTTCTGGCTTATGACCAGATCAACAAAGCCCATCGCGAAGTCTACTCGCTGTATGAAATAGCAAGGACCTTTGGAACATCGTTAAGTGTCGAACATACGTTGGATATTTTGGTCGACAAAATTGGGCACGTCGTTCCATTCGATACATGCGTGGTCTATTTTTATGAAGAAGAGAAAGGGCGTGCGACGGTCCGTCATGTCGCCGGCAAGAACGCGAAAAAACTGGTAGGTCGATCGATAGCACCTGGAGAAGGTGTTTCTGGTCTCGCCCTCGTGAATCGTACCGCCGTGAATCATCTTCACCCGAGCCTGGATTTTAGAGACATTAATCCTGACGCCGGCGTGAAGTACCGCTCAATGGCTGCATTGCCGTTATTCAAAGATGAGACGCTTATCGGTGTCATCTCAATCTATTCCACTGAGTTGGATCGCTATACCGACGATCATATGCGGTTGCTGGAAACAGTGACTCTCCTGGCCTCTGATGCTCTCTGGAATGCCATGCAACACGCCCAGGCTGAATCGAATGCTCTGACTGATTTGCTCACGGGCTTGCCCAATGCGAGATACCTCGCCCTCCGTTTCGAAGAGGAAGCCGCTCGCGCTCGTAGGAGTGATCGGCTGTTCCAGGTAATGATGTTAGATCTCGATGACTTCAAGAGTGTCAACGACAGCTTTGGTCACAAGGTCGGAGACAAGATGTTGAAAGAAGTCGCAGGGATCATACAGAGTCAGTTAAGGGAGTACGACTTTCTTGCTCGTTGCGGTGGCGACGAATTCATAGCGCTGGTCCAGGAGATCTCGGGCTCCCAGGTCCAGGAGTTAACTTTGAGGATTGAGTCCGCTGTATCGAAGTTTCGCCTCACTGTAGGTAAAACTCGCTATGCACAGGTGGGAATAAGCATTGGTACTGCGACTTTCAACACTGATGGCGAAACTCTTGACCAGTTGATAGCAGCTGCTGATAAAGAGATGTACAGGGCTAAATCGCTGCATAAACTATCTCCGATTGGACCACCTGAACAGCAAACTGGTGCTGAGGTTCAACTTAATCGGATGACCGCATCTGGCAGTTAACGCCTGGGTTCAACCCCCCGAAGTGGCCTTCAAACCGGCGCATTCCAAAGTAAATTCTTGACATCCTCCTTGCTCATCGCTTTCAATCGAAGTTGACACGTTTCTCCGCCGTGTCATTTCTTTTGGACTTGGCTCGCCTTCGGGGTCACCCGATGAATCGCGGCTTCTACGACTGAAAGCATGGCAGTTCCCGCCGAAAATCCAAGCGCCACCCTGTTAATTGTCGATGATGATCCTTCCAGCCGAGATCGGCTGCGGGACATCTTCGAACATGCCTCGTATCGAGTGGTCACCGCAAATGAGGCTGCCTCTGCGCTGCGCGTATTGAAAGGCGTCCGCTGCGATCTCGTCGCACTCGACCTGGAAATGCCCGGGGTTGATGGACTGGCGCTCTGTAAACTCCTCAGGTCGCAACCAACTACCGGAAAATTACCCATCATTGCGCTCTCCGAGAGTGACGACGAAGCTCGTAAGGTTCAGGCGTTTAGCGCGGGAGCTGATGATTACATCACTAAGCCGTCGAGTCCTGGAGAGCTGTTATCTCGGGTTGGTCTTCATGTCCGGATGTCGCAACGCGAGTGGGCGCTGATTGGGACCAACCGCGAGCTGAGGTTCCTGAGCGACGTTGGCCGCGGGTTGCTCCGAGCGTTGGAACCAGAGCAGCTGGTGCGACGCGTTGCGGGAGCGACCTACGAAGAAACAGATGCGTCATTGTGCGCAGCTTACGTTACCGTCGGTCGTGACAAGCATGCAGCGTGTGTCTTTGACCGAGAAGGAAGCGCCGATGATCCGTCTTTATTGAATCGTGTCGTCCTGCATGACTGGCTACGTTCGAACGAGTCTGCCAACTCTGTGTTGCTTACCGATAAGTCACGTTTTTTCATCAGTGACGAGAAACACGAAGCGGAATTTGTTGCGCCTTTGCGATTTGCTGGAAGGGCAAAAGGGGCACTAATCGTTGCTTTCGATCATCGAGAGAATTGCAGCGATGCTGAGAGGCGTCTGATCGATGCAGCCGCACAACAGACCTCGTTGGCGGCTCATATATGCTCGCTCTACCAGGCTGCCCAGGAAACATCATTTAACCTTGCCAGGCAAGTCGAAAAGCGGACCGCTGAAACTGAAACGCAACGAAGATTCATCGAGGCAATCATCGATAGTCTGCCTCTCTCGCTATACGCCATCGATCGCCAGTACAGAGTAGTCGCCTGGAACCGCAATCGCGAATTGGGTGAATTGGGTATTCCTCGTGGAACTGCGTTGGGCCAAAACGTCTTCAATGTGCTAACTCGTCAGCCCCGGGAAGTCCTTCAGGAAGAGTTTTCGAGAGTTTTTGAAAGCGGCGAGATTGAACGCATTGAGCAGCAAACTCCTTCTCCAAAGGGTGTTAGGTACTGGTTGATAAGCAAGATACCGATGTGGGCCGACACAAGTGGCAAGGTCACTCATGTTATTACGGTAGGTGAGGAGGTGACGGATCGGGTTGAGGCAAACCGCGCCATCGCACGCGCCGAAAAGCTGGCAGCCGTTGGAAGACTTGCGGCCGGCGTGGTCCATGAGATCAACAATCCGCTGGCCACAATTTCTGCTTGCGCGGAATCGCTTGAGTCAAGAATGAACGAGGGCTCCTTTGACGGATCACCGGCGCTCGAGGATCTGCGGGATTACCTCGGCCTGATAAGAAGTGAGGCTTTTAGATGTAAATCAATCACGATGGGCTTGCTCGACTTCAGTAGGACCAGGACCTCGGACCCCGTTACGGTTAACCTGGGCGACGTTATAGGCTCGGCCGTGCGCCTGCTGTCGCACCAGAAGCGGAACACCGCGGTTGAGTTTTCAATAGACATCGCTCAGGATTTACAGCCTGTCGGTGGGGACGCCGGACAACTCCAACAAGCCGTTATCGCGCTGGCCACGAACGCTCTTGATGCGATGACGCTCAGTGGTATATTGAGCATTACAGCGCGTAACGAAGACGCTCGAGTTGTAGTTGAAGTGAGTGATACCGGTATCGGGATTGCACCAGAAAACCTCCCCAAGATCTTCGAACCTTTCTTCACTACAAAAGAGGTAGGCCACGGAACCGGTCTCGGCCTGGCCGTATGTTATGGTATCTTAACTGAGCACGGGGGCACTCTCGACGTTCAGTCGACGGTTGGAGTTGGTACTACGTTCACGATCACCCTTCCAGCAATTAATCTAAACGAGGAAATCCACGCTTGAGTGAGCAACAGCAAGCAAGAATTCTGATTGCAGAGGACGAAGCTAACTTACGCCTCGTTTTGCAGAAGGAACTGGAGCGGCTTGGGTACCGTGTTCAGGCGGCGCCTGATGGCGAGGCCGCCCTGCGACGCCTCGAGGAAAGTAATGTCGACGTGTTGCTATGCGATATCAACATGCCGCGTATTGATGGCATGGAGTTGTTGCGGCGAGTTCACGAACGGCCCAATCCTCCCGAGGTCATAATGTTGACGGGCCAGGCAACTGTAGAGACCGCTGTTGAGGCAATGAAACTGGGTGCTTACGACTATCTGACTAAGCCATACAGTATCAATGAGCTCGACATAAGAGTTAAACAGGCAGCTGACAAACGGCGCTTGCGCGTTGACAATGTAAGGTTACGTGAACAACTCGCCCGTCAATCAGCTTTACCGGAAATCGTATCCGTTTCGGAGTTGATGAAGGAAGCGATCCGGTTGATTGAAAGAGTTGCTCCCTCCGAAGCGTCAGTGCTGATCACAGGTGAATCGGGTACTGGCAAGGAGTTAGTGGCCCACGCAATTCACCGACTGTCTGGTCGCTCAGATGCCTCGTTCGTAGATCTCAACTGTGCCGCTTTTCAGGAATCGCTCCTCGAGTCAGAACTCTTCGGGTACGAAGCTGGTGCCTTTTCTGGCGCCAAGGGACGCAAGCTTGGGTTGATAGAATTAGCTGATGGCGGGACGTTGTTTCTTGATGAAGTGACTGAGCTACCGGCACAGCTCCAGGCGAAACTCCTGCGTGCTATTGAAACGCGGACATTTTTTAGAGTGGGTGGCGTTCGCAAGGTTGAGGTTAACGTTCGTATCGTAGCAGCGACCAACAGGAATCTGGATGCGGTCCTGACCGAGGGTGTGTTTCGTTCTGACCTTCTATATAGAATCAACGGCTTCCAAATCAGCCTTGCGCCTTTGCGAGAGAGACCAGAGGATATCGAACCGCTGACGAAGTACTTACTAAAGCAGATTGCCGGCACCACTCCGCCTGTACTGACTGACGAAACTTTTGCGGCTCTGCGTTCTTACGGATGGCCCGGCAATGTGAGGCAGTTAAAGAATTGTCTCGAGAGAGCAGTCATTCTCTCGAATAACGGACGAATAACGCTGTCCGAGTTGCCTCCCGAAGTAATTAGACCAAATGTGTCTCTTCCTGCCGTGCAACCTGTCCCAGCTTCGGCGGTCCCTTCCAACTCACACGCGGCAGCACCAGCAGTCTCATCTTCGGCACCCGGCTCACTTCGCGAAGTAGAACGGCAGCAGATTCTCGCGGCTCTCGAACAAACCGGTTGGCATCGAGGGAAGACGGCTGAAATCCTTGGTATCTCTCCGTCCACTCTGTATCGACGGCTTAGAGATTATGATTTAGAGCGGCGACGCTAGAACTTACAGTTATCCAAACTTCAACGGCGCATTGGTCTGGGCCAATGCGCCGTTTTAGTTTTTCTCTATTTTGTGACGATCTGTACCGAGGCATCGGTTGTACTGGTCCGGTCCTGAACGATGGTCCAGGTGCACAGCTTCCTGTTGTGGCCAGGACGCGCAACCTGTAGTACAACCGAATTGGTACATCGTTGCGACTATGTAAAAGAAACTCGTGATGCCTGCCAGATTCCAGGAAAATCAACTCTAAGTGATCAGGCTTTGAGACGTTTTCGGTCGATCTTGCCGCGGTCGTTTTTGGGGAGGGAATCAACGAATTCAATCCAGCGCGGATATTTATAGATCGCGATCTGGGTTTTTACATACTGCTTGATCTCTTCCGCCAGTCCTTCACCCGGACTGAATTCGTTACGTAAAACGATAAATGCTTTGGGTTTCACCAGACCATCGTCCTGGTGGCCCACCACCGCACATTCGAGAACCGCCTGGTGTTGTAAGAGGCAATTTTCGATTTCGGCAGGTGCGACAAATACACCTGATACTTTGAGCATTTCGTCTGTTCTTCCGTGATACCAGTAGTAGCCCTGCTCGTCGACGTGAAATTGGTCTCCGGTGGTACACCAATCACCGGCAAAAGTCTCCTTTGATTTCTCGTGTGCATTCCAGTAGCAAAGGGCGGCTGAATCACCCTTGATGCGAAGTGTTCCCATTTCGCCCGTCTTCACCTGTTCGTTGTCAGCGTTTACGATTCGAGCCTCGTAACCAGGGACGATTTTACCGAGGCTTCCAGGCTTAACATCGCCGGGACGATTCGTTATGTAGATATGAAACATCTCCGCCGAGCCAATGCCATCGCAGATGTCTATACCAAAACGGTCCATCCAGCGCTCGTACAACTCGATAGGCAGCGCTTCGCCCGCTGAATAACAAAATCTCAAGCTTCGCAAATCCTCGGCCTGGCTATCCGTCACATTGAGCATTGAGTTGATCATAGTCGGAACCGTCGTGAGAATTGTTGGACGATAACACTTGATGACTTCGAACAGTTTTTCAGCGGTTGAGCGCTCCGAGAACAATGCTGTCGCTCCGCCAACCGCAAAAGGAAACAACAGGTTCGTTCCTGTCGCATAGCCGAAGAAGAGTTTTGGTACCGACACAGTCAGATCATCACCGGAAACACCCATCGTAGCTTTCGCGAAAACTTCAGTATTGAAAGGAAGGTCATGCTGTAGATGGACCGCTCCTTTTGGATGTCCGGTAGAGCCCGAGGTGAAAAGCCAGATTGCAATATCATCGCGCCGGGTATCGGCTTGCGGGCACTCTGCATCGCAGGTGGGCACGATGTCATCGAATCGCTTCCATTTAACTTTTGTCGATCCGTCAAAACTCGTGTTGTTGCCAACAACCAGAACGGCTCGAAGATAGGGGGAGGATGCGGCAGCTTCGAAGAAGGCCGCCCGCAATGATTCATGAATGACGGCAACGCGTGCCCTCGTGTAATCGAGGTAGTACTTGTAATCAGCGGCAGGCAGCAACGGATTCACCATTGTGATAACGGCTCCGATACGTGCCGCGCCGAACCAGGTCCAAACAAACTCAGGACAATCAGGGAGGACTATGAGGACCCGATCCTCCATCTCGGTCCCGAGTTCACGTAATGCATTGCCGGTCTTATTGGATAATTCAACTGTTTGCCCGTAGGTCCAACTAAGATCCTGAAAGTAAAGGCAAGTTTTGTTTTCCCGTCCTTCATCAACATTGTGATAAAGGAAATATTGAGCCATGTTGAACCGCTCAGGGAATGTGACACTCATAATTGTAGACTCGGTAAGATTGGTAGGAGACTACTGCAGCTATTCAGCAACTCTCGAAGCAAAAACGGTTTCAATATAGCGACCGAGTCGCTCGTTATCTTCGTCGCTGCTCGAATTGAACCGCACTGCAAAACCGATCTCTGGTGCGGCATCAACCACTTCTGCCCAGAATGAAACGGGCTCTTGATCGGGCAGAGAGATTTCAAGCCAAATCAACTCTTTATGTTCGATCTTACCACCCGACAAAACAAAACAGCCGTTGCGACTTAGATCGGTTATGGTCGCCTCTTCGCGTGAAAGTACACCTTCCCATCGAGCCGACAACTTCACTCGAACGCGTGGTGCACTTCGTCTTTCTTTTTCCACTTTAGAATAATGCGGCGTCTGGTCGCCGCGCTCCGTTTAGTGTCCCGCAAACGGGCATTCACTGCTGCCATGCTTCGTGTCGAGGTAAGTCCGCGCCTCCCACAATTCCGGGAAGAACTTTTTATCAAGCGTGGTCTTGAGGTAACCAATGCCTTCGGACCCGCCGGTTCCTCGTTTGGCGCCCACCATTCTTTCAACCATCTTGATGTGGTGAGATCGCCAGAGGGAAAAATACTCATCGTGTTCAATCAAGGCTTCCGCTAGTTGAAATTCCTCGTAGCGATCTTCGAAGTGGGTCAGGATTTCGAGAATCGCATGAGTTCGTTCGTGATAGTTTTTGGTAGCTTTGGCGGGATCGGCGCCGGTATCAACGGGAGCTTTTAGACCGCGCCTCGAAAGCACTCGATAGAACGAATCAGCCAAACTCGCTCCGTCAAATCTTTTCTGCAGGCGTTCGGACGCGTAAGGATCGCTCGCAAACTCACGCAAGATTCTTTCGTCTTTTAGACCTGAAGAAAACTCAATTTCACGAAACTGCATTGATTGAAACCCGCTTGCTGGATTCAGTTCGTCCCTGAACGAAAGAAAACTGATCGGCGTCATACTCTCGAGTATGTGAATCTGATTGAGCAATAGTTTTTCAATATCAACTATTCGATTGATTGCCCTGGTTGCAAGTTTCAAGCGGTCATCATTCAAAAGTTCAACCGCCGCATCGAGCTCGTGCAGGATTTGCTTAAACCATAACTCGTACGCCTGATGAATTGTTATAAATAGGAGTTCATCGTGATGAACTGGATCTGAAAGACAATTTTGCAGTTCTATCAAATCCTGAACGCGCAGGTATTTGTTGTACGAGAGAGGTGCGTCATCACCATATTGCTTTGTCATGATAATCAGGCCGGCAGTCTGAAATCCTCTCAGAAGGCCGCACCAACCGTTTCGTGATCGTGGTAGGAATTTGATTCGTTGATCGTTTTCAGCTCTTTGATTACGAGCTCTAACTCTTCGTCGCTGGTATAGAAGTGGGGCGAGATCCGAATGCCTGCACCCGGGCGGTAGTCAATGATGAACTCACGACGAACAAGCTCTTTGGCGATCGCTCCAGCGTGTTCGTGACTTATCGTGATGGTACCACCGCGTTGAGATGAGTCTTTTGGACTTGTGACTCGAAAGCCTGACTCTTCAGCTAACGCGATTAGATAATCAGTTTGCCGGATATTCTTCTGTCGGATTTTTTCGACTCCGATTTCATTGATTATGTCGTAGCCAGACTGCGCGGCGTATAGGGCCGGAATGGCCGGTGACCCATGCAGGAATCTTGCGATACCAGTTGCATAACGAAGCTCAGTTTCGAATGCGAACGGTTGATCGTGTGCCATCCAGCCGGTCGTCTTAGGCTCGAGCTTGTCGTGTAAGTCAGGTCGCACATAGAGGTAGCCGGCGCCTGGACCACCGCAAAGCCACTTGACTGAACCACCAGTCGCGAAATCGGTATTCAACTCGGTTACGCTGAATGGAACTGTGCCAGCCGATTGATATGTATCAAGTATAACGAGAGCTCCAACTTCATGAGCCTTATTGATGATTGCCCTGGCATCTTGTAGAAAAGCGCTTTTGAAGAGAACGTGAGAAATCGGAACCAGAAGAGTTGTTTCATCTATCGCTGCCAGCATCCGCTCCAGTGGAATCGTGATTCCATCGTCGGACTTAACTGTTTCGATTCGAAGTTTTCCGTTCCTTGCATGCGCCTCGTAGACGTACATCACCGAAGGAAAGTTCAGTTCCGAGTAGACGATCTTGTTGCGAGTGGGTGACGGTTCAAAACACGACAGGATCAACGACTGGCAGATCGATACGTTCTGATGCATCGCGACTGTGCCCGGCGCAGCGCCAATTATCTTGCCAACCTGATCGCCGACTGTGACTGGCATGTCCCACCAACCCTCAGCCCAGGCTCTCACGCCTCGGGTCGCCCACGTTTCCGCGTAGTCATGGAGCTTTTCGTACGTTCCCTTCGGCATTGCTCCCAGGCTATGCGAGATCAAATAAACAGCTTTATCGAGAATTGGAAACTGGCTTCGCCACTTGAGTAAGTCGTCGGTCAAAAGGAAATCCTCCGGCGGAAAAACTGAAAGTCGGGATTAATGTAACATAGCGTAAACGCCGTTCTACAGAGAAGGCATCCAATCTGACTCGCTACTCTACCAGCCTGAACCGTCCGTGTTAAAGTGGACGGAAAACCAATGTGGAAATTTTTAAATCCGATCCGGCACCAAATACCGCCTACAGAGTGGCCAACGGCCGCTGAAGCTTCTGCCTCTCGCCTTTACAGCCCAATAAATATTGGCCGACGAAAATCACGGAGCAGGACATGGGTTCCTGCCATGGTGCCCTGGCGAGCGACGGACGAAGGATTCGTAACTCCGGATAATCTGGACTGGTACCGCCGTTTTGCGCAGGGCAAACCGGGAGTGCTGGTAGTTGAGGCTACCGGAGTTCGAGACATTCCGAGTGGACCATTATTGAGAATTGGAGACGATAGATTTATTCCGGGTTTGCAAAAACTTGTTGAGGCTGTCCGGGAGGCGAGCGATGGCGAAACTCTGCTTTTTATCCAGATCATAGATTTTCTCTCCGTTAGACGCCGGCCCGAGAAGGTCAAGTATTTCCAAAAGTTTTTTAAGGTCAACCCTCAACATCGGACTCAACTTGCTGAGATTACGCACGACAGTCGTTGGCTGAACGCTCCCGAAAACGAAGTTCGGGAATACCTCTGCGAATCAAGTGACGAAGTACTCGACCTGGTCCTTGGTGAGCGTGAACTCGAAACGTTGCGATTCGGCTATCGCGAGCGAGTAACCGATACAGATCTTGAACACATTAAGACTCTTCCAACAGAACTCCCCGGGGTATTTGCTGCTGCCGCCCGTCGGGCGCGCGAGGCCGGGTTTGACGGCGTCGAGTTGCACTATGCGCATGCTTACACAATGGCGGGGTTCCTGAGCTCGTTGAACAATCGTGATGACGGCTACGGTGGGTCGATGGAGAACCGGGTGCGACTCCCTCTGGAAGTGTTTCAGCGCGTTCGGAAGGAAGTCGGGAACGATTACGTTGTGGGAGTGCGCTTTCTTGCTGATGAGGTGATAGAAGGCGGCAGCCGTATCGAGGACTCTCGGTATTACGCGGTGGAGTTTGCACGTGCTGGCTTTGATTTTCTATCTCTTTCAAAAGGGGGGAAGTTTGAAGACGCTCAACAGCCAAAGGTCGGACAGGCTGTGTATCCTTATACGGGTAAAAGCGGCTACGAATGCATGCCGACCGTCTTGTCAGACCAAATTGGTCCATTTGGTCGTTCTATTCCATTGGTGGCAAACATTAAAGCGGGCCTCAACACCGCTGGATTTAATGTTCCGGTTATTGCAGCTGGCGGAATAACAACCTTCTCGCAGGCAGAAGAAATATTGAGAAAGGGACAGGCTGACATTGTCGGTATGGCGAGACAAGCTCTCGCCGATCCGGATTGGTTTACAAAAGTGCTTTTAGGATATGGAAACGAGGTGAGACGTTGCACTTATACTAACTACTGTGAGGCTTTGGACCAGGCGCACCGACCAGTCACTTGTAAGCTATGGGATCGAGTCGAACTTGACGAACCAGGAGCTTCAACTGTCGATGATGGGCGAAGGCGTTTAGTGCCGCCAGCATGGAACCGAACATAGCCTGTTATCAGTTAGTTTGCTGAAGATAATCGAGAGTTTTCGTACTGACGAACAAATTCTGGATCTCGCGTTCTTAAGTCCTCAAGCGTCACCCGACCACTTCTGGTCATGACACTGTAAGCAAGTTCCCACGAAGATAATCCAATATAACGGGAAGCGTTTTCGAACCACTCCATGCTTTCTCCTGCGGCAACTTGATAATTGTCGATAACAGGCCGCCGCACTCGGTCAAACTCGGCCAACGCTTCGTCAACGTCGGGGTGTCGCTGAAAGCATCGGGCCATTTCAATAGCATCTTCCATCGCCAGCTTAGTCCCTGAGCCAATCGAGAAATGGGCAGTGTGTAACGCATCACCGAGGAGAGCAACATTATCAAAAAACCAGTTTCGATTTTTTACACGAACGAAATTGATCCATTTTGAATTGTTTGAAAGTAGTGGTTCGTCACCCAGATCGCGTCGGAAGACAGTATGCAAATAGCTGCGCATCTCGTCGTCGTTCATATTGGAAAAACCAGCTCGCTGCCACGTTTCGGGGTCGCATTCAACAATAAAGGTGCTGGTATCGCGACTAAACTTATAAGAATGCGAAGCGAAGACGCCCGCTTCGTTTTCGCGAAAAGTTAGCGTGAGTCCGTGAAAGAGTTGGTGGGTTCCATACCAAATATAACGATGCTTACGAACATCGAGATCAGGCAAAAAGTATTGTGAATAGAAAGATCTGAGCCCGCTGTTGACACCATCGGCGCCAATCAACAGGTCGCTGGAAGTTCGAAGAGTTTCGAAATCCTTGATCTCATGGTTGAAGATGAGCCGGATTCCGAGTTGTTGTGCGCGTTGTTGAAGAATCTTTAAAAGACGAAGCCTCGCAATGCCAGAGAAGCTGTTGCCGTGAATCGAAATTTTCGAGTCGCCCTGGACCACATCGACGTTGTCCCAGGCTTCAAAGTGGCTGGTAATTACAGCATGTGATTCCGCGTCTGCCTCGCGTAAGTTCGCCAGTGTCTTTCC
>DASROI010000302.1:0-6819 GCA_035646955.1 Pyrinomonadaceae bacterium
GAAAACCTGAGTTCGAGCGAAATGGGAATGATGGTTGCCGTCGATGCTGCTTCCAAAGGCGAGATAAAGAAAGAAAACATCAAGTGGAGCACGTACGGTTGGCAAGGCGGGTTTTCTTCGCCGGTGATTGACGGCGATCGGATGTACCAGATTGATAATGGCGCCAACATAGCTGCCTTTGACGTAAATAGCGGGAAACAGCTCTGGCTGAAGAACCTTGGTACTATTCAAAAGGCATCACCGGTATTCGCTGATGGGAAATTGTATGTCGGAACTGAAAATGGGAAGTTTTTCATTCTCCGTCCAACAGCAACCGGATGCGACATCCTGGATGAACATCAACTGGGTACCGAAGCACAACCCGAGTCAATTATTGGTTCGGCGGCGGTGGCCAATGGTCGAGTGTATTTCGTCAGCGATTCGAACGTTTATTGCATAGGTAAGAAAAACAACAATCGAAGCCATAACACGACTCCCGAAACAACCAGGGTAGTAGCCGATACCACGCCGGCCTTTGTCCAGGTAACCCCCACCGAGTTGATGCTTAAACCGGGCGACAAGGTGACATTTCATGTGCGGACATTCGATGCTCACGGCAACTTGATAGGAGAACAAACAGCCGAATCATGGTCTCTTGATCAGTTAAAAGGGACTATTGATAAAGGACAGTTTGTTGCATCGACCGATGATGTGGTCCAGGCCGGATTGGTAAAAGCTACAATTGGAGGACTGTCGGGAACGGCGAGTGTCAGGATTTTTCCTCCATTACCGTGGAGCGAGACCTTCGATAGCTTTGCCGTCAATAGCCAGCCCCTCGGCTGGGTGAATACGACGCTCAAATTCACTGTACGTGAATTAAACGGAAATAAAGTGCTGGTAAAGTTAACGGAAGGTTCTTCTCTGTTGAGCCGCGCTCGGGCCTACCTTGGACCATCTGACCTCTCAAACTACACAATCGAGTCGGATATATTCGCCACGCAAAAGCGAAGACAACAAGGTGATGCAGGCGTGATTGCCCAGCGATATGTGTTGACGCTTTACGGTAATAGCCAGATGCTCCATATCGAACCATGGCAACCTGAAATTAAACGAACCGTCAACATTCCATACGCATGGAAACCTGATACCTGGTACCGGCTCAAACTTGAAGTCCAGAATTTGCCGGATGGCAAGACTCGAGCCCGAGGTAAAGCCTGGCCGGTCGGTGAAACTGAACCGAGCGCGTGGATGATCGAAAGAATCGATCCGATTCCAAACCGTCAGGGCGCTCCCGGTGTTTTTGGGAATGGCCTGGCTGAACTCTATTTCGACAACATAAAGGTGTACGCAAACAAATGAGAAACAAAGTAGTAAAGGTCATCATCCTGGTTGCAATCATTGGGGCAACATTATCGCTCGTTACGTTTCACACCTCTGCATCCGATCCCGGTTCAGGTGATTGGCCTATGTGGGGCGGTACACCGGATCGAAACATGGTCGCCAACATGAAGGGTCTGCCTACCACCTGGGACGTGAAGACGAAGAAGAACGTGAAATGGGTCGCCCAACTCGGTTCGCAGAGCTATGGCAACGTTGTCGTCTCAGGAGGCATGGTGTTCGTTGGTACCAATAACGAAGGCCTGCGAGATCCCAAGATTACCGGCGACAAAGGCGTATTGATGGCGTTCCGTGAGTCAGACGGCCAATTCATGTGGCAAATGGTCCACGACAAACTCTCGGCCGGACGCGTCAATGATTGGCCCTATCAGGGCGTCGCGTCTTCCCCGCTGGTGGAAGGTGATCGCGTCTATTATGTCTCCAATCGCGCTGAACTCGTCTGCCTCGATACCCAGGGTTTTAGAGACAAGGAGAACGATGGACCGGTCACCGACGAAGCACTCACGGGTGAAACTAATGCCGACGTGGTGTGGAAGTTCGACATGATCGAAGAAGTCGGTTCGCTGCCACATAACCTGGCAAACTCGTCCCCGGTTTCCTATGGCGACCTGATCTACGTCAGTACTTCGAATGGTCAGGATGAAAGTCATGTCAACATTCCTTCACCAAAGGCTCCTTCGATCATCGCGGTGAACAAGAAGACCGGGAAGCTGGTCTGGGAGGACAATTCAGTTTTTGATCGGATCTTACACGGACAGTGGTCTTCCCCAACCGTGGGGACAATAGGTGGAGTGGTCCAACTCGTACACGGACAGGGTGACGGCTGGATTCGCGGTTATGAAGCAACCACGGGTAAGAAACTTTGGGAGTTCGATACTAATCCCAAGGATGCCGTATGGCCCAAGACCAGAAACGAACTGATCAGCACCCCCGTCATCTATAAAGACCGGGTGTATATCTCTAATGGACAGGACCCTGAACACGGTGAAGGCGTCGGCCACATGTACTGCATCGACGCAACCAAACGTGGCGATATCACCACGACCGGTCTGATCTGGCATTACGATAAAATTCGCCGCTCCATCTCTACGCCTGCCATAAGGGATGACATCGTTTACCAGGCTGACTTTAGCGGCTTCCTGCACGCCCTGGATGCAAACACAGGTAAACCATTCTGGACGCACGATTTGTTTGCCGCAGTATGGGGTTCACCAATGCTCATCGACGGCAAGATCTATATTGGTGACGAAGATGGTGACGTTCTGATTATGCAGGAAGGAAAAACTGCAAAAGTAATTTCTGAAATCAACATGGGAAGTTCTGTGTACTCAACAGCTGTTCCCGCAAACGGAATGTTGTTCATTACGAACCGTAACCAACTCTTTGCGCTACAAGATATGGCGCAACCGAAGGCAACAACGGCGAGGAAGTAGGATTTAGCTGAGCTCCCCAATCAATCAACCGAATTCCGACGCTTTTTGAGGAGCTACCATGAAGCCAGTTGTGCCGCTACTAATACTCGTCACGGCATCGGTCGCCAGCGCACAGAATTGGCCTTCCTTTCGCGGGCCAAACGCATCTGGAGTCGCCGCAGGAAATGCTCCAACCAGTTGGAACGGCGAGAAATCGTCCAATGTTGTTTGGAAAACCGCGATACCCGGATTCTCTCATTCGAGTCCGATAATCTGGGGTAACAAAATATTTCTGATAACGGCAATCAGCAGTGATCCCGCTACGAAGTTCGCCGCCAAAGGTCAGGGAATCGGACTCGCAACCGATACAGTCAAACACACATGGCAAATCTACTGCCTTGATAAAGTGTCAGGAAAAGTGCTCTGGTCCAAGACCGCTTACGAAGGTACTCCTCGAGCAAAACGACATATAAAGGCCAGCCAGGCCAATTCAACTCCGGTCACTGACGGGCGCTACGTCGTGGCGATGTTTGGCTCCCAGGGACTTGATTGCTATGACCTCGACGGCAAAGTCATCTGGAAAAAAGACGTTGGTATTTTGGATCCTGGTCTATGGGACGACCCGACCTCTTCCTGGGGCCACGCAAGTAGTCCCGTCATATACAAAGATCTGGTAATCATCCAGGCTGATGGTCATAAGCAGTCATTCATCGCCGCTTACAACTTAAAAGATGGCTCGCAGGCCTGGCGCGTCGAGAGAGATGAAATTACTTCGTGGAGTACTCCAACTATCAACGCTTCTGCAATGCGAACGGAGCTGGTAGCCAACGGCGGCCGTTTTATACGTGGCTACGATCCTTTGACTGGCAAGGAACTGTGGCGATTCTCCGACGACAACACTCAAGTAAAAATGCAGGCGCCATTGGTTGCGGAAGGTCTCATTTATATTAGCGGTGGGTACCCAGCTGGACGACCCATCTATGCGTTTCGATCGGGTGCCACTGGCGACATCTCTCTAAAACCTGGACAGGAAACAAACGATTTCATCGCATGGAAATCCATCAAAGGCAGCCCATACACTCCAACCCCAATTATCTACAACGACATTTATTATGCTTGTGCAGATAACGGCGTGTTGAGCGCGTACGAGGCAAAGACAGGAGAACGGATTTACCAGGAACGATTACCCAGTTCCTTCAGTGCTTCGCCAATAGCTGCCGACGGAAAACTTTACCTTGCGAGTGAAGATGGTGATGTATTTGTCGTTAAGGCGGGAAGAAAGTTTGAGCTACTTGCGACCAATTCAATGGGCCAGCCACTCATGGCGACTCCCGCAATTTCAGATGGGCTCGTCATCTTACGCACAACTGATTCCGTCTTCGCAGTCGGAGAACGCGGAGGACAGTCGAACTAAAGATGCGAGTTCTCAACTCTTTCGATTACAAACCAAAAACTCGAGTGGTATTCGGCGTCGGGTCAATTGCGCGACTTGGCGAACTGGCAACTGAGCTCGGATTTCATAGAACGCTGCTGGTTGCAGACCATGGGCTTGTCGCCAGCGGACACGTCGAAGAAGCACTAGAGCCCTTGCAGGCCGCTGGCATCGAAGTAGTGCGGTTTCACGATTTCGAAGCTAATCCTGATTCCTCAATGGTTGAAGCCGGAACTGTCTTTGCGCGCGCAGAAAAAATCGATTCGCTTATCGGGCTCGGCGGGGGCAGTTCGATGGACTGCGCTAAAGGAATCAACTTCCTGATCACGAACGGGGGCCGGATGGCCGACTATCGAGGTTATGGAAAGACCAGTTTTCCGCTTCTACCAATGATCGGCATTCCGACAACTTCCGGAACAGGAAGCGAAGCCCAGAGCTTTGCTTTAATCTCCGACGCTGAAACTCACATCAAAATGGCCTGCGGAGATCCTGGTGCCGCTTTTAAGGTCGCGCTGCTGGATCCATCGTTGACTGTTTCTCAACCTCGTCTTATCACAGCAACGTCCGGTTTCGACGCCCTGGCCCATGCAATTGAGACGTTCGTAACAACCAAGCGAAACGCCGTATCCGATCTTTTCTCGAGGGAGGCGTGGCGACTGCTTGAGTCGAATTACGAATCAGTTCTAACAAATCCCGGCAATCTCGAGGCTCGAGGAGCAATGCAGTTGGGCGCCTATTACGCTGGTCTGGCCATTGAGAATTCAATGCTGGGGGCTACTCATGCCTGCGCGAATCCGTTGACCGCGCGGTATGGGACGCCTCACGGTGAAGCGATTGCTATGTTGCTCCCCACTGTGGTTCGTTGGAACGAGTCTGCTGCAGCTGATCGATATAGCGAGTTGTTGCAACTCTCGAGCGCCGCGGATACAACACTACAGTTCAGTCCAACCGAAGCTTTAGCCCAACGACTTGAACAACTTGCTGTATCCGGAGGTTTGCATACACGCCTGAGCGCTGCCGGAATCAGCGATGCGGAATTTCCGGCTCTTGCTGCTGATGCGGCCGAGCAATGGACCGGCACTTTTAATCCAAGAACGTTTAACCGCGAAGGTGCGTTGGAGGTTTACCGATGCGCTTATTAGATCGCAAGGGACTATTTGTTTTTGCCTTCTCCATAGTGCTGGGCCTCTGTTGCCTCTCAGTAAAAGCACAAGAAACGCCTGCTAACAACTGGTCCCAGTTTCGAGGGAACTCACAACTAACCGGTGTTTCAAGCTCAACCGTTCCTGATTCACTCAAACAGATCTGGACATACGAAGCTGGAGATTCGATTGAGTCGTCTGCGGCAATCGTTGGCGGAACAGTCCTGGTGGGTTCGCAAAAAGGAGAACTTGTTTCGTTAAGCCTCGATAACGGCCAGGTCTATTGGAAATATTCAACTGGCGCGTCGATTGGCGAGTCGTCGCCGGCGTACGCAAATGGGGTCGTCTATATCGGCGATTTGTCTGGCGTGCTTCACGCAGTTAACGCCCCGGACGGTAAGCGACTCTGGACCTTTAAATCCGGGAATGAGATCAAATCGTCACCCGTGGTGGTCGGAGATCGGGTGCTGATTGGCTCGTATGATGAAAACTTATACTGCCTTTCGACACGAAATGGTTCCGTGCTTTGGAAGGTAAAGACTAACGGACCAGTGCATTCAACTCCGAGCGTCTCGAACGGCATGGCCTTCATTGCAGGTTGCGACGAAGTCTTTCGCGCTATTCGCATCTCAGATGGCAAAGAGATGTTTACCGTTTCATCCGGTTCATACACTGGCGCCTCGCCTGCTGTAAGACTCGGGAATGCTTATTACGGAACGTTCGACAACGAAGTCTTAGGAGTGAGTCTGACGCAACATAAAATCACGTGGCGCTATCAGCATCCCACCCGAAAGTTTCCCTTTTACTCCTCAGCCGCCGTCACACAAGACCGGGTTGTCGTAGGCGGCCGCGACAAAATGGTCCACGGACTCAATCTCGCCGGCAAGAATGTTTGGACGTTTGCGACTCGAGCTCGAGTAGAGTCGTCGCCAGCGGTGGCCGGAGGCAAAGTGTTCGTGGGTTCAAATGACGGAAGGTTTTACGTGTTGAGTTTGAGTAACGGAAATAAGCTCTGGGAGTTTACGGCCGGGGCGCCATTATCTGCCTCACCTGCAATCGCGAATGGCCGCATCGTGATCGGTTCTCAGGACGGCAAACTCTACTGCTTCGGTTAACCTTGGAGTGCGAGGGTCCGGCGTCGCTTTGTTATATGGTCAAATAACGATGTAACAAAGCGACGCCGGACCGTCGCACTCCAAGGATCACTTCAGTACTGCTACAACTTCAATCTCGATTCGAGCATCACGAGGCAATCTCACGACTTGAACGGTAGTCCGAGCGGGTGGATCAGCGTTGAACTGTTTGCGATAAAGCTCATTCATCGCGTTGTAATCATTCATGTCGGTGAGGAACACCGTCGCCTTCAAGATATGCTCTTTGCTACTTCCAGCCGCCTCCAATACCCCGGAGATATTTTTGAATACCTGCTCCAATTGACCTTCGAGTCCTTCAGCGA
>DASROI010000303.1:0-5037 GCA_035646955.1 Pyrinomonadaceae bacterium
TCCATTCGGGTACGTGGACGATGGTGCTCCTCACGAGGGAAAGGTAATTCATACCTGTCGAGTCCCCGAGCGAGAAGACTCGCCCCGTCTCAACCTAAGTGATGTGGTGGTTCTTCACTTCGCACGCTTAAATAGACTCCGCGCTGAAAGTAAGGATCGCTGGTACCGTTGCTTCGAGCGCATTTCCTTTCCCGAGAAGAACATCCTGACGATTCATCGCTTGTACGACTTCTATGAGCGGCTAAAAGATAAATTCAAGATTCGAAAAAGTAGGAGCGAATGGTTTACGAACTATCAGAAGGTAGGCATTGATATCAACATCAGTGAGCCTGATACGATCTTCTGGTGGGATTGGGAGGTTCTGCGTATGTTCAAAGACTACGGAACTAAGCCGTTTCGCTATATCGACATCTGGGACGTTGACTGGGAGAAACTTCGATTGAGAGGATTATCGCAGGGAGTTGAAGGACTCCCAACAACGCCTATCAAAGTTCCGCTAAGCCCGCAAGATCGATTGATTCGGGCCACGCTGCGGTTACCCCACGCACGTGGTCTTATTGATAGGGCCATGTGGCGTCTGTTTCATTACGGAGTCATTTGAACAAAACGAACCTCGTTAGGTTCAAGTCCTCCGCAGGATCCCCGCAACCCCGCCAGAGTCAGATTGTCCTTTAGCCCTTTGTCTCAAAATAAAATCTACTCCCAGGGTGCTAACTTGACATCCCTATAGTGCAACCTAAAATGAAACGCACTAATTATGGCTGAGAATAGCAATATTATTTGGTCGATAGTTGATGGGGAGGCGGTGCTGCTCGACACTTCTTCTGGCCACTACTTTTCTTTGAATCCGCTCGCGACGGAGATCTGGACGCATTTGCAAACAGGTGACGCCGTTCCACAAATTGTTAGCACTATTGCCGATAAATACAGTGTTGAAGAAGAGATTGTGCGAAGTGATATAAGCGAGCTAATTGGAGAACTACAAGCAGCGAGGCTGTGGCCTTAATTTGAACGTACCGAGGGAAAATGTCTGTCAACAACGCACCCGAGAGCCGTCACGATCATGAAACTACCGCAACCAATGATTATCAGGAGGAAACTCCGGTATATCAAAAACCTATCCTGCGCAAATACGATCAAATAGAGCAGGTCAAGCCTTACGGACCCAGTGAACGCGAGGCTGGCTAACACATCAGGCGTCGAGCTTGAGTGATTTCCAAACTCTCTGTGTCGGCTTGTGTTCTCTGCGACTCAGTGGTGGTCGGCCCAAGGATATCCACCACCGAGTCACAGAGAACACAAGAGGCTACACAGAGTAGGGCAAGTTACGTCACTCACCCGACCTTAATTAAGATTGACGCATCAATCAATTCCTCGACGAGATCATCCAGATCTGATCCAGCAGTTACGGCAGCCACTCCGTAATACGCGGTAAGTTCCTCAACGAGACTCGCCCTATTGGTTTTCTGTGCAATACGTCTCCAAATAAAATCAGCGACGCTGTCGAGAACAACCCGCATTTTCGTCGGAACATGAACGATAACTGACGAAGGATGTGGTCCATTCCTGAACCAGAAAACCGCATCTTCCGAGATTCGGAGTGTTACCTCAACCGTCCACTGGAACGGACTACGAAACTTTTCTAATACGTGGGCCGGGAGTTGCTTTGACGGCGGTCTGTCGAGATTGAAGCGTAATCGCCATTCCTGTTGCCTGTAACCCGCCCAGTAATATAGCCCCGCCAAAAATTTCTCTGGTTTGGCGCTCAGGATCTGTGAGGGAAGGAATTTTTCCTTGGCTCCGTGTGGTCGGTAGATAGATGAAAGCAGCGCTGCGCCTCGTCCCTTGTACAAACCCTTTCTAAAAAATTCCAGCCAGGCATCGCAATTGTAATGAGTGAGCTTAGCCTGAGGGACATACGAGAGTTGATAGCCGAGGAGGACGACGCGCCACGCGAGATCAACATCTTCGCAGGCTTCCAGTTCTTCGTTGAAGAGACCAGCTTCGGTGATCGCATCGCGACGGTACATGCAATTGCCCGATAGGATCCAGGGATAGATATTGCGTTTTCCACTAACAGTGTCTTCAACGATACGCTCGTTGGAGAGCACACCTGAGTCATCGAGGTATTTTTGCACTCGGGCGTTAATCGACTTGTTATTGATACTTCCCTGGCAACCGCCGAGTTCGTTTACATGGAACTGCTCAGCAAGCAAACGAACCCAGCTCTTATCAGGAATACAATGTGCATCGACAAAGCCGACTAGCTCAGCATTGCTTTGTGCGAGCCCTGCATTTCTCGCAGCCGCTGCACCGCGTTTCGGTTCAATCAGAACATTGATTCCGTATTCCTGCGCAATGCGCACAGTTCGATCTGTCGAGCCATTATCAACCAGGTAAATCTTTAGAAGCTCCGTAGGATAATCCTGCTCCCTTAATGCATCGAGGCAGAAGCCGAGGTACCGCTCTTCGTTCCTGGCGGCAATTATGATGTCCACACGTGGCTGATAATTCTGTCCCACTCGTGCTTTTTGCTTTCCGTATTCAAATCCGGCTAATCAGGTCCGGTAACTGTTCGAGATGCTGATCGGCGTAGTTCAACTCGTAAGTCTCAGCACCATGAATTACTTTTGTTAGCAGGTCGAAGACAAATTCACTATAACCATGCAAAGCAACGGCACGCGCGCCAGCTGAGGCCCACCGGAATACAACCATGCTTTCATTGATAAGCTCTCGATGGACGGTGCGCCGGTTGATTTGTTTGAGTTGAGGCGTGTTAACATCCGAAGAGCGTCGCAGCTGAATGTAGTGAGTGATCTGTTGAGGTTGGGACCACGAACGACCGTTTTGAAGGCCAGTCATACTTACAGCAAATTTCTCTCTGTGATCTTTCTGACCCACGACAAATCGTCTTAGTTCCGGGAAAAGCGTTAAGGTATTTTCAGTCACATGTAAGAAATCAAGCGAGGACAAGGCGTAGGCAGAACCGTTGTTCGTGATAAACAGCGGCCCATCTTCCGACAGGAGATCGTAGCCAGCTTGCATCAACTGAACGGCAGTGGTTGTCTTTCCGATACCGCCTTGGCCGCTTAAAAAGACAGTTCGCCCTTCCTTCGTCAAAACTGCGCCGTGAAGAGTTTTGATTCCGTAGAAGGGCAAAATAAAACTCTGCAGGATCGGTCGTATCAGGTGTGAGATAAGAGCCTGGTGGTTATCCAGATATTTACCACCAACATTAGCGCGAAAGGTGTCCGTACTCAGGTCGTACTCCATCTCGTGCCAGTAGTCTCCATGGTTAGCAGAGAAAAAACGGCCCTCTTCAAAGTAGCAACGCCCGGTGCAAAGATTAGTCTCTGCAAACACGCCCTTCGCAGGTGGATTGATGAGCGCTGCTTCAGCCGAATTTTTATTCTCTACGATCAGTTTGAGCGATGCACATTTATCCGGGAACGTCCTTGTCAAATCATTTGAGACGTAAAGCCGATCGATCCACGGCTTAATCTGAAGAGTATTAGTTTGTATATCGAATTTCAAAAAATGAAGAAGTAGTTCGAGGTTCACGCCCTTGTCCCCGTTTTATCATCAGCTCAAGATACTCATTGAACCGCACATTGTCCTTCAGACCTAAAATTACCTGACACCAATCATACTTTGCTTTGAAAGCGTCGTAGTACTCGGCATTCTCGTTCGCAAGATAGGAACGCAACTCGTCGCGATAGCTTGACAATTCCTTCAAACTTTCAGCGCTTGGGTGCTCTTCACGCAACATTCTTTGCGTAAGAGTTTTCAAGGCGGCGTCCAATTCTTGAAAGCGCCTGTAGATCGATATCGGAGTCAGATTACCTTCTCGCTCCATGTTATCCAGCAGTCGTTTCATTTCGATAGGATCGACTCGTCCCGCGCCTTTATAGCTCAGATCAATGTCATTCACATGTTCGATAAAGATTTGCGCCGACGTAGACCAATCGTAACGTTGCTCAGTAGATTTGAAGCCCTCTTGTCTGAGTCTTTCAGCAAGCGAGTCATCAGACAGCAGTCGCCGCAGCTTCTCATAGAGATCCTGTGGGTCGTTGGGCCGGGCCAGGAGTAAATTGACTTCATCGATACCATAATCTAGAACTCCGTATGTACGCGTTGAGATCACTGGAACTCCGCAACGGAACGCCTCGAGCGCCGGAAGTCCCAGGCCTTCATACCAGGAGGTACAGCAATAAACATCGCAACTTGCAATAATCTCGGGCATCCGGTCTTCCGTCGGACAAAAGTGCAACTCAATCGGAAACTTCAGTTCGTCAAAAATACCGCGGCCCCGGCTCTCCTGTGTTACCAGCACCAACTGCACGGGAATTTCAGCGGAGAGCTTAGTTAGACCTGCGAAGCCATCCTTCATTCCTTTATAAGGCATCAAGTAATTGCCCACCATTAGGACTCGCTTCAATTCTGTGGGTGGCTTTCGCGCTTGCGGAGCGAATACGTTCTTGTTAAGTCCCATCGGCAAATAAAACGACTCCCGGTCCACGCGTTCTCGGAGCAAGCTCTGTACTGGTCTGGAAATGCAGATGATTGGAATAGGCAGTTGATAGATTTCAGTAAAGGAGGGAGAGTCTGAAATGAAGTCGTCGAAGGTTTTTCCCCCGGCGTGGTGAAAACTTTCATAATCCTGGCAAAACAAAATGCAGCGAGAGCCGGAGAGAAGGGGAAGGACCATCGGTATCATAAAAGCATTCGACACAAGCACGAAGTCATACGCCGCCATGTCGATGGCTTCGAAATCCTTGGCCTCGATCAAATTCGCCTTTAGAGGAAACCACTTTGGTGAACCAGCAAATGAAAAAATGTCTACCGGTTGACCGATCTCCGAGAGCTGATTAGCTAGTTCAAATATGACCTTAACGCCGCCACTGAGAGCACTAGTAGGCAGACAGAATAGTAAGCGCAATCCCCATTTTGCTCCTCATAACCGTGTGTACCGCTTGCCGACCAATCCTATCTTACACCGGTCAGTACCGAAGCGCGGTAGCGTCGTGTGGATCATTC
>DASROI010000304.1:0-10057 GCA_035646955.1 Pyrinomonadaceae bacterium
GTGGATAGGGTCGGGTTAGGGGTTAGGTTCGGCGTAGGTAATTCTCATTTCTCATTTCTCATTTTTTATTTCTCAGACCCCAATTCCCGATCGTAGTTCTCATCTCAATTCCTAATTACCAATTCCCCGGTTCACGATTGATAATTGCCCATTTTCAATTCATCAACGGTCCAGTACTGGTCTCAACCCCCTGGCCCTGATCCCGATATTTAGCTTGTAGGCTAAATTTCAGCTTGACATTAATTAGCCTACAGGCTAAACATTAGATCCTAGAGTGACGCGGAAACTGAGACGAGAGTCCAAGGCAAAGATGGATGCGTACGAGGCTGTCTTCACAGCGCTCGCTCATCCAGCACGCCGCCGGATCATGCTGACGATCAACTTTGAGGGTGGATCAATGACCGCCGGCCAAATTGCTGATGTCTTTGAACATGCCTGGCCAACTACAACGAGGCACATCCAGGTACTCGAAGCCGCCGGGTTGCTTTACCACGAGCAGAAGGGGCGCGTGCGCGTCTATTACATCAACCGCAGCAGGCTGGATCTCGTGCGCGACTGGCTGGAATGGTTTGCCAAAGATCCGCATTAAAACAACTTCCTGGAGAAAAATGTTATGGCGACTAAGAAAAGAATGCAGGCGAAAAAGACAGTGAAGAAGCAAGTAGCGAAGAAATCCTCCGGCAGTGTAAAGAAAACAGTCAAGGTGGATGTGCCAAGTCTGTTCCGTCTTAATATTGAAGTGGGCGACCTGGACCAGGCGGCTGAGTTCTACGGCAAGCTATTCAATCTTGAAGGACGAAAGCAGGCCGGCTCTCGTTGTTACTTTAATTGCGGAGGTGTCACGCTGCAGGTTGTCGACGTCTCTTCTGCCGGAAAGCCTCATCCGGCGGCCAAGGCACTCTATTTCCTGGTGAAGGATCTCGATGCAGTCTTTGAGCGTGCTAAAGCTCTCGGCTGTCTCTCTGGCGAAGATGTGCACGGCGTCTCTGGAGGTGCGATCAGTGTGCGTCCGTGGGGTGAGCGTTCCTTTTACGTGCAGGACAAGTGGCGAAACCCGCTCTGTTTTGTTGAGGAAGGAACTGTGTATCCCGGGTAAGTTAGAGCGCCTATAATAATCGCAGCGAAAATAAGTCATCGGAACTTTTTTCTCTGCGATCCTCCGCGACTCTCTGCGTCACTCTGCGATGCTTCGCTAATATAAACATGAATCTTAGGTTGATCTTAGAAAAGACGCAGTGTGACGCAGAGAACCGCTGAGGACGCAGCACATGTTCATAGTCGAAGGATCTTAATAATGACCTTGCCATTTGTTCAGGCTAAGCCAGTTGTCGGCGTAATTCATGTCGGCGCGTTGCCGGGAACTCCGCGCAACAACCAGACTGTGCGCGAGTTAGTGGAGTTGGCTCGAGTCGAAGCGCAGATCTATATCGACTCGGGCATCGACGGCTTAATTATCGAAAACATGCACGACATTCCTTACCTTCGCGCTGAAGTTGGACCAGAGATCGTAGCGGCCATGACTCTTATCGCTGGCGAGGTCAAGAAAATCGCCAACTTGCCGGTTGGCATTCAGATACTCGCCGGAGCAAACATCGAAGCAATGGCTGTGGCCCATGCCGCCGGATTGGACTTTATTCGTGCTGAGGGTTACGCGTATGCACACGTTGCAGACGAAGGACTCATCCAATCATCTGCTGCAAAGCTGCTGCGCTATCGTCGCATGATTGGAGCCTTGAATGTTCAAGTCTGGACTGATGTGAAGAAAAAGCATTCGGCCCATGCGATAACCTCTGATGTAAGCCTTGGGGAAACTGCTGAGACGGTCGAGTTCATGGGAGCAGATGCAGTGATTGTCACGGGCAGTGCCACCGGGAAGGCGCCTAAGCCCGAGGACGTAAGCGAAGCGAAAGCTCATTGCACTTTACCGGTGCTGTTGGGTTCAGGCATCACTGATGAAAATGTTGCGGCCTTCCATGAAAAAGCGGATGGATTCATCGTTGGGACATTTTTCAAAGTTGATGGTCTATGGTCCAACACTGTGGATGCATCGCGAGTGGAACGATTTATGAGGCAGGTTCGTCCTTAAAAGCCAATTGACTACCAGAACGGACAACGCCGGCAAGAGATGCAACTGTCAGCAGTTCACCAGAATCCCACGGCCAGGAAGGGTGGCAGAGCGGTCCACCTCAACCGTTCCCAACTCCATGTTTTAGGAGCGAGGGCTTAGACTTCTGCGCGCTCAACGGTACGAGGGCATAGTTTCTCGACGTCCACTTACCGGAGCATGGTAATCACGGGCCATTCGATTTGATCCAAATAACAGCCAGTCGAGGGAAAATTTACCTGGGCCAAGTGCGATCAACGCTAACGCGATTGCCAGATACATTACTGGGGACTCAAAGCTGGATTGTCCGGGTCGCGTCGCGATGAATGGATCCCCGGCTGGAAGGTGCACCATAGCCAGCGCTGTAATCATCTGCACTACCAGGGCCAGAGAAACAACCGGCGTCAGGAGTCCCAGGATCAATGCCATACCGCCGCCGAATTCGGTTAAAGCGGCCAGCGCCTGGACCAGGGAAGGTACGGTCGAACCTCCCATCGCATTCATCCAACTCGTCGGATCTTGAATTTTCGGCCAACCGTGGATTATAAAGGCAGTTCCAACTGCGAGCCTGACTAGTAGAAGTCCGAGACCAGGGAGTCCTCCCAGAAATCCGGAGTACAATCGTCGCATTTCATTTCTCCTTTACTATTCCTCAGGTGGTTGGGAAGCTTTGCAGGCATCGTGGCCGCACTGGCAGATTGAACCTACACTTCCGACCGTGTCCTCGCAGTAATCGGAACAGTAATCACGATCGTCAGTCATCCTGCATCTACACGCCGAGTGCTTACACCTTCTTTCCATATACCTCCTTTGCGCACCAAAATAAAACGACCGTGTTTAATTCCGGTACGAGACAGACTGAGAATTGTCTTTAAGCGAATCTCCTCGCAATCCTCGTACCGTCTTGTGTAATTAAGAAACCAGCGGTCAGAAGCCAGCGAAACGCAGTATTGTTGCTAATAATGGGCGGCGCATCCGGTACAAGAAAATCGCCGCAACATTTATGAATTTGTTAAGCTACGCAGCCGGATTTGACTCCGTATGTCTCCGCGTTCAGCAGTTCTGCGGTGAAAACCAAAGGGTTCGAATAAAACTAAATGCCAAAACCTCAAGACTTCGATACCACCTTCGAACAACTGAAAAATATTCTCGAACCATACTCCTCCCGGTTGATCGTGAGCGCTGATAACCCCTCTTTATTCACCCTGGAAGTTGACTATGTGATGAAGAACAAGCACCGACTTTACTTTGGTGGTGTACGAAAGGGTAAAGCATATGTCAGCTTCTATCTAATGCCGGTATATGCGTGCGCTGAGATCAAAAGCCAAATCTCACCAGAGCTCAAAAAGCGCATGCAGGGCAAGTCATGTTTCAATTTTTCCAATCCGGATCCAAAGTTATTCAAAGAGCTTGCGAAACTGACTAAAGCCGGCTTCAAGAAATTTACAGACAAAGATTTCTATTCCAGGTTTTAAGGAGTTAACGAGTGCCGCGAACGTTCGATTGTCCAAAATGTGGCGCACCGGTGAATTACGGCGGACAGCCAGGTGCGGAAGGATTCACCTCAAAGTGTAACTATTGTGGCAGCATGATCGCAGAACCCTCCATGGGCCGTCCTGCGCATGTGATCCACGTCAGGCTGGATGATGTACGGCCCGCCCTCAAGGTTTCGAAGAAGGTGGTGCTGATACTTGTGCTTGTTCCTGTGTTCGCCGTACTTGGAGTCGTGATCGCAATGATCGCTGGTTTCTCCGGCGCGATGCGTACAGTGCGTATGCCACCAATCAATGCCACCAAACCCACGCCTGATGATGGTCCAAAAGGCGGCCGCCAACCCGAAAAAGGTCTGGCGAATATTCTTTTGAAATTTGGTTCAAAAGGAATTGGACCAGGGATGTTTAGTGACGCGCGCAGTATTGCGGTTGATGCTGCTGGAAATATTTACGTTGGGGAGTATAGCGGCGGTCGCATCCAGGTTTTCGACTCGACAGGAAAGTTTATTACGCAGTGGAATGGAGATCCCAAGATGCCGCTCCGCGCGCTGGCCGCCGACCGGAAGGGCACCGTTTACGTAGTGCAGAGTGGCAAGATTCAAAAGTATAAAGGGCTGACGGGCGAATCGATGGGTGACGTGTCGTTCAGCGGAGGTTGGGGGTTTGATGATGTTGCCACCACTGCCAGCGGTGGATTGGTTTGTGCCTGGTACAAGAATCGCGACGATATTGTCGTGCTGGATGGCAATGGCAGGGTCCTGAAAACCATCTCTGCCGCTATCAGTTCAACAACAGGTGATTCTGAGTTGGACACTCGGGTGGCAGTGGATGGACTCGGCAACATCTACGCTTTGGGGACATTTAACAACGCCGTCTTTAAGTTTGGGCCAGACGGGAAATACATCAATCGTTTCGGCGGAGATGGTGATGAGCGAGGGCAGTTTCGCGCGCCGCAGGCCATCGCAGTCGATGGGCGCGGTCGAGTTTATGTGAGCGACATGAAAGGAATTCAAAGATTTGACGCTGATGGTCGATACCTGGATCTGTTTAGGGCTGACGGAAGCACCGCATCGGGTATGGTGTTCAATGACAGGAATGAATTATTCGTCGTTGCTCGAGAGAAAGTTATCAAGTTGGGATTCGCCGAATAGGTTTCGGCGGAGGCGGCAATGACCTTTCATTGATCCGTGGTGATGTTGGAAAGCCATTTTATTTTTCATTTGCTGGGTCCTCTGTGCGACCTCTGTGCTCTTTGTGACTCGGTGGTGGATAGAAAGGAACGCCCAGGACTTCACCACAGAGACACAGAAGACACAGAGGGGGCCCAGAGGATTAGCAAGTGAAAAATGACAAATGGAAAATGAATTGCTTTGCTCGCTCAGGAGGGAGAGGTACGTAGGTTGGACCAACGTACCTCTTTGCTGGGGTGGGAAATCTGATTTGAAATCGACTCTTCAAAAGCTAGCGACTGATCACAAAGTTGTAGCTGATCACTCCGGAGACTTTGACTGGTTGTTCGCCAATGAAAGCCGGCGAAAACTTCGCCAAATAAGCAGCCTTTTGCGCCTCAATTATCAAGAGCGGGTTTCCTGAAACAGCTTTCGCCGAGATCACGTTTCCTCGTTCATCAATTAAGACTTGCACATTGACGACGCCCTGAGTTCCAGTCTGCCTGGCAATTGGCGGGTATATAGGTTTTGGTAACAAGATCGCCTGATTATTTATCACCTTTGAGATCCGGAGGATTTTAGGAACCGCAGGTTTGGGTGTAGGAACTGGAGGCAGTTCATCAGGAAGCTCGACGTGCGGGACTCGACCGCCCAGATTACCAGGCCCAATGCCCGGTCCACCCGGACCTGGAGGTCCACCACCGATCGCATTAGGATCAATCGTATTGAAGGGCCCCACACCAGCAGGTGGTAAGTAAGGGTTAGGAGTGGTAGAAACTTTGTTCGGTGCCGCCTGTGGCATGTTTACAGTCGCATTCGGCGGTTGACGATCGGTGGTTGTATTGACTGGATTTGGTCGATTAGCGCCACTCGCGGCAGGACCAGCTGGACCAGGGGCAGCTGGTAGAGTGTCTGGAGTTAAGAGCGTTACTTCGAGATCAAGATTTTGTTGGCCCAGATGCGCGTCATAAGCGTAGATGCTAACCACTCCGGTGATTAAGAGGAGCAGGCCATAGGTTACGGTTGTGAACAACACAAATGAGCCACGGCGCTTGAACTCTTGAGCATGGGAGCTCGATTCAATCAGATTATTAAACATCCTCAGTCCTCCTGCGGCTCGACACCACTTGGCATGCAACAGTGCGAAGTCTGAAATCGAGTGTCCGCAAATGCCGGTGCCGTCGGGTCGCGGGAGCTTTACTCAATCAGGTTAGACACTCTGGCCGCGTATAAGTTCCAGGATTGGGACTTTGGTCTTTTGTCTTGGGTCTTTGATCTTTGTGCCTTGTATTTTAATCTTCGTCATCAAAGGTTCAAACCACAACCACAAAGATCCAAGACCCAAGACCCAAACTTGCCATTCCCACCCCTTCCCAATACATTAACCTCGTTCACCCAACCCAATCCGAGGAGTAGAACATGGCGACTAAACTAGCCTTTCAGGAAGAACTGAATCCGTTCATGATCGCTAAACAGCAGTTCAATCGAGCGGCTGACTACCTCGATCTGGACCTCTCGATGCGACACGTTCTGGAAAACGCCAAACGACAGTTAATTGTCTCCATTCCGGTCAAGATGGATGGTGGCGACGTCCAGGTATTCGAAGGCTACCGGGTGCAGCACAACATCGCTCGTGGTCCAGCCAAAGGGGGCATTCGCTATCACCCAAACGTGACCCTCGACGAAGTTAAAGCGTTGGCCTCGTGGATGACCTGGAAGTGCGCAACTGTTGGCATTCCTTATGGCGGCGGTAAAGGTGGAGTCATTTGCGATCCCAAAAGCCTTTCAAAAAACGAATTGGAAAGACTGACGCGTCGTTACGCGTTTGAAATTGCGCCAATCATAGGTCCTGACCGAGACATACCAGCGCCGGATGTTTATACCGATGAACAAACCATGGCATGGATCATGGATACAATCTCGATGGTCCGCGGCCACACGGAACTCGGTGTCGTCACTGGAAAGCCCATCTCTCTCGGAGGCTCACAAGGGAGAGCTGAGGCGACTGCGCGCGGTTGTCTGTATGCATTGCGGGAGGCATGTCGCGTCAAGGGAATGGAGTTAAAGAATTCACGCGTGGCAGTTCACGGCTTTGGTAACGCGGGAGCCAACATCGCAAGATTGGTCGCTGAGGATGGGGCGCGAGTTATTGCCGCCTGTGATTCGAAGGCCGGAATTTACTCCAGTACTGGAATTGATATGGGAGCTGCTTTGAAGCACAAGGCGGAAACCAGGTCTTTAGCAGGCGTGCCGGGTACCAAAGAGATTTCACCTGAGGACGTAATCGGCATCGACTGCGATATTCTTTTGCCTTCTGCTCTGGAGAACACAATTACGTTGAAGAATGTTGGCCAGGTCAAAGCGAAGATTATTGCGGAGCTGGCGAATGGACCAACAACACCGGGTGCTGATCGCGTGTTTGAAAATGACGACGTGTTCCTCGTTCCGGATATCCTCGCTAATGCAGGAGGAGTTACGGTGAGTTACTACGAATGGGTCCAGGACCAGAATTCGTTTTTCTGGTCAGAGAAGCTGATAAACGACACCCTTGAGCAGACTATCACCACGGCTTTCAATTCGGTGTACGAAACGTCGAAGCGTTATGACACCGACATGCGCACGGGCGCCTACATCCTCGCAGTCGGACGCGTGGTTGAAGCCACCAGTGTGAGAGGTATCTTTCCGTGATCAAGGAGAATTCAAGTTCAACAATGAAAGATCAAATTACTGTTTACGAAAAACCAACTTGTTCGAAGTGCCGGGAGATGGACAAGTTACTGCGCGAGCGAGGTGTTGACTTCAGCAAAGTCAACTATTACATAGAACCGCTCTCAAAAAAGAAGTTAACGGAGTTGGTCCGAAAAATGGGGATCAAGCCGCGTGAGTTGTTGCGCAAGAGTGAACCAATTTACAGGGAACTGGGGTTGGCCAAAGATGAGTTCAGCGATACGGAGTTAATTTCTTTGATGGTTGAGCATCCTGATTTGCTGCAACGGCCAATAGTGGAGCGTGGCGAGCGAGCGGTGCTGGGAAGACCTACGGAGAATGTGGAGGAGTTATTGTGAGGGAGGTGTTGGGGCTTTGGTCTTGGGCCTTTGATCTTTGATCTGATTGACTGAACAATCAGTAAAGGTTTCAAAATTTCATCTCTCAAGAACGGCCCCCCAAACCAAAAACCAAAAACCAAAGACCAAAGGCCAAGCTCCCATACCGACCCAATGAAAAACTCCTTATCCGTGTTCGTCTGTCAGAGTTGCGGGCACCATTCTCGGAAGTGGCTCGGCAAGTGTCCCGAGTGTGGAGAATGGAACTCGCTTGTTGAAGAGCGCGCTCCTTCAGCAAAAAAGGGAAGCGCGCGCAACGCCTTCAGCGTGCGCGAAGTTACCGCAGTACCTTTTACCGATATTGAGCCACAAGATGACGTCCGTGTCCTCACCGGACTCACCGAATTTGATCGCGTCTTAGGTGGCGGCATTGTTCCTGGAACCCTGGTACTCATTGGTGGTGATCCGGGTATTGGCAAAAGCACTTTGCTTCTTCAGGTCGCAGACCAACTGAGTCAAGGCGGGACCGTTGTCCTGTATGTTTCGGGAGAGGAATCCGAGCGGCAGGTCAAATTGCGGGGCGAGCGGCTTAACATTCACGCCAAAAACGTTTACCTCCTACCCGAAACTAATCTCGAAAACATCTTTCTCGAGATCGACAAACTGAAACCTGGTGCCATTATTGTTGACTCGATACAAACCGTTTTTTCGAGTCTGATCGATTCAGCTCCGGGATCTGTCTCGCAGGTTCGCGACGTCGCTCACCACTTCTTACTGCTCGCGAAGAATCGAGGCATTCCCGTATTCCTGATTGGACACATTACTAAAGAGGGCTCGATAGCTGGTCCAAAGGCACTCGAGCATATAGTCGACACGGTTCTTTATTTTGAAGGGGAGCGCCATCACAATCATCGAATCGTGCGGGCTACCAAGAACCGCTTTGGTGCGGCAAACGAAGTTGGAGTCTTTGAGATGACCGGTACTGGTCTTGTTCCAGTGTCCAATCCGTCTGAAATCTTCTTGCAAGAACGGCCGCAGAATGTCGCTGGTTCAATTGTTACTGCCTGTATGGAGGGAACGCGTCCGTTGCTGGTTGAGATCCAGGCGCTTGTTTCAGGGTCCAAGTACGGTAGTGGAAGGCGAATGGCACAGGGCGTCGATCAAAATCGAGTGTCATTGATGATAGCGATGCTCGAGAAGCGCGCGGGACTACAGTTAACCGGAGACGACGTTTTCGTAAACATCGCAGGTGGTTTGGAGATTGATGAGCCAGCCGCAGATCTTGGCGTCGTGGCGGCGATAGCTTCGAGTTTTAAAAACAGCCCGGTGGATCCACACACGGCGGTCTTTGGCGAAGTTGGTTTGACCGGCGAGGTGCGCGGAGCAATGCAGGCCGGGGTACGTGCTCGCGAAGTCCAGGCGCTTGGCTTCAAGAAGATTGTTATGCCGGTATCGAATGCAAATGGGCTCGAAAGATTACTGGGAGTGCGTGTTGTGGGTGTGAAATCTGTTGAAGAAGCCCTGGAAGAATTGTTTTGACGTAGAGGATTATTTCACCACTCTTTCATAGCGGCTAACGATTAATTCATCATCAAGTTTTTGCTTCTCAGACCGCTTAAAACCTTTCAGATAATTTTCGGGCATGAACGTGTCGGCGCCTTTTACTGTTAATGGTACTTCGGTGACGTACCAGCGTTCGATATGCGGTAGAAATGCTGTGTAGATTTGAGCACCACCAATTACAAACAGATCGGTGGTAAGCGATTCATAAAAGGATAGCACTGATTCCAAATCGCGTAGGACCAGTAGCGACTCAGCCGGTTCTATGTTCTGGTCGCGACTCAGCACGATATTAAGCCTGTTCTTCAACGGCTTGTTGAGCGTTAACCACGTGCGACGACCCATCACAACTGCGTGCCCCGTCGTGGTCTCGCGAAAGAATTTCATGTCAGACGAATAGTGCCATGGCAACTTACCATCTTTGCCGATGGCATCCTGGCGGTCTACAGCTACGATTCCAATTATCATTTGTGCTCTGTCACACCGCTACAGGAGCGGCGATCTTTCCGTGCGACTTGTAACCAATCAAGTTTAGATCTTCATACTTAACATCCAACAGACCCTGAAGACCGCGAAGTTTTTTGTCCGGATCCTCAATTCTAAGTTCCGGCAAAGGTAGTGGCTCCCGAGAAAGAAGTTCATTCACTTGTTCCAGATGGTTCTTATAAATGTGGTAATCCCCAAGCG
>DASROI010000305.1:0-3803 GCA_035646955.1 Pyrinomonadaceae bacterium
AGCACCGCGATCGCATGTTCGAGTTGCGCACGCTGAATGCCCAGATCAGTTGCCTGAGCCTGCGTAGTTTCCAACAGCGTTTGTGCTTGAGTTACGTCTTCTTCCGAAACTATTCCCGTCTCAAACCTGACTTTCGTCAAATCCAAAGCTTGCTGGTATGCGACAACGGCGGTATCGAGCAATTTCTTCTGCACATCAAGCGCTCGCAGTTGGTAGTAATCGAAGGCTACTTCCGCCTCGACGCTCAGGCGAACATTTTCGAGATCAGCAGCAGTGGCTTGTGCTTCTGAAGTATTCACCGCGACTGTGTTCTTGACGCGACCCCACAGATCCGGCTCCCACGAAGCGTCGAACGGTAAGCTATAGTCGGTAAACGTTCTTCCGGTCGAGATATTCGATTGAGTCATCTTTCCCGACTGTCGCGAAACGATCACGGAGGGACTTGTAGAAACTGTGGGAAAATATTGCGAGCGAGCTTCCTTCACCAACTCCCGAGCTACGCGAAAGTTTGCGTCTGCAACAGCGATACTCTGGTTCGAAATGTTGACTTGATCTTCGAGTTCGTTAAGTTGTGGATCATTAAAGATCTCCCACCAGTTACCTTTGAGAGAGTCGTCGGCCGGCCTGGCAAACTTCCATCCGTCTGTTTCCTTAAAATTTGCTGCCGTCAGTTCTTTGAACGCTGGCGGTGTCTGGACTGGAGGTGGGTTCTTGTACTTTGGCGCCTTGTCGCAACTCTTGAAAAGCACAAGACATAACATTGTCGTAAATAATATTTTGAAATGAATTGACACTATCAACTCTCCTGTGATGCCGCGCTCATTGAATTCTTGCGCATCTTCTGCCACCCCAAACGCAACCGGTCGAGGTAGAGATAGACCACCGGAGTGGTGAACAACGTCAGCATCTGGCTAACGATAAGTCCCCCGATGATTGCGATGCCGAGCGGGCGTCGCAACTCTGATCCAGTGCCACTACCTAAAGCGAGTGGCAGGGCACCTAAGAGTGCGGCCAAAGTCGTCATTAATATGGGGCGAAATCGAAGCAGGCAGGCCTGGTAAATTGCATCACGAGAACTCTTACCCTCAACACGTTCTGCGGCGAGCGCGAAGTCGATCATCATGATTGCATTCTTTTTAACTATACCTATTAAAAGAATGATGCCAATCAACGCGATCACACTCAGATCCATGCGTGCGATCAATAAGGCCAGTACGGCTCCCACTCCCGCCGAGGGCAAGGTCGAGAGGATGGTTATTGGGTGTACATAACTTTCATAGAGAATTCCCAATACGATATACACCGCTAACAACGCTGTGACGATCAAGAGTGGTTCGGAAGCGAGCGACGACTGGTATGCCTGGAGTGTGCCCGAGAAGTTGCCACGAATCGTCCCCGGCATCCCGATACTCTGTTCCATTTGATTAATTGCCTGGACGGCGTCACTCAGGGCAACACCTGGAGCCAGGTTGAACGATAGTGTGACAGCTGGAAATTGACCCTGGTGGGCCACCGTCAGCGGCGCCGTCGTCGGCTCGTAGTGCGCAATGGCACTTAACGGGACAACTCCTCCTCCGGGTGGGTGTAGGTAAATGCTCTTTAATCCCTCCGGGTTCTGCCAGAATTGCGGATCCACCTCCATGATCACGTGATACTGATTTAGCGATGTGTACATCGTGGACACTTGCCGCTGACCAAATGCATCGTAAAGAGTTGAATCAATCATCTCGGGCGTGATGCCCATACGCGCGGCAGTGGACCGGTCGTAAACAAGTTCAGCTTGTAAGCCATTGTTCTGCTGGTCACTACTCACATCTGTTAGTGCCGGAAGCGTACGCATGTTTTGGAGCAACACTGGTCCCCATTTTTTCAGGTCATCGAGATCATCGCTCTGAATCGTGTACTGGTACTGTCCGTTTCCTGCTCTGCCGCCAATCCGGAGATCCTGAGTAGCCTGTAAAAAGAGCGACGCACCTTCAACCGATGAGAACTGCTTTCGTAATCTACCGATGACCTGATCCGCGCTTACTTTCCTCTGTTCAAGTGGTTTGAGCGCAATAAACATTCGTCCAGTATTCGTGGTTGTGCCACCGCCACTGCCAGTAAACGCGACCACGTTGTCAACGGCGGGGTCGTTTCTGATGATGTCGACGAAGCGCGTCATCCTTTGCTTCATCGCTGAGAACGACGAGTCCTGAGCGCCCTGTATTCCACCTGCCAATCGACCCGTATCCTGCTGCGGAAAGAACCCTTTTGGAACGATGATCAATAAGTAAACATTCAGCGCGATTGTCACTAACAGGACGACGAGTACGATAGCCGGATGTCGCAATACCCAGCGAAGGCTGTGCTCGTACGTCCGCAGCATGAAAGCGAAGAACCGTTCAGTCGCCATATACAGTCGACCATGATCATCCGGATTCTGGTGCTTCAGCAGTCGAGAACACATCATCGGCGTCGCAGTCAATGACACGACGAGTGACACAAGAATTGCCACCGACAGAGTTAGCGCAAACTCACGAAACAGCCGGCCTATTATTCCACCCATCAAGAGAATTGGAATGAAGACGGCTATCAACGAAATGCTGATCGACAAGACCGTGAAGCCAATTTCCTTCGCGCCCTGCAAAGCTGCCTGGATCGGATGTATGCCATCTTCCACGTGACGCATGATATTTTCGATCACAACAATCGCGTCATCCATCACGAAACCAGTCGAGATGGTCAACGCCATGAGCGACAGATTGTCGAGACTGCTGTGGAACAAGTACATGATTCCGAAGGTGCCGATCAGCGAAACAGGCACAACGACGGCAGGAATGAGCGTTGCTCGCGGGTTTCGTAGAAACAGAAACACAACGAGAATCACCAGGGCGATCGAAATCACTAGTGTCCGCTCAACCTCTCTCACGGATGCACGGATCGTCGTTGTCTGGTCCTGAACAACAGTTAGGTTAATCGCTGAAGGTATCGATGCTTTCAACTCAGGGAGTGCGGCGCGCACTCCGTCGACGGTATCGATAATATTGGCGCCGGGCTGGCGAAAAAGGATTACAAGAGCGCAAGGTTTGCCGTTTGCCAAACCCGCGGATCGAATATTTTCGACTCCATCCTGGACATTTGCGATATCAGATAGCTTGATTGCCGCGCCGTTGACGTAGCTCACAATTAACGGCCTGTAGTACTCGGCCTTTAGCAGTTGATCATTTGTGACAAGATCCGCTGTTGTTTGACCATTCGATACTTGCCCTTTCGCCAGGTTCGCGTTCTGTTGTCCAAGCATCGCACGAACGTCTTCGAGTCCGAGCCCAAAAGCATTCAACTGCGTAGGATTAACATCGACTCGAACTGCCGGTAGTGAACTGCCGCCAACCACCACCTGGCCCACGCCCTGAATCTGAGAGAGCTTCTGCTGCAGGATTGTTGAAGCAGCGTCATATAACTTCCCCTGATCGTAGGTATCGGAAGTCAATGCGACGATCATGATCGGAGCATCAGCCGGGTTAACCTTCCGATACGTCGGGTTGTTAGGCAGGTTGGCAGGCAAATAACCACGTGCGGCATTGATAGCTGCCTGGACGTCTCGCGCTGCAGCATCGATATTCCGGTTTAACTCAAATTGGAGTGTGACACTGGTAGATCCGAGATAACTTGCGGAAGTCATCTCTGTTACACCGGCGATGTGGCCCAGTTGTCTTTCAAGCGGAGTGGCAACCGAAGATGCCATTATTTCGGGACTCGCACCCGGCAGATTTGCCTGGACCGAGATTGTCGGAAAATCAATCTGAGGCAATGGCGAGACA
>DASROI010000306.1:0-2704 GCA_035646955.1 Pyrinomonadaceae bacterium
GGCCCGCTCAATGCGCAACATCCAGAGGTCTCAACTCGCATTAGTTATCTGAGCCATATGGAGGAGGCTTTGGCGGATCGAATTCCAGCACCTCTACTTCATCAAAACTTAGCCTTACATCGGTGTCGTTACCGAAAATATCCAAGCTGACCCTGACTAGTGTCTTCGATTGATTAATGCCTGTGATTCTCCCGGTAAACGACGCAAATGGGCCAGTAAGAATTCGAACCATATCTCCGACTTGAAAGATGCGACCCATATAATCTAGTAGAGTCAAATCTCTATCTTTGAGAAGCGCCAGGCACCGAGAGTCAAGAGCAAGATCGCAACTCCTATCAACACCGCCACATCCATTGTGGCCCCGAAGTGTGTGACACCGATTAAAACGCTGCGCACTCCATCCACGCCATAAGTAAGTGGATCCAGTCGTGTCAGTAGCGCGAGAACCTTGGGCAAATTAGTTAACGGATACAGCGCACCAGACAGAAAGAATATCGGCATCACTAGAAAATTCATGACCAGCTGGAAGCCTTGCATGTCTTTCAGACTCGAACCAATAATCGTACCAAGTGCGGCAAAAACGATTGCTATCAGCATCATGAAGAGAATCGCGATCGGGATTGCCGTGGCCGTCGTCGGTCGAAAACCGGCGATCAAGCACACAATAAAAATCAGCAGACCCTGAATAATCGCGACCGTTGCACCGCCGAGTGTCCGGCCCAACATGATTGAAAGCCGAGATACCGGAGCCACCAGCGTCTCTTTTAAAAAGCCAAATTGTCTATCCCAAAGTAAGGCAATTCCAGAAAAAATCGACGTAAAGAGTACGGTCATCCCGATCACGCCTGGCGCCATAAACTGCAAGTAGCTACCCTGACCCGCCCGTTGAAATACTGGACCCAGACCAAAGCCAAGGATTCCAAGATACATAATAGGAGATCCCATTGAGGCAATGATCTGGGTTCGTGATCGGAGATATTTCTTAACCTCGCGTAACCACAAAATATATATGACTGTCATTTCAGCGCCTCCACATGCGAGCCACTTGACGCATTGCATCTGCCGAACTCGCGGTTTCGTCTCGTATAGTTGTTCCGGTGAGTTTGAGAAATGCGTCTTCAAGTGATTCGGTTTCTGTTTGCTCTTTGAGTTCGCGTGATGAGCCAATCGCAACGATTCGCCCATGATCGATTATCGCGATGCGCTGGGCCACGCGGTCAGCCTCGTCCATGTAATGCGTTGTCAGGAATACCGTAACTTGATCGGTGTCATTGAGACTCTTTACGTGGGTCCACATCTGGTTGCGACTCTGAGGATCCAGTCCTAAAGTTGGCTCGTCCAGAAAGAGCACTCTGGGTGTATGTAACAGCCCTCTCGCAATTTCGAGACGGCGTCGCATACCGCCGGAGAACGTCTTGACCAGCGCATCCTTTCGATCCCATAGCTCGAAGAGTTTAAGCAGATCTGTCGCTCGCTCGCGACGCTCTTTTCGAGCGACTCCGTAGAGTACACCGTGTATTTCCATGTTCTCCCAGGCAGTCAGGTCCTGGTCCAGACTGGGATCCTGGAACACGACACCAAAGCGCTTTCTGACTTCATCTCGTGCAACTGTCGGATCCAGACCATCCAATTCAACTACGCCGCTCGTGGGATGGAGCAGCGTAGTCAGCATCTTTATTGTTGTTGTCTTTCCCGCGCCGTTTGGACCAAGGAAAGCAAAAATTTCCCCCTTGTTGACTTCAAAGGAAATGTTATCGACGGCAGTAAGATCACCAAACTTCTTTGACAGATTTTGGACTCGTATCATTCCGTTCCTTTCCGCATGAAGGTTGCAGGTTCTAATTAAGCGCAAAAGCGAGGATTATAGACCCGAGAGTGCCGCATACTCTAAAGCGCAGACACATACATCGCGGCAGCCCGTGGATGGTTCAAGTCCTCTCTACAATCGCCAGAACCACCCCGCAAGCACACGAATCCCACATCACGGCAGAATGTGGATCGTTCAAGTCCTCTCTACAATCGTCAGAACCACCCCGTAAGCACACGAATCCCACATCGCGGCAGCGTGTGGATCGTTCAAGTCCTCTTTACCGACGCGGCACCATCCCTGAGATCGTGGTGGTCGCGATTTTAGAGAAGACTTGAACGAATCCACACGCTGCCGCGATGTGGGATTTTGTGATCTCGTGGAAGGTGCCTCGCGGGTAGAGAGGACTTGAACCAATCCACACGCTGCCGCGATGTGGGATTTTGTGATCTCGTGGAAGGGGCCCCGCCGGTAGAGAGGACTTGAACCCAATCCACACGCTGCCGCGATGTGGGATTTTGTGATCTAGTGGAAGGTGCCCCGCCGGTAGAGAGGACTTGAACCAATCCACACGCTGCCGCGATGTGGGAGCTGTCCTCCGGAAGGGGGCAAAGTCTGATTGTTTGGAAGGAATTACGGTAGCTGCCGGTCGTTAGTTACCCGTGAGTTTTATTCACTGCGTACAACGCTAGCGTTGTTGTAGACCATCGCTTGCGCCAGAGAAGCTACGACAGGGTTTGTGCTATTAAGTTCGGTAAGGATAGATTTCAAACGAGGCTGACCTACTCCGCTGCCAATCCCACTGTTGAGAACCTGCTCAACATCAAGCCGGTTCATCTCACTACTCGAATCGATAAGCAAAAACGGCGAAAGGGTATAGAGACGTGGCCCAACATA
>DASROI010000307.1:0-2071 GCA_035646955.1 Pyrinomonadaceae bacterium
GGGTAGCTGGACTACTTGAACTGGCTCGTTTGTTAGGTCAGCAGCCAGCACCGAAGGTTTTGGTTGAGCTGGTGGCATTCACCCTCGAAGAACCGCCGTACTTTCGGACCACTGGAATGGGAAGCTCGGTACACGCAAAATCATTGAGAGATCAAAACGTGGAAGTGATAGCAATGTTGAGTATCGAGATGATTGGATACTTCAACGACTCAAACGGCAGTCAGCATTTCCCGTCAGCTATTCTCCAGGCGCTTTATCCTTCACGTGGCGACTTTATCGCTGTTGTCGGGAGAGTAGGTGATGGCCTGATAACGCGAAAGGTCAAGTCAGCCATGTCACAGACAGATTCATTGAAGGTGTATTCAATTAATGCCCCATCATTCATCCCGGGGATCGATTTTTCAGATCAGTTGAATTACTGGGAAGCCGGCTATCGCGCCGTAATGGTTACTGACACCGCCTTTTATCGAAATCCTAACTACCACACAGCGAACGATACGGCTGAGAAACTTGATTACAAGCGAATGGCCCTCGTCGTTGCGGGAGTCTTTACCGCGCTAGGGAAACTAAGTGAGTAGAACTAGTGGTTATTGGTCCTGTTATTGATCATTGGTCATTTCTCATTTCTCGTTGATCACTTCTCATTTTCTATTTTTTCAGTCACTGAAAGTCTCACTTGTTTAATGTTTTCTCTCCCTGGGAGAGGGCGGTGTAAACATCCTTTGAAAATAATCCAAGCCATGGATCGGACTTTGGCGTCAGAAATAGTTCGGCGTAAACCTTGTCGTTAAACTTCGACAAGTCCACTTGTTCCTGGACGCTTAACCAACCATAAAGTTTTGAACGAAGCAGGTACTCATTTCTCACCGTATCCAGCGCCACCGATTCTTCAAACCTCTTTAGCAAAGCCGCCAACTCATCCTTACTCAATGCTGCATTTTGGTTCTTAATCAGCGCAATACTTCGGCTATCCAAGGCCGAGTCGGCGCTGTGCAATCCTGCGATCTTTCGCCACGCCTCTTCATCCGTCACCTTTCCTAATGCTTCTGAGCCAGCCATCATTCCGCGTAAGATACCTGCTTCTGTTTCCATTTTGGTGATGGCGAGAGGCATTATTTGCACAGCTTCACCGCGGGCGCTAACGCCAATAGAAAGGCCCTGGGGCCGTCGTCCACCAATCTTCTTGTTGTCCGCATACCAGTTAACCGCGATCTTGTTCAAACGTTCGCCATAATATGACCTGAGCAGCGTGCGTTTCTTAATGTTATCTTGCCCCGAGACAGACAGCGCCAACTGTTGAGATTCTACTAACGCGCGCTTGAAAGCAGCTGGACCATATAAACCGGGAATAGCCTCAACCACTCGACCTTCCGAATCCAGCACGTAATGAATGCTATTCCCTGTGATCGTGCGCTTAAGCTTACGACCGTCACCGAAATCGATAGTTACTACAGGAACAGGCCGAACTGACTCCCAATGCAGTACAAAGTCATTACGCAATAGAGCGGCGATCTCTGCGTTTGAGTAGAGCACAGTTCGAAAGAAGCGACTATTAGCGCAACTAAACTCGTCAGTCAGGTTACCCAACAAACGCAAAGTCAGAATCGGTTTATTAGACCGTTTGGCGGCAGCTTTCGCTTTGTTCAGGTCGGTGAACCAGTAGAGTCCTGAAAGATAGCTGTTCTTCTGCTGGCTAACCCCATCGAGAGCATCACTGATTCTTTGCCATTCCGCCGTAGCGGTTTTAGCCGGGTCATCGATATGAGCTTTGATGGGAGCAGCATACTGGACCATCAGCGTTTCGAGACCGGCAGGCCCCATGGCGCGCAATTCCTCGGTAGCTGCAGCCGATTCCGTCCTGTCTTCTGAAGTGGCTTTCAAGGCCAACTCGCGGGCGGGCGTATTTCCAAATGAGGAAGTAGCTGAAGTGAGAACCAAAAGTGCAAGGGACAGAAGGCTTAGTTTCATCGGGAACCTCCAAGCGCTCAGATTGTGAAAGGACGGAGAGAGATGCTTTGTTTGAGGCTGACGAGGGTGGGAGGCGTTGCCTGTGGGGGAGGCTGTCATTGAT
>DASROI010000308.1:0-7968 GCA_035646955.1 Pyrinomonadaceae bacterium
CTGATGTAGTGATGGACGACATTGCGGCTACGGATATCCGACGTTTATGCCGTGAGGGAAAATTCGCTGAACTTCGGGACGTAGTTCCCGAGCCAGTGATTCAATATTTGAAGAAATATCAGATTTATAGAAAATTCGAATGAAGCCAAACTCAACAGTTAAAGAACAATCGTTGACTCCGCATACCGCCGGTCGTGCTCAAACGGAAACGTCCAGTTCCGGCGAGCTGGATTCCCGTATCCTGGCCGCTTTGCAGGCTAGCAGTGATAAGAAGGCTGTGGATCCGGTAATTCTCGACCTCCGAGAGATAGCCAGCTTCACCGACTATTTTTTAATAGTCAGCGGAACAAATGAACGGCAGGTCCAGGCGATCTCTGATGAAGTTTACGAGTCGTTAAAGAAATCCGGCTCAGCGGCGGCCCGCGTCGAAGGCTATAAGACAGCCGAGTGGATCTTGCTTGATTACGGCGATTTCGTTGTTCACGTTTTCGAGCAAAAGGCGCGGCAGTTCTACGATCTGGAGAGGTTGTGGCGCGAGGCGAAACGGATTGAGTTGCCGGCCGAGTTCGCTCAAAGCTCCTTGAGAACTGAATCGTGATCGAGGTATTTGCGCGCTCGAGTGCAATGCGCGAGGTCGTGGATCTCGCTGAGCGCGTAAGCGCGACCGATTCGAATCTACTGATAACGGGTGAGTCAGGTGCAGGTAAAGACCTGATAGCTTCGTTTATACATTCGAAGTCGCGCAGGTCCGGTGGACCATTTGTAAAGATCGATTGTGCAACTTTGCCAGCCGACTTACTTGAAGCAGAGTTGTTTGGTTACGAGCGCGGTGCCTTCACCGGTGCTACCGACGCGAAGCCAGGACGATTTGAAGCTGCTAACAACGGCACCATTGTTCTGGACGAAGTAGCACATCTGACAAACGAGAGTCAGGCCAAGTTACTGCGCGTCATCGAATCTCGCGAGTTCGAGAGGTTAGGCGGCCGCGGCACTTTAAAGCTTGATGCGCGTCTGATAGCGCTGACAAATGTTGAGCTCGAACAGGCGGTTAAGCGTGGCGCTTTTCGGGAAGATCTTTTTTATAGGCTGAACGTTATCCACATTCACGTTCCTCCTTTGCGCGAACGTCGCGAGGATTTGAAAAAGCTTGCGGGCCATTTTCAAAACCAGTATGCGAGTAAACACGGAAGCAAAGTCAAAGGAATTTCAGCCGACGCCCTTGAGTTGTTGCTCGCTTATGATTTTCCGGGTAACGCTCGCGAGCTGGCAAATCTAGTTGAACGTGCCGTAATTGTTGCGCAGGGTAAATGGGTGGAGATTAATGACTGGCCGCAAGCAGTGATCGAATCTACCAGAGCACGAAAACGTGAGCAGACTCCTTTGAGTTTGGCAGAGGTTGAGGCGGAGCACATTGCGAAAGTGCTGACGGCCAGCAATGGTAACAAGACTGAGTGCGCTCGGATTCTCGGAATCAGTCGCAAGAATCTCTACGAGAAGATTGCGAAGTACAAACTCGGTTAGCTTTCGGTGATTAGGCGATCTTTAAAATGCGCTTTCGCGTTATTTGGCCTGGTAAAACACGTGATGCAAGACTTCGTTCTTTGGTTGAGGATTACGTTAAAAGGCTTGGCCATTTCGTTCGAGTCGAGATTGTAGAGCTCAAGGAAGCTGGACGAGCGGGCAAGGCAGGCATCGATAAAGAAGCGGCGCGCATCTCAGACGCTCTTCGTCCAGGCGGCGTTACGATTGTTTTGGACGTCGGCGGGGTGGAGTGGACCTCTCAGCAATTGGCCGAACAGGTCAAAACCTGGGAAGTCAGGGGGATCAAGGAGGTGGCGTTTGTTATCGGCGGGCCCCATGGCTTGCCGCAGGAATTGGTCGCCAGGGCTGACCGACTTTGGTCGCTCTCACGTTTGACCTTAACTCATGAAATGGCGCGCGTGCTGGTGTTTGAGCAGTTATATAGAGCATACACAATTATCAACGGGTTGCCGTATCAGAAATAACGAACTACCCCTAGACAAATCAAGTAGGGTGGAGGACGAAAACAAATAATGGATAAGAGGCGAACGAAAGTTTTCCGCGACAGATTATTGGACCGGCGCGAAGGCCTGGTGGGACAGGTTCAGGCGGCCGAGTTATATAGTAGAGAGCGCGATGCTGAAGCCACGCAGGATCCGGCTGACATGGCGGCTAACGCTTATACAAAGGAACTGCTGGTGTCGATGTCTGATAACGACAGGCAGCTACTGAACTTGATAGACGAAGCCCTCGAGCGAATCGAGACCACTGGTTACGGAAAGTGTGTCCATTGCGAAGAGGCTCTACCTGAAAAACGACTGGAAGCTGTGCCCTGGGCCAGATTGTGTGTTCGTTGCCAGGATTTACAAGAACGTGGATTGCTTTCGGACGACGACGACTAGTCAATAGCAAGCATTCTGATCTGGATTTTTAAGGCCTCCGCAGACTTTGTCTGAGGAGGCTTTTGTTTTTGAAATACGATGTTCCTCACCAAATCGTCCTCGTTACTTGATGCCTTTTTTAATGTTGTCTATCCGCAGGATTGCTGCATTTGCCAGCGGGAGGTGCGGCGTCGCCATCTCGGCGTAGTTTGCGAAGAGTGTTGGCAATCGACCACGCTCTTCACTGATTTTGAAAGTATCTGTTGGAAGTGCGGAGTGCCATTATTATTTCCAAAACAGTTTGCGTCGAAGGACCTTAGGTGTAGGAAGTGCGATTCTCAGCCATTCACAACTGCCCGCGCCGTTGGGATTTATGAAAAAGCTTTACGACAATCAGTCTTGGAGCTCAAACGCCGGCCCAACATGGCCAGGCAACTTCAATTGCTGCTTCAGGCAGTTGCATCACTATCGCCATTTCATCAGTGCACTCGCATTGTTCCGGTACCATTGCATCCTGTGCGTGAGCGCGCTCGCGGGTTTAATCAAGCCGCTGTAATTGCCCGGACAGTATCGGTAACCACCGGACTGCCAGTGGACGACCGATCGCTGGTTAGGATTTTGTACTCAGAGAAACACAGGGCTGGGCTCGATGCAAAAGGGCGAAGGGAGACCGTCAGCAACGCATTTGAGGTCACTCAGCAACGAGTAATTCAGGGCGAAAATATCTTGCTGGTTGATGATGTGTTGACGACGGGCGCTACAGCCAACTCATGTGCGACCGTCCTGCTCGAGGCTGGCGCCGGCACGGTGTCTGTCTTGACGATCGCGAGGTCGCGCCGTTGATTTTCGCCGGATCAAAGCATCAACCTGACCGTTTTCCGGCATCTGAAGCAGGGCGGGCGAACTAATTTTTGACACCCTATTCCACGCTCGCGTAATATCAGGCCTTGTATGAACGGTCGAGTCTTAGTTCTAAACACCTCTTTTGAGCCCATCAACGTGTGCACTGAAAGGCGCGCAGTAGTGATGATTTTCAAGGGGGTAGCCCGGGTGGAAGAGCACAACGGACACATGCTCCACTCCCAACGGCTGTCGATTCATGCTCCTTCAGTAATTCGTCTTACGGAATACATTCATATACCTTTTGAACGCCGTTCTCTTTCTCGAAAGAATATACTTCTGAGGGATCATTCGACCTGTCAGTACTGCGGAAAACAGTATCCGCCATCAGAATTAACGCTGGATCACGTCCAGCCGCGTTCGCGCGGGGGTGAGTCGGCGTGGGATAATCTGGTGGCTTGTTGCAAACGCTGCAATCATAAAAAGGGTAATAGAACCCCAGAAGAATCGGGGATGCATCTGCTTAGAAGGCCTCGCGGTTTCTCTTTACACGTAAATCGTCAGATAATGCGTTACCTGGGGCGCGCAGATGAAACCTGGAGGAAGTATCTGTTTTACGAGTCCGATCATGGAAATTAGATCGCGCCTTCAGTTCATGCCCGTGAAGAAAGGGTAGTGGGGACCCCACTACCGAAGAAAGAGGAAAAAAATGACTGAGAACATGTTGGCGATTGGAGGGCTCGGGACGCCTGAGCTCGTTGTGATCGCAATCGTAATCTTTTTGTTGTTCGGAGCCACACGCCTACCCCAATTAGCCAAGGCTCTTGGCCAGAGTAAGCGTGCATTTAAAGAAGGTCTGGACGAGGGCGAAAAGGAACCAAGAAAAAATTTGGAAGACTAAACCTTCTGCGGCTCTGAAACAATTTAGTGCGCAAGGGCTTTACGGCCCACCACCAGCGTAGCCTTTACCGATAAAGCAAATTCAGCCTCGTGACGCTCCTCATTTATCAGGCGCGCGATCTCATTTGAGACTCTCTCTCTGATTGCCTCGGGAACTGAATCGAGCCAGTCTTTCATCAAAAACTCAGAGACTAGCGGAGCATTCAGAAACTGGTCTCCTGATTCGTAGTCGAATTCTTCAATTCGAGTCCACGACTCCACGTCGTCCAGCCCCTCATTCTCCGCCATGTTCTCGATCTCGGCGACTGTAGGTAACTCAGTAATCAAGCGTTCTACTTTTGACTCAAGATCGACGAACTCGCAGTTGTGAAGCGCTTCCCAGAGGATAGAAAAGAACTCACCAAAGCTCGAAGCCGTTGTCAGTGTTAAAGCCACTCGTCCACCTGGCTTAGCCACGCGGACCATCTCCCTGAACATATTCCGAACTCGCTCTCGCGCGACCATCGAGGCCTCTCCGATCACGAGATCGTAGTTGTTGTCCTCCAGTGGTAACGACTCGAAAGGCGCTCGACGAAAATCGACCTCCTGATTCGCGGCAGTTGCCTTCGCCTGGGCTAACTCCAGGAACTCCGGTTTTTCTTCAACGCAGATCATTTCGAGTTTATCCCCGCTTCTTTCACGGAGTGCGATGGCATGACCGCCGGTAGCGATTGATACATAGATTGCTTTTCCTTCGGGTGGGAGTTTTAGATGCTGGTCCATCAACTCTCCGAAGCGTTCGCCCCAATCTGGAGCGACAAATAGATCATATAAAAAGGCTAATTCTTTTTCGGATTTCTTGGTGATCATTCTTCAAAACTCTAACCATCAACCTGGTTATTAATCTCCTCTTTTTCTTCTTCTTCGTCTTCTACAAAATACCTGGCGCCGCTCAATGTCGGCGGCAGACATTCCATTTCCTCTTTTGCGTTGGGGTCGTTATGGATGTATCGGTAATTCCCGCCGTAACCCATCTGTTTCATCAAGGGCGTTGGGGCGTTTCTCAAATGCAATGGCACCGGTTCACGCGCAGTATCAGCGGCGTCTTTGGCTGCAGCTTGATAGGCTCTCAAAATTGAATTTGATTTTGGTGCCCGGGCAAGATAAATGGTCGCCTGCGTTAACGGGAAGATCCCTTCTGGTAATCCGATCAACTGGACAATCTCAGCGGCAGCGGCAGCCTGAACCATCGCCTGGGGATCTGCCAGGCCGATATCTTCCGAGGCTAAGATGCAAAGTCTTCGAGCGATGAAAATCGGATCAGCTCCGCCTTCAATCATTCTTGCGAGCCAGTAAAGAGCCGCGTCAACATTCGAATTGCGCAGTGACTTAATCAATGCCGAAGCAAGGTTGTAATGTTCTTCGCCACCTTTATCGTATGCATAATGAGCTCGACCCAGCGCCTCGATGATTGTCTCTTCGGTGACTACTCTCGCACCTGTTTGTCCGGGTGTGGTGGACTCAACCGCCGCTTCCAGAGCAGTGAGCGCGACGCGAGCATCACCAGCTGCTGCATGGGCGAGCCTCGACAATAGTTGGTCTGAGACTGCGGGTAGTTTATCTGCCAGACCGCGTTCGTCATCATTCAGTGCATTTAATATGATTTGCTTGATCTCATCATCTGAGAGTGGATTCAGGACGATCACTCTGCACCGCGACAGGAGTGCGCCGGTTACTTCAAAAGATGGATTTTCAGTAGTCGCGCCAATCAGAACAACTGTCCCATTTTCCACGGCATGTAGTAATGCATCCTGCTGCCCTTTGTTAAATCGATGAATTTCATCGATAAAAAGTACCGTCTTCTTGCCGTAACGCTGTTCCAGCCGAGCTTCTTGAATGGCTTCTCGCAGATCCTTTACGCCGGAAAATACTGCTGACAGAGGAACAAATCGTAGACCGCTCTTTAGGGCCAGCAGCCTGGCGAGAGTAGTCTTGCCCGTTCCGGGTGAACCCCACAGAATCAGGGAAGGAAGCGTGCCGCCACTGTTGACGATACGGCTCAGAACGCGATCCTCTCCGATTAGATGTTTTTGACCCACGAACTCTGACAGGGTCCGGGGTCTCATTCGTTCGGCTAAAGGGGCTCCCGCCTCAGTGCTTGCGTCGCTGTTGGCGTCTCCAAAGAGACTTCTTGCTTCCCACCGGTCCATGAGTTTATAAGAGGTATAGATTATCGCCGAAAAGCCTGAAACAGGCGACTGGCGACATTCTTGAAGGCCTACATAATCATGGTAAAAAGACCATTTTTACGGGCTGTAAATGCAAGATCTTCAACGGAACGGGATGTAAAAATTCTTCGTATACCTGGCAGCAGACGATAAAGCCGAAGGTAGTGGCTAAAGAATCGGAGAGTGGAAGATGAAAGAAGCGAAGGATATTTTGAGAATCGTGGGGATGATACTCCTCGGTTTATTTGTTTTCATAGTTGTCCTCCCGCTAGTGCTCAAAATAGTGGGAACGACATTCGTAGCCTTAATTGGCTTGGCAATAATGCTTATCAAACTAGCAGTAGTTCTGGCAATTGGATACCTGATCCTCGTGGGCATAAGGGCATTACTTCGTTAGTGAAAAAAAGGCAATCGATATCCTCACGATTGCCTCTAACACTCTCTCCACCAAATCTCCGAAGAATTGACAATTATGAATTGATACTTATCAATTCATAATCATCAAATAGTCAGACATTGAAACGAAAGTGAACTACGTCTCCTTCTTGCATGATGTAGTCTTTACCTTCCAGTCGCAGCAATCCTTTCTCTCTCGCTGCCGCGTATGATCCGGCTGTAATTAGATCGTTATAACCGACGACCTCAGCGCGAATGAAACCTCGTTCAATATCCGAATGAATCGTTCCGGCAGCGGTTTGCGCTCTGGTACCCTGGGGGATTGTCCACGCCTTCACTTCTTTCTCGCCCGCTGTCAGGAACGACATCAAGCCAAGCAAGTGATATGCGCTTCGAATCAGTTGATCAACGCCACTGGTCTGTACGCCGAGGCTTTGTAAGTAATCAACGCGCTCCTCAGGAGGAAGTGCGACCAGTTCGGCTTCAAGCTGTGCACTGATAACCACACACTCGGCAGACTCTTTTTCGGCAATCTCCCGGATGACTTTCACCATCTCGTTCTTGGAGACATCTGAGAGAGTGTTTTCGTCAACATTCGCCGCGTAGATTGTGGGTTTACTGGTTAGGAGGAAAAATTGGCGAGCAACCGCCTGCTCCTCGTTAGTCAATTCCACGGTTCTTGCTGAACGACCCTGCTCAAGCGCAGGCTGCAACTTATCCAACACATCCAACTCCGCGCGCGCGTTTTTGTCACCGCTCTTCAGCGTCTTCTGTGCTTTCTCACGACGCCTCTCCGCGGTTGCCAAATCGGATAGAGCTAGTTCGATTTGAATAGTCTCGATATCTCTGGCCGGGTCTACTTTGCCTTCGACGTGAATGACGTTGTCGTCCTCGAATGCGCGTACAACCTGGACCACAGTGTCGGTTTCACGGATGTTGGCAAGAAACTGATTGCCCAGTCCTTCGCCCTTTGAAGCACCGCGAACCAGTCCGGCAATGTCCAGGAATTCTACCGTCGCCGGAACTATGACGTTGGTTTTGACTAGTCGAGCGAGAGGCTCGAGGCGTTCGTCCGGAACAGAAACGACTCCGACATTCGGTTCGATCGTGGCGAATGGATAGTTTGCTGCCAGTGCAGCCGACTGCGCCGTAAGCGCGTTGAATAAAGTCGATTTGCCGACATTTGGCAAACCAACAATTCCTGCTCTCAACATGTACTATTT
>DASROI010000309.1:0-12345 GCA_035646955.1 Pyrinomonadaceae bacterium
CTCAGCAGTCACAGGGTGAGATCGCCACGCAGTGACTGGTCGTGGACTTTGTGCGGGCGGTAATGCTGTTTGTCCTTGCTGGGCAAATTGCTTCGGTGCCGGCATCGGTGCCGGAACGTAAGGTCGAGCTACTGGTCGAAACGGGTTGGGCGCGCCTTCCTCAAAAATGCCGGCGTATAACATCCTCAATGGACCACCGACAAAACAGATGATCGCGGCAAACGCCATTAACAGATTTAGAAATGTAGAGTTATGAGCCGCATCCGCCAGCACTGCAAGCAAGGGAACGATAACGGCGCCTGAAAGAAATAGAAGGCCTCCCTGCTTTACACCGCGCCGTCTGGCGGAAATGGGCTTCGGTTCGTCACTCGAGTCGTACGCGGGCAAGATACCGCCATTGCCAAGCAGGTAAATCACTCCGTCGAGGGGGAACCCACAGCGAGAACAAAACCTAATGGCGCCGGTAGTTTGCAGTTGACCACAATAGGGACAATACATTCAGAAGAATCCTCACCATCAATTCTGATCTGACGGGCTAGATAATAAACCGAACAGTACTTCCATCGGAAAACATTTTAGATGTGGCAGCGGCACGGCCATGGTAATCGCTGGCGCGAACCAGAGCATCAAGCAAGACACTGAGCAGCACGAACTCACCAGCCGGAGACGAAACATATTTTGTGAGGGCGTCGTCGCTAAAGCAACAAAAGGCGCGCTCTCGAGTGGCATCAACTTCGGCCAGGTATTCGATAATTCGTTCTTGATTGTTGAGAGTTTCGGGTAGGGTCCACTCGAACGGGTCGTCCCAAAGGTTAGTGGTGAGGCCGCCAAAAGTTTGTTCGAGAATAGCGGCGCTTCGAAGGATATTCTCGCCAAACGTAGTAGCCGGCGGCCGTTGATACAGCAAGTCCGGGGAGACAGACTTAACCAAAACCTTCAGGCGGTCGATCAAGCGCGCGAAAGCAAGATCAAGCTCTTTGACAATCTCGCGCTTTTCTGCGGTTTTGTTTTCCATGACGGAAACTACCGCGACCGTTCCAAACGCTTCCCTACTATTTGCCCTTGACGTGACGGTCAGTCTCTTCTATCACAGTTCCGAAAGTTCGTCCGCTGAACGTCACGCCGCTCCTGACATAACCCTTGGCTCCAACTAACGCGCCTCGGGAGGGAACGCCTCGAGTAGTCGCAACCCACACTTTTCCGGTCCCATCATCGATCTCGTAGCCACCGGCACCCATAAATCCGTAACTGTCCGTGACCTTTCCGGCAATCGCGACTTCTTTACCACTATAACGCGCTGGATCTGCGTTTATCTTTGCGACGTTGGTTTGACTGGGACAGGCCGTTAGAAAAATCGAACAAACCAGGATTGCGAAAACAGCGGATAATCTTTTTAATGACATTGCTTCTCCTCCAATGAGCAAATTTTCATCTCGGGAGAGTTTGAATGCTGGAATGATAGCATGGTTAATATAGGACCTATAGGTCATATAGGTCCTATTCTGAAAAGTTCCCAGGGCCTCCCTATTTCCCAAACCAACCAATCGGCCGGCCCGACAGGTCAACCCAAACGCTCTTCACCTGGGTATAAAGATCGAGTGCATGTTTGCCCATCTCACGACCATAACCCGACTGCTTGTAGCCGCCAAAAGGCGAGGCCGCATTAAACATGTTGTACGTATTGATCCAAACAACGCCGGCTTTGATTTCTTTGGCAAATCGATGTGCACGCGTGATGTCGCGCGTCCATATTCCTGCTGACAACCCATAAATGGTGTCATTTGCCTGCTTGATCAGGTCTTCTTCATTTTCAAAACTGATCACAGAGACTACCGGACCAAAGATCTCTTCCTGGGCCACTCGCATCTTGTTGTTTACGTCTGAAAAAATTGTTGGACGGAAGAAGAAACCTTTCTCAAATGCTGCGTCCAGACTCGGCGGAGATCCGCCCGTTAACACGGCGGCTCCTTCTGATCGAGCGATATCCACGTAACCTTTTATACGGTCAAGCTGTTCAGCCGAAACCTGTGGGCCCATTTGCGTGGCCTTGTCCATTGGATCGCCAACGGCGATCTTTTCAGCACGCCCTTTTAGCTTGTCTACGAATTCATCCTTGATACTCGCTTCGACGAAGAGACGGGAACCGGCGCAGCAAACCTGCCCCTGGTTGTAGAAGATACCCATCATAGCGCCAGCCACCGCCTGGTCCAGATCTGAATCAGCAAAAACGATGTTTGGCGCCTTGCCACCAAGTTCGAGAGAAACCTTGGTCAGATTTTCCGCCGCAGCCTTCGCGATAAGTTTTCCAACTTCGGTGGAGCCAGTAAAAGCGACCTTATCGATTCCCGGGTGCGAAGCAAGTGCCGCGCCGGCAGTCTCACCATAACCGGGCACAACATTCACTACGCCCTCAGGAAAGCCGGCTTCCTGGATAAGGCTAGCCAACTCCATCGCGCCTACAGGTGTTTGTTCGGCAGGCTTCAGCACCACGGTATTACCTGCGGCGAGTGCCGGGGCAAGTTTCCACGCGGCCATCAGCAACGGAAAATTCCAGGGAATTATCTGACCACAAACTCCGATCGGCTCGCGCAAGGTGTAGTTGAACATCTTGCCCGGCACTGGAATTGTCTCGCCTTCGATCTTCGTGGCCCACCCTGCAAAGTATTCAAAGTTTTCCACGACCTGGGGCAAGTCAATGTATAACGACTCTTTGATAGGTTTTCCGTTATCAGCGGTTTCGAGCGCAGCAAGGTCAGCCGACTTTGCCTCCAACAGTTGCGAGAGCTTGTAAAGAAGTCGACCGCGATCGCGCGCACTCATCTTTGACCACTTGCCTTCAAAGGCACGTCGAGCAGCCTGTACAGCTTTATCGATATCTGCTTTGTCAGCCTCAGCTACTTCCGCCAGCGTCTCTCCTGTGGCCGGATTTGGTGTTTCAAAAGTCTTACCTGACTCGGCATCGACCCATTGTCCATCGATGAAAAGCTGGTACTTCCTCGGCGTGTTGTTTTCAGCTAGTTGTGCAGATGACATATGACTCCTGGTTAAGACCTTTAGTAATCGGTGTTGCCTCCCAACAATTGGCGAAGCACATATGGGAGGATTCCACCATGACGATAGTAATCAACTTCAATTGGCGTATCGATGCGGAGCGTGATGGGAATCTCCTCGATGGCGCCACTCGCTCGATGAATAACGAGCGTCACATCTTGCAGCGGCTTGATCCCCGCTTCAATACCCGTCACATCAAAAGTTTCGCTCCCATCGAGACGAAGAGTGGCGGCGGTGGTTTCATCTTTGAACTGGCAGGGCAGAACTCCCATGCCGACTAAATTACTGCGATGGATGCGTTCAAAGCTCTGGGCCACCACCGCTCGAACACCCAGCAGTCGGGTTCCCTTTGCGGCCCAGTCACGCGAACTACCAGTGCCGTACTCCTGGCCCGCAAAAATGATGAGCGGAACGCCTTCCTCCTGGTACCTCATCGAGGCATCATAAATGCTCGTGCGTTCACCGTCGGGGTGAAGAATTGTGACGCCACCTTCGACGCCTGGAACCATCAAGTTTTTAATCCGAACGTTCGCGAAGGTACCCCGGACCATTGCCTCGTGATTGCCTCTTCGCGCTCCATAGCTATTGAAGTCACGTATATCAACGCCGCGTTCCTGTAGATAGAGTCCAGCCGGCGATGATGGTTTGATTGCACCCGCAGGACTGATGTGATCGGTTGTCACCGAATCGCCGAATATGGCCAGCGGACGAGCGGATTTGATGTCGGATAGCGACTCAAGCCTGCTTGAAAAGTTTTCGAAGTAAGGAGGTTCACGAATGTAGGTGGATTCAGGCTCCCACTGGTAAACACTTCCCGAGGACATCGGGATGTCGTTCCACAGAGGATTCTGGTCAGCAAAGTTTCCGTACAACCGGCGATATGTTTCTGGATCAAATGCCGCCCGAATCAAAGCATTGATTTCTTGCAGCGTGGGCCAAATATCGCGCAGGTAGACTTCTTTCCCGTCTTTACCCGTTCCAATTGGATCAGACGATAAGTCGAGATCAATTCTCCCGGCGAGTGCAAAGGCAATCACCAGCGGTGGACTCATCAAAAAGTTCGCTTTGATACTCTGGTGTACACGGGCTTCAAAATTGCGATTTCCGGAAAGCACCGACGCCGCAATAACGTCGCGTTCATTAACAACTTGCTCGAGGGCTGGATCAAGTGGGCCTGAATTTCCGATACAAGTTGTGCAGCCGTAACCGGCGAGGTTGAACCCTAACTCGTTAAGATAAGGTTGTAAGCCAGTTCGCTCGAGGTATTCGGTCACGACTCTCGAGCCGGGAGCGAGCGAGTTCTTAACTTTAGGGCTCACCGTCAATCCTTGCTCGACTGCTTTTTTAGCCAGCAGACCAGCGGCCAACATAACACTTGGATTCGAGGTGTTGGTGCAGGAAGTGATTGCCGCAATCAAAACGTCGCCGTGACCTATTAATTCGTCGCCACCTGGAAATTCGTCTTCCGGAATTTCTGGCACAAAGTCAGGGGTGGGACGATTGTTTACCATTTCGGTCTCTGTCCACACACTGGTGTTGACGGCTGAGTTATCATTCTTCTTCACATCAGGAATGCTTTCAGTCGTCTGTTCACCACCCCCAGCGATATTGCGTTGCCGGTCCGCTCCAATCTTCACGTGGTAACGAGTCCACAACTCATCGTGACTCTTACCGTAGCCTCCCTCAGCAATGGGTTTGACAAGCAATTCCTCAAATTGGCTCTTCAAGTCAGGCAGCTCAATTCGATCCTGCGGTCGTTTTGGACCAGCGACACTCGGTTCAATTGAACCCAGATCGAGATCGTAAACAACGCTGTAGTCGCACTCACCCTTTCGCGGGATGCCAAATATTCCCTGGGCTTTAAAATACTGGCGCACCAGATCGACATGTTCTTGAGGCCGTCCAGTTGCGAGCAGATAAGCACATGTCTCTTCGTCGACTGGAAAGAATCCCATCGTCGCACCGTATTCCGGCGCCATGTTGGCAATCGTTGCGCGATCGGTTACTGAGAGGCTTGCAGATCCCTCACCATGAAACTCTACAAACTTTCCAACAACCTTGGCCTTGCGCATCATCTCGGTGACTCGCAATACAAGATCCGTCGCAGTAACGCCCTCACGAAGCGATCCACTTAAGTTAACGCCGACCACATCCGGAGTAAGAAAGTAGACGGGTTGGCCCAGCATCGCCGCTTCGGCTTCGATTCCGCCGACACCCCAACCAACAATCCCGAGACCGTTGATCATCGTGGTATGAGAGTCAGTGCCCACGAGTGTATCCGGATAGAGAACATCCTTGTCCCAAACTGATTTAGCCAGATATTCGAGATTGACTTGATGGCAGATGCCAATTCCCGGGGGTATAACTCGAAACCCATTGAACGCCTGCGTGCCCCATTTCAGGAACTGATAGCGCGAACGATTTCGCTTGAACTCCATCGCCATGTTCTTTTCCAGTGCATCTTTGATGCCGGAAAAATCAACCTGGATGGAATGGTCTATGACTAGATCCACAGGCACAAGGGGTTCTATCAGCTCCGTATTCTTTCCTAACCGCCCAACTGCGGAACGCATGGCTGCTAAGTCCACCAGGAGCGGAACACCGGTGAAGTCTTGCAACAGCACGCGGGCGACGATGAATGGAATCTCGTCGACGCGCTCGCCGTTTGGTTGCCAGTTGGCCAGCGCCTTTACATTAGCCTCGGTAATCTTCAGACCGTCGCAATTGCGGAGGACTGATTCCAAAACTATTCGAATGCTGACGGGTAGTCGCGAAATTGGGCCAACACCACCTCGTTCGAGATGTGGCAGTGAATAATACTGTCCGAGTGGACCCGAATCTGACTCGAGTGTTTGCAGTGTATTGAACGGACTATCAGGCATAGAGATGCTCACACCCTTTCCAGCGAATGCGTAGAGATCGTGTAATTAATTTTCTGTTTATGATGCAAATTTCAGTGTAAAGTCCGCCTGATTAATCGTCAAGCAACGCGTTTTTATTGTGGCGTCCTAAAGTGCACAGAGTAAACCAGGTTTTGTGTTATAGTTTCCCCAATTCGTTCCCCCAAAGTGATACTGGATGATGCAACGTTGCGGGGACTATTGTCTCTGAGCGTGCCGAGGAATGCCGTTATGCCGAGAAAACACGCAGAGGATTTCGAGTATCTTGCAAACGACCCGAACTATGTACCTGACCCGGAGATAGAGGAGTTTATGGAATCGGAGATCTCAAGGGTGCCGCGCGATTCAGACTTGCTTGCGAATCGACTGCGTAATAACACGGCGGCTTCGCCTCGCGATGCCGGTGGCGATCTCGATGCGAACTGGGAAGATGTGAATGACAGCGGTTCGGAGACTTTCGCGGGAGACAATCCCACACCAGATCAATCGCTGGTGGAAGAGAATGCCCAGGCCATGGGGGTAAGTTTTGAGGACAACGAAGAACTGGAGTTTGTCGACAAGATTGAGAAACGCGATCGGGAACGATTTGAGCTGGAGGAACGTTCAAAGGGTTCCGACGACATGATCTGAAACTTCAGAATACTTTCTTACTGTCCAGGAGAATTGTTACAGGACCATCGTTTACTAACTCAACCTGCATCATTTTACGGAAACTTCCGGTCTGCACTCGGCCTATTAAGCTCCTGCCGCGCTCTACAAAATATTCGTACAACGGCTCCGCCTTCTCAGGGGCAGCAGCATCACTCCAGGATGGTCTAAGCCCCCGTCGCACGTCACCATACAAGGTGAATTGAGAGACGATTAACAACGAGCCACCAGCATCTTTCAGCGAGACATTCATGCGGCCTTCGAGATCCTCAAAGATCCGCAGGGCCGTGATCTTTTCAATTAGATAATCCGCATCTGACTTCTGGTCCTCGTCCGCAACGGCGACCAGAACCAGCAAGCCGCGCTCAATTGCACCGACGACTTCTCCATCCACACTCACACTGGCTCGACTTACGCGCTGAACAACCGCTCTCATCTTTGGGTTTACATCGGTCTACTTGGTCTAATCTCCACTCTACTCGGAAGGCTCCGATCAGGATGGGCCAGAAGATCCATCACAACTTCAGCAATATCCTCAGGTTGCAATTGCCAACTCTTGGATGGATCCGGTTTGTCATCACCGAATTCTGTGTTCACTGAGCCCGGCATGATATACGTCACCTTGATATTGTCATGACGTACTTCCTGCATTAGCGCTTCACTGAATCCATTCAACCCAAACTTCGAGGCATTGTACGCAGCCATTTTGGGATGAGCATTCGCTCCAGCCAACGACGAGATATTGATGATGTAGCCGCCACCATTTTGCTTCATGTGGGGAATCGCTTCGTGGCAGCAATAATAAACACCAAGCAAATTCGTTTCGATCACTGCGCGGAACTCGTCTGGGGTCATCTCCGCCACGGTGCCAAACAGTCCAATGCCGGCATTATTTACTAGAATATCCAGCCCACCAAGTTGTTGGTGAACATTCTGAATAACTGACTTAACCTGCTGGTAGTCGCGAACATCACAGGGAAATCCAGTGACGCGATCACCACCCTCTAGTCTTAAATCGTCAACAGCTTCGCGAACCTGATCATGATGACGGGCCGTAATTACGACTCTGGCGCCCGCGTGAACCAGGGAGCCCGCAATTGCCTTACCTATTCCTTTTGAGCCGCCCGTTATAAGGGCGACTTTGTTTTTCAGTTCCACTCTTAACCCTGGAGCTTAATCTTCAGCCGATCGTTGACGATTTTTGGATTGGCCTTGCCTTTTGAAGCCTTGATAACCTGGCCAACGAAAAATCCAAAAAGGGCTTCTTTACCGGAGCGATAGTTAGCCAATTGGTCGGGATTCGCTGCGATTACTTCATCAATCAAATTGTCGATCTCACCGCTATCGCTAACCTGGACCAACCCTTTTTCAGCGATAATCGCTTCCGCAGTCTTACGAGTCTTAAACATCTCGACCAGCACATCTTTAGCTTGCTTGCCGCTGATCTTTCCGCTGTCGATGATGCGAATTAGTTCACCCAGGTCTTTTGCTGCTACTGGCGAAGCAGACGCGTCAATACCTGCTGCCTCGAGTTCGCGCAAAAGCTCCGAACGAATCCAATTGGCAGTCGCTCTCGGATTACCGGAAGTGATTGCCGCTTCTTCGTAATAGTCAGCGAGCGAACGATCCGAGACCAGTTGGGACGCGTCCGCATAAGACAACTCGTACGAATCCATAAACCGTTTTCGTCGCTGCTCCGGCAACTCGGGCATTGAACTCTTGATTTGCTCGATGAACTCTGCCGAGACAATTAGCGGCGGCAAGTCGGGCTCGGGAAAGTAACGATAGTCATGCGCCTCCTCTTTGGACCGCATGACCCGGGTCTCCATCGATTTTTCGTCCCAAAGCCTGGTTTCCTGTCGCAGAGTGCCGCCCGATTCGAGAACCTGAATATGTCGTGCCACTTCAAACTCAATTGCACGTTGCATAAACCGAACCGAATTCAGGTTCTTCAATTCAACCTTAGTCCCAAATTTTTCATCTCCGCGCTTGCGGACCGAGACATTGGCTTCGCAACGCAGGTTGCCCTTTTCCATGTCAGCTTCAGACGCTCCGACCCACTGCAGCGCTCGTCGTACATGATTTACGTAGTCGTACGCTTCCCATGACGATCGAAACTCGGGCTCCGTTACTATCTCTGCCAGGGGAATTCCAGCCCGATTGAGATCGATGTATGAATAACGATCGATGTCGGGCAATCCTTCGTGGACGTTTTTTCCGGCGTCTTCCTCGAGATGCAGCCGAGTTATATTAATTGTTTTAGGACGCCATTCGATCGGATGCCCTTGATCATCACGTTCGGCGGTCATGATCTCAAGAACACCGTCCGCAGAAAATGGTTGATCGTATTGTGAGATCTGGTAACCCTTTGGAAGGTCGGGATAGAAATAGTTCTTGCGCGCAAATATCGACAGTTGATTGATTTTCAATCCGAGTGCGAGCGCTGCACGTGCGCCCAATTCAACAACACGACGATTCATGACGGGCAGAGCACCGGGCAACCCTAAACACACCGGACAGGTGTTCGCGTTAGGTTCATCTCCGAACCTTGTTGTGCAGCTACAAAAGATCTTCGACTCAGTACTAAGCTGGGCATGGATCTCCAGGCCAATTACAGTTTCCCAATTATTCGTCATATTTTATCGTTTGACTTGGTGTTAACGTCGTCGTAGCCAACCTGGATAAGCCCCCAATCTCCGCGCCTCGTCTTCGAGGTCGCGCCAGTGTGACTGCAGCGTCACCCTTTGCAGCATCAACTGGTCCAACTCACCAATTGGCCGGCTTCGTTCATAACCAAGATCGTAATTCTGAAATGGCACACTTACAAAGGTGCCAAAAGGAAAAGGTGATATGAAAGGGCTACGGCCGACGCCACGGAATCCGGGATTTACCGCAACGCTACCGCGAAACCGATCGTTGCGGAAACCGAGGCGCCCTCTAAATTGAGGTCCAACCGAGGTGGCTACTGTTCCGGTAATGAATGGTGATCCGATGCTGAGTTGGTCTACCGTCGCAAATGGCAAGATTGTTCCGAAAGGCCCATACACGTTAGCCGGAATTCCATTCAATCTTGCCTGAATGTAGGCGATCCGGGCATTAGTTGCTGAGATCTCATTGCGCAATGCATCCGCACGATTTCGCCAGTAGCTTTCCGCTTGTGCTTCCTGTGAGCGAATGTTTCGTGCCTCTTCTCCCGCGCGCTCACCGACGGCGGCCAGGTTTCGACGCTGTTCTTCTACCTTAGGCAATCCCAATTCTTTCCGCCGCTCTTCATACTTACGCTCATTTTCGACGCGTGCCCGCCGGAAATTTTCGAGTTCGAGATTTGTAACGGATCTCCGTGCGGACATTGGAGTTTGAGGAGTCGTCGAGACACTTTGCGCCGTCGTGACTTGCTGAATGCGATGCTGCAGCAACGAACCCGGGGCTTCTCCGTTGAGCTTTTCGGTTGCAGCAATGTTGATCGTACTTAGTTGGAGAGTTATCTGGATGGTGTCGCTGACTCGATAAGTCAGGGTTGCGCGATCCACTCCAAAGTCATCGGGGATCTGAATCTTACGACCATCGCGCATGACTATGGTGTAAGCGCTCGCAATAGCCGGTAGGACGCAAAGTAGAGCTGCTGAGATGAGTATTAGTTTAAAGATCGAAACTGGTCGAGCTAGCCTTGCAGCCATAACACATCCCCCGGTATATAGATGTCGGAAATTGTTCAGAGTATAACATTTAAGAAAACCCCCAGGTTACCTCCGCGCCCCTCCGCGTCTCTTCTTAGTAACTCAGCCAAGTTCTTAGGGATTCTCAGTGAAACAACAACTTCTTACTTTTCTGACGATGTTTTTATGCGAGGACATTTCAGAGGACAGTGGGCAGATCGGCAATGCGAGACCAGAACGGTCAGTACCGACACGCGGTAGCGTCGGGTGAGTCTCAAAATGCTGACAACCGCTTGATCCTCGAGACTCACCCGACGCTACCGCGAATCGGTACTGACCTGTCTCACAACTTTGATCGTTTGGTTGCGGCCTAAGCCGCGCTATGAAGTCTGCGAAATCTGTGGATAGTTCTTTTGAGCGCAACCTTCTGCAACGACACCACGTACTACTGCCGAATCTTGAATACGAATCACACTCATATGGCGCAATCTCACTAGCTAAATATTCACGACAAAGGAACGCCTATGAAGACGACAAGTAAGCGATTGACCTTCTTTGTTCTGTTGGTGATGATCCTCGCATTTCGCCCACCACTCGTGGCCAGGAGTCAGGTCCAACCAGACCGCCAACAAAACTCTCAAAACGTGCAAACTATGAAGTGGAAGTTTGGGGGCAACGACGCGGGATCCAGCACTTACACGACCCGCACGGACGGAACCTTTGAATCATCCACTGAGCTAAACATCGCGGGCATGACGCTTAAGAGCCGTCTCACCGGCAAACTTGTCGACGGGGCAATCACGGAGTACGAGCTTGTCAATCAACAGGCCGGCGCCGAGGTCCAGGTTTCTGCAAAAGACGGCAAGGCGCGAATCAAGGCAGGTGAAGCAACCCGGGACGTAACCTACAAACCCTCAAAAGTGCTCTTTGCCAATCTCCATCCCATACTCACAGCTACATGGTCCAAAGTTCTCGACCCGACAAAAGACGGTCCTCAGAAAATCGATGTCTTCATACTCGACGCAGCTGTAACGGTCCCAGTGGAAGTCTCAAAAAAGAAGACGCGCACTGCAGAGACAGACGGCAAGAAGCAAGTGGCTGATGTTTACCTGGCACGCCTGGGAAACGTAGAAATTGATGTGTACCTCGCGGACGGTAACTTCGCCGCGTGGGATGTTCCTTCGCAGAAGCTGCAAACAATCAGGTCAGGTTACGAATCCTTCCTGGTAGATCCGAGCACGCTTTATCCGGAGCTGAGTCAGCCCACGCTGACGACGAAGAGTGAAAAGGCCGTCCGTGTGAAAATGCGCGACGGTGTGGAACTCGTCGCCGATGTTGTTAGACCAGCCGACGACGCTAAACACCCTGTGATCCTTGAGCGGACACCTTACGGCAGGGAAATCTTGTCGCAACTTGAGGGTGATTGGTGGGCCAAGCGCGGCTACGTGCACATAGTCCAGGACGTGCGCGGCCGCAACGACAGCGCTGGTGATTGGATTCCTTTTGTTAACGAGCGCAAGGATGGCTACGACACTATCGATTGGATTGCCAAACAAAGTTGGTCTGACGGGAATGTTGGGATGATCGGTGGCAGCTATGTTGGTTGGGTTCAATGGGCGGCTGCGGTTGAGGCGCACCCGGCATTGAAGTGCATCGTGCCGCAGGTTTCGCCTCCAGACCTCTTTTTTAACTTTCCCATCGATCACGGCGTGCCGATGCTCTTTGGCGCACTCTGGTGGTCCAACTTTGTAAAAGACAAAAAGGTGCCAGCTGTGCCTGAGACGCCTAAGGATCTGGAAAAACTAAGGACCCTGCCCTTATCAAAGGTTGATGACGAAACGCTTGGCCGCGACATACCTTTTTACGATGCGTGGCTGGCGAATGAGACGCCCGCAGCATTTAAGAGTGCGAGCTTCATGTCGGACATGAACAAGGTCAAGATTCCGGCTTTGCACATTAGTGGCTGGTGGGACGGCGACGGCATCGGCACGAAAATGAACTGGGCCAAGATGCGAGCCCTGGGCAATAAAAACCAGTGGTTGATTTATGGACCATGGACCCATCTATTCAATAGCGGCACACGCTTAGGA
>DASROI010000310.1:0-12062 GCA_035646955.1 Pyrinomonadaceae bacterium
ACGAGCAGGCACTCTAACGGGACGGGAATTATCCGTGGTGTCATTTTCGATCCAAACTCAGCGACTATCGGTGGCGGCACCGTCAAACTTGCTGGTAACGAATCTGGAAAATACGCACTATCCATTACTAACAATGCCGGAGAATACGTTTTTGCAGGTCTCGAGGTAGGCAGCTACAACCTCAGAGTCGAAGCTCGCGGTTTTGCAGCCGCAGACATTCCAAACATCGTGCTGCGCGAGAATGACGATAATCGGATTGACCAAACTCTCAGCATTCAACCCATCAATGAAACCATCGAAGTGGTAAGTGAAGTCTTCGAACTCCAGGGCGGGGCATCCATCAGGTTTGCTACCGATCCCCTGGTTCGAGCCGCTCAAGAGGACAATCTGGACGAGTTGAATTCCCTACTACTAAGTCATAAGAACGTTAACGTCCGCGATTCAGCAACCGGGAACACAGCGATCGAATTTGCCGTCCAGCATGGAAACCGTGAGGTGGTCCAGGCGCTCTTGTGGGCCAAGGCGGACGTCAACGCAAAGAATCGAAGCGGCCAAACGGTACTGATGATGTTAACTGAAAAGGCGACAGCCGATATTCTGTGGGATCTCATCAACGCCGGAGCGAAAGTAAACTTGAAAGATAACGATGGCGACACCGCGCTGTCAGAAGTGGCCCAGATAAACAATACCGAAGCTTTGAAGGCACTGCTTGATGCAGGTGCCAAGGTGAACATTGCAAATGATGATGGAGAAACTCCGTTGATGTTGGCTGCGGGCAATGGCTACGTAAACAACGTACGTACGCTGTTGCTGGCAGGTGCCGATGTAAACGCCAAATCAAAGAAAGGCAAGACAGCTTTAAACTATGCTCGAGACAATCACGAGGAGGCGGTCATCCGACTGCTAAACTCCTATGGCGCCGTGCAAGGAATCGAGCCCGAGGAGGATCCCTCAGATGATCCGCATTAAACCAATCTGCCAATACTTGAGTCGCTAGAGAAAAATAGCGAGCCAGGGATGACTAATCGCCAATAATTTGTGCTAATCTAGCCGCCCCAAAAACCAATACTCGCAGGAGGATCCCGATGGCGGAAGATAAGGATACGTGCAAAAACCCGGTTTGTAGCTGCCCTCCACAAGAGGGCGGAAAGTATTGCAGTGCTTCATGCGAAGGAGCCGGCGATACAATCGAGCTGGATTGCGACTGTGGTCATCCGGAATGCGCCGGAAATTTTTAATGGCTCGTTCTTAAAGGCGCTACTGTGACGGCCTCTCGGCAAGGCGAGTTTTAAGAGTATTTTGAGTTTGCCTTGCAGGATTAATAGCTGTGGTTAGCGGGTCGGCAATCTGTTGATTGAGTTGTGTAAGAATCACTTGCGTTTCTGGCCCGCAAACCTAAAGCAAACGGCACCCAGGTAGTCTCGCCGACCGCTCCACCCTAAAGGTGCATCCCGCTAGCAGACTGTCCCGAACATTTAATCTGAGTAACGCGAATCCGCGGTATCACACTAACGTTCTCGTCAGGATAACTGCTGATAACGACGAATTTTTACCTCATCATGGCTGTTCCAGAAGCGTTATGAAGCGCGCAGCCAGCTTTGGTCCAGTAGCTTCGTCCTCGTGCTTAAAAAAAACGTATACGCTTTTCCAGTCCTGGCTCTTAATGCGTTTCACCCAATCAATCAGTTCAGTTTCTGAGTAATTCACGCGTCGCAACCGCAAATAGCCCCAGTCGGCCGTTCGATCAATGCGAGTTGCCGGCAAATCGTCTGTGTCAGACACAGCCAACACAAGATTACGATTACGCAATAACTCGACTACATCGTCATCGAACCAGGTCGGGTGTCGAAACTCGAAGGCCGCTTTGAGGGTCTCAGGTAATTCATCGAGAAATGCTTTAAGCCGTTCGATGTCTTTCTTCATATTAGGAGGCAGTTGAAACAGCACGACTCCCAAACGCTCGCGCAGTGCACTCACATTCTCGAGAAAATACTTCGTTACCTCGCCAGCTTCCTTGAGTCGTTTGAAATGAGTGATTCGTTGCGAGGCTTTGACGGAAAACCGAAACGTTTCCGGAACTTGTGAGATCCAACTCTCGATCATGGCCGGCTGTGGCACGCGATAAAATGTATTGTTCAACTCAACCGCGTCGAAACGCTCGGCGTAGTAAGGTAGCATCGCTTTTGCCGAAAGCTTCTCAGGATAAAAGCTTCCCTTCCATTCCTTGTACGAATATCCGCTCGTGCCCACGTAATGTTTCATCGCTAAAAAGGTGTGGCAGGTTTAGGGTGCCATCTTGATCAAGATGTCGGTCGTATTGCCATCAGCAACAATTGTCGCAGTAGTTTTCTCGTTCTTAATAACGACGCTATGAGGATTTAGTCTCATCGTCTTCAATGGCTTCAGTCGTTTTTGATACCAGGCTTCTACCGTCTCCAGACCGTCGTTGGTTTCGAGAGTGAGGGCCCGACTCCCATCATCGTATTTCATATCTGTGATTATCCTGGCACCGGGATAAGAAACCGCTTCGTTTGATGCGTGTCGTTTTAGAGCGACAAACCCGACGACACAAAGCGTGGCAATTATTATGAGGGTAAAAATACTTCCAATTATGGCGTAACGGCCCTTCAAACCCTTGAGAGTGCCCGGGACTGCAGGACTCAAGGAAGGCTCTACTTCAGCCGGCTCATTGGGATTTCCGGTTGGACGAGAATCTAAACGCTGTGTGAGAGCAGGGTCCGTTGCCGATAGCAGCGAAGTTGGCTTTTCGAAAGCGTCTTCGGCCTGGTTCGGGAAAATGGACGCACCGCACTTCCGGCAGAAACTGGTCCCTCTGAGCAGTTGGGCGCCACAAGTTAGACATTTATCTTCCATATGTTTGGCTGACGGAAATCTCGGCAATACTTGCGGATAACATGTTGTCGGGTCAAGCGATTCTGTGATACACCAAACATTCAGATTAACAATTCCGACAATCGGTCACCAGGAGTTTCAGCACCTTGTCATCAAGCGTGACGAATATAGATTCAGTACTTAACGAAGAACGTGTCTTCCCTCCACCGGCCTCTTTTTCGGAAAAGGCCCTTATTTCGTCGTTGGCAGCGTTGCAGGCATTGCGGGAAGAAGCAAGCGCCGACCCGGAAGCATTTTGGGCAAGATACGCAGGCGAAGAATTGCACTGGTTCAAAAAGTGGGACACCGTCCTGAAATGGAATCCGCCACATGCGCGCTGGTTTAACGGCGGGAAAATAAACGTCTCATACAACTGTTTGGACCGTCACCTCGATACCTGGCGACGCAATAAGGCAGCTTTGATATGGGAAGGTGAACCCGGCGATGCCCGGACATACACGTACCAGCAACTTCATACCGAGGTTTGCAAGTTTGCCAATGTACTCAAATACGCAGGTGTTCAGACCGGTGATCGAGTGGCACTTTATATGCCGCTCATTCCAGAACTGACCATCGCCATGCTCGCGTGTGCCCGCATCGGTGCGACCCACTCAGTCGTGTTTGGAGGTTTTTCCAGCACTGCCTTAGTTGATCGTATCAACGACGCTCAGTGCAAGGTGGTGGTTACGGCTGATGGCGGATGGAGGCGGGGAAATGAAGTGCAGCTTAAAGCTGCGGTCGATGAAGCACTGAAAAGTACACCTTCCGTCAAAGCTTCAATCGTAGTCAAACGTACTGGAAGCCCTGTTCACATGGAGCCCGGCCGCGACTTCTGGTGGCATGAGTTGATGAAGACCGTTAGCCATGTTTGCCCGGCAGAAGAACTGGATAGCGAACAGCCCCTATTCATTCTCTACACATCTGGTACGACTGGTAAACCAAAAGGAATTTTGCACACGACTGCCGGTTACCTGCTCCAAACTCACTTAACAACTAAGTGGGTCTTTGATCTGAAAGACGAAGATGTCTATTGGTGCACGGCAGATATTGGCTGGGTCACTGGTCACAGCTACGTGGTCTATGGACCACTATCCAACGGCGCGACTGTCTTAATGTACGAAGGAGCACCAAACTTTCCCGAGCCAGACCGCTTTTGGAGCATCATCGAACGCCACCGGGTAAATATCTTCTACACTGCTCCGACGGCGATACGCGCTTTCATCAAATGGGGAGAAAACTGGCCTTTGCAACATGACCTTTCGAGCCTGCGCTTGTTGGGAACTGTTGGCGAGCCTATTAATCCGGAAGCATGGATGTGGTATCGGGAATTGATAGGAAAAGGCCGGTGTCCGATCGTCGATACCTGGTGGCAAACTGAGACGGGCGCCATCATGATCACGCCTTTGCCAGGAGCGACACCGACCAAGCCTGGCTCCGGAACGCTGCCTTTCCCGGGCATCGAGATTGATGTAATGACTCGGGATGGAAAACCCGTTGGAAACAACCAGGGCGGATATCTAGTTATCAAGAAGCCCTGGCCCTCGATGCTGAGAACGATCTGGGGAGACGACGAAAGATATCAACAACAATACTGGTCACAGATTAAAGGTATATACTTCGCCGGTGATGGCGCACGTCGCGATAATGACGGCTACTTCTGGATCATGGGTCGGATCGATGACGTGATAAATGTCAGTGGTCACAGACTGGGAACAGCCGAGGTTGAAAGCGCACTTGTTTCACACACTGCGGTCGCCGAGGCTGCGGTGGTTGCCCGGCCCGATGACTTAAAAGGCTCTGCGATTGTGGCCTTTGTGACGCTCGAAGGCTCACATAGTGCATCGGATGCGCTTTCTCAAGAGCTGCGGTCCCATGTCGTTAAGGAGATTGGAGCCTTGGCCCGCCCGGACGATATTAGATTCACTGAGACGTTGCCAAAGACCCGATCAGGAAAGATTATGCGTCGCCTGTTGCGCGAGATTGCAACAAGTGGATCAGTCGCAGGAGACGTCTCTACACTAGAGGATTTTTCAGTGCTCGAGAAACTGCGGGCTGATGAGGAGTAAAGCGGAATTCCGAGTCTACTCCTGAAGATAATATTGCCCCACTTGTCGAGCATTGCTTCCAACTTATCACTCTGCGGTCTGCAACTAAAGGTTTGGTAAACGTAAACCGATTTCCTGGTTTCCCAGAAGAAATCTCTTTGTTGGAGGATTGACTTAAATGCCCCGCTATGTCGAAACCGAAAATCGCTCTGGTCCACGCTACCTCGCTAGCCTCGAAATAAAGGCCGAATGGGACGAGCCGAGTGGTAACCACGTCGTCGCCGAAGGTACCACCGAGAATGTTGGCCCCGAAGGAACATTAATACATCTCCCTCGAGTATTGCCCGACGTTGGCAGCCGAGTACGACTGGAAGTTCACGGTGAAGGTGGTGAACGCCTTCAGGTAGTCGCCGAGGTACTGCGAATAGAACGCAATCCGGGACATCCGCTCGCCGCTCTACAGCTACTAGGTGAGACTGACGAGTGGAGGGGATTAATTTGGGAACCTGCTGCACCCAGAGTTGCGCCACCGCCACCGTCAGACGTCGAAGGTGATGAGGAGGACGAAGACGAATCATCAGACGACGAGTTGACCCATTGAGGTGTTGACGGATGACCAGTTCCAGCGAAGACGACAAACACCCTCAACACGACCGTAGACGTTATCCCCGCTATTACCCCTTTTCAAGGATCATGCTCGCCATCGAGGATGAAAGTCTGAAAGAGTCAATTGGCATCGGTGAACCTGCTGACATCAGCCTCGGCGGGGTTCGAGTCAGAAATCTGCCGTCCTGTCCGCATGTGAAAGTAGGCGACCGGTTAGGCTTTTTGCTTCTTGATTCTGCTGATGCTCTGTCTCTGCAAGGCGAAGTGGTCCATCATGCAACTGAGGATACCTTTGGTGTTCGGTTTGACGAGTTATCTTTCAACGATCGTAACGCCGTCGGTAATCTGATTGAGCGGTTGCACACGCGACTATAAAACTCTAACTGTGCATTGATGACCGAGTCTGAAAAGAACTCCACGAAGCACGCCACAAAAGACGCTGCGGTTACTGCCGCCAAAGCCGCTGTCGAGGCGTATGGTCCACCCACGCGCGTTATTCTGCGCGTGATTTTTATCATCATCATCGTCCTCGTAGTTTTATGGATGGTTGCCAAATTAACCGGTGTCATCCTGCTACTGGTGCTTTCGATCTTTTTTGCCTATCTGGTGTTACCGCTGGTGGTATTCATCGGGCGACCACGAAAGATCGGGCATCGAACCGTTCAGCTTCCGCGTTCACTTGCAATAGCTTGTGCCTATCTAATTTTACTTGCGGCTGTAGTGTTGTTCATCTCACTCGTCCTGCCAACTATCAGCAATCAGTTTCCCGAGTTCGCTGAACAGGCGAAATCTTACTGGCGGACTCTCGGTGAGAAAGCACAGCAGGCGAACGAGTATTTTCGACTGCGCAGGATGCCTGGTCCAGCTGTTGAAGCAATCAACAATGCGGTCGCCAAGGTGGTGGAATCGGCAAGTTCAAAGATAAGCGAACTCGTCAGCGCGTCTGTAGGATACCTGGCGTTCGTGCCCTGGCTAATTTTGATACCGATCCTTGCTTTCTTTTTACTCAAAGACGTCGAAGGCTTCCGACGTTCGGCACTGCAGATGCTGCCGAGAGGTCGTTGGCGCTGGCGCGGTGATGAATTTTTCCAGGACATCAACACTACCCTGGCTGCGTACGCCCGCGCACAGTTAACCGCTTCGTTGTTTATAGGAATTGTTTGCTCAATCGGTTTTGCGCTACTCGGCTTACCGGCCTGGCTGGTCATGGGTCTAAGTGCCGGACTGTTCGAATTCGTCCCGCTGATTGGTCCATTGACGGTTGCAGTATTGGCCGCGCTGCTTGCAACAGTGCACTCCGGATCTTTCTCAGCATTTCTTGTCTTGATATTCCTCGGAGTGCTGCGAATCATTCAAGACTACTTCATCTATCCAAGACTCATCGGACAGGGCATCCATTTACACCCAATGGCTGTAATCTTTGCGATCCTGTGCGGAGCTGAACTAGCTGGTGTGGCAGGAATCCTGTTGGCAATCCCGGTTGTGGCAATCCTCACCGTTAGTTATAAACACTGGCTGGAACATAGAGGAAGCGAGGGTTTGGCGGATCTGCTCGAGACTCAACCCGCAGCGGCAACGCCGGCCAAACCAATTCATCAACACGACAAACACCCGGACTACGACACCACTCCTGAAGAGATGACGCGCGCTCGACCGGACCTGACGACCGGAGAGCTGAAGATGCCTACCAAGGAATGAACAAGCTCTCTAGACTTTAACCTTGTTAGCTTCCATCAGTTTGATGAAGCGGGTGAAATGGTGTTCCGCATCATGTGGACCGGGGGCGGCTTCTGGATGGTATTGAACTGAAATAATCGGTAAGTTCCGATGACGCATCCCCTCAACACACTGGTCGTTGAGATTTAGGTGAGTAACCTCAACTTCCGACGGCAAACTGCTCGCTTCGACTGCGAACCCGTGGTTGTGAGCGGTTATCTCAACGCCCTGGCCAGCCACTTCTTTCACGGGTTGGTTTCCTCCGCGATGTCCAAATGTTAGCTTGAAGGTTTTGGCTCCAAATGCGCGACCGAGAAGTTGATGGCCAAAACAGATGCCGAAAATAGGCACGGTCGCGGTAACCAACTGTTTTATTTCTTCGACCTCAGAGTTCATCGACGCTGGATCGCCTGGTCCATTTGACAGAAAAACTCCATCAGGTTTCATTGCGAGCACTTCGGCCGCCGCTGTTGACGAGGGCACCACAGTAGTTCGCACGCCTCGCTGGGCCAGCTCTTTCAGAGAATTTCGCTTGACGCCAAAGTCGAAACAGACCACATGGAAACGTTCAGCACCATCCGCTGGAAAATCATAAGGCTCGCTGGTCGTAACCACACTTGCCAATTCACGGTTCTCCATCGGCGGTGATTGTCGAGCCTTGTCAATCAAACTGGCTTCGTTCAAATCAATTGCCGATAAACAAGCTCGCATTGCCCCTTTGTCGCGAATGTGGCGAACGAGCGCTCGCGTATCAATTCCTTCGAGCGCAACAATATTCCAACGCTGTAGATAGTCGGCGAGACTTTCCTCGGCTCGCCAATTGGAAGTAATCCGACTTGCCTCTCGAACGACAAAGCCTTCAACCCAGGGGCGACCTGACTCGCTGTCTTCCTGGTTGACTCCGTAATTCCCAATTAACGGATAAGTCATGCAAACTATCTGACCGGCATAAGAAGGATCAGTTAATATTTCCTGGTAGCCGGTCATTGAAGTGTTGAAGACGATTTCACCACAAACCTCACCGTGGGAGGCCCAGGATCGACCCCTAAACGTGCGACCATCTTCGAGAGCTAATATTGCAGGTGGTTGAGTGGACATAGTTCCATTAATGTTAAAGGTTGTGCTTTGATGTTTGTACTTTGAGCTTTGGTCTTCGTACTTTGTGCTTTGGCCTTGAACTTTCAAACGGGAACACTCTAAAACGTTGAGCACACAGTACAAAGACTAAAGCTCAAAGACCAAATCCCGCTATTGGCCGCCTTTTATAAATTGCTCCGCTTCATTTAACCATCGCTTATCGCTTCGGTATTTATACGCTGGAGCGGTTTTCACCGCCTCAATACAGGCATGCATCAGGCTTGTAGCTTCACGATTATGGCCCAACCCGGCATGAGCTCGGCCCATTAGATACAGACCTTCCGGATCTGAAGGTCGGTGTTCGAGAAATTGTTCGAGAGCGTTACGAGCATCGTCAAATTGGTTTGCTGAAATGTAAGTTGCCGCTACTTCACGCCAAACTTCATACTGCGAGTGAGACGGATCGCGCGTGACTACCTGTTCGAAGCTCTGCACGGCATCGGAGAATCTCTTCTGTTGTCGCGCGATTCTGCCAAGTTGATAGTAGGCGTCGATTTCTTCTGGATCAATCTGCACAGCTCGTTCAAAGCGTTCGCGCGCCGCGTCAAACTCTCCGCGATTCTGGTGGATGAGTCCAAGGTTGTAATGCGCAGAAGCATCCGCCGGATTAAGGGTAGCGGCTTCAAGATTCTGCTTAAACGCAGCTCGAGCTCGCTGGGTGCCAACGATGTCGCTGAAATAACCACGAAGCAGGAAGAACAGCAGTAACACCAGAAACGGTGATCCAAGCACACCGGAAAACAATTGAACCGCTATGGGTGCGACGAAGAGTGCGATGAAACAAGAGACCACGATCACGCCAACGGCTCGCAGAGCAGATATACGAAAACTATCTCTCACGGCAAAGATCATTCCGATCGAGAAGATGACGAACTTAGGCATGAAAAACAGACTCTCGGCCAGAGCTCCCGGGTCTCGCAGTTGCTCAGCAAGCTGTTGAGCTACTGGCGCAAATTGAGGAGTATCCGGAATCGGAAACATTGCGCGCGTTTGATCCGCTTGCTGGATCATGATCGCTACCTGATTAGCTTGAACGCCGGAATAGTGAAGCAGAACTGCGATCACGATCGAAATGAGATTCGCAGCCATCAGGACATAAAACATCGAGGTAGCGACTGGAGCGTACTCCTGCGTGATGACTACGCGAAAGCTACCTCGTCGATCAAAAATATTTGCGACCAGTGTCAGGATTGGGACCAGAACGATAGCAATGAGAACTACCGTGATTGCGGCCTGAAAGAGTTCTCCAAAAATCGCACCGCCTGAACTTACTGATAGATTGCCTGCAAACTTACGTGTCACCGCCGCGTAAGCCAGTTGGGTAAGGAAAGCGACAAACGCTGTTGGAGCTAACGCCGCCCGATCCCGAATTTCCTTCATTCCACGCCAGGGAGCGTAGAACGTCATCAACAAAAGGCGCAGCCAGTTAATCATATTTGAAGGGGGAATTTACTATTCGGGATTTTCGTTTGCCGGCACATCCTGAAAATCCGGACGAAAACCTGGCGGCGGACCAGTGGTCGGAATATTTTCATGATGGATCACGCTGGCAGCATTCAGGGGCCAGTATCGAAACAGCGCCTTGCCGTAAATATATTTTTTGGGAACCAGTCCCCAGATCCTCGAATCACTAGAGTTGTCTCGATTGTCGCCCATCACGAAATAATAATTTGGCTTCACATAAAGTGCAGCCTGGCTTCGATGCGACAGATTTAATCGTTGATCGAGATAATCCTCTTCGAGATCCTGTCCGTTGACGCGCACGATGCCTTCATGCACTTCGACTGTATCACCCGGAAGTCCAATCACCCGCTTGATATAGCTCTTTGAAGGATCATCCGGGAACCAAAAGACCACGATGTCGCCGCGGTCAAGTTTTGGCGCCCAACGGTACTCATCGTAATAAATGAGCTTGTTAACAAAGATACGTTCACCATCGTGTAGGCGAGGAAGCATTGAAGTGCCCTCGACTTTCACCGGCTGGACAATAAAGACAACGACGAGGGCTGCAATCATTAATGCAAAGATAAGATCCCGCATCAACAGTCGAGCCTCTGACCATAAATCGTGGCGCGAAACTTCTTCCGGACGATGGATCTGAATATCTTTGTCGTCGTCGATGTGAATTCCGCCGAAAGGCGGTGGCTGGCGCTTGCGGATTCCTAACATACGGATTGCATTATATTTCAAAGTTGCTCAGTAGTCAGTTGTCTGTGGTCCGTTGTTAGTTGTCCGTTGTTGCAGGTAACTCAGGTTAACACGATTCTTCATACCTTTTGCTAATTCTGCAGCTTAACACCAGTCGGCCAGGTGTTGCCTACATAGGCGGTGGATTGACGCGCAAATAACCAGCTACGGGACAAGTACCTTGACAGCCTTTGCCGCCCGTATCTATCATCCTGACCTGCATTTGCAGCCCAGAAGCGTCCGTGCCCCAGCGGAGAAAGGCCACCTAGCCGTGATCAAGTTGGATATTATCAATCGAGTCGCTGACAAAACAGGCGTACCGAAAATGAAAGCCGAACAGGCGGTGGAGGCCCTTTTCCAGTCGATGAAAGAGGCTCTCACCAGAGGCGAGAGAATTGAATTGAGAGGTTTTGGGGTATTTGTCGTCAAACCGCGGAAACGCGGTGTCGGACGAAATCCCCGTACCGGCGAAGAGGTAGCAATACCATCTGGTAAAACTATCCGGTTCAAGCCAGGCAAAGAGCTGCAGGCACATGAAGACGGCGATTCGGACGATACGATTTAGAACGTTGGCAAAACCACGATATGAAAAAGGCTAGAGATGGAAGGCATCCACGCTCTAGCCTTTAATCTTCTAATCTGAAGCATGGCGGATACTTTTAGACCAGCATTCGATCTTTATCAACAGCCCAGTCTCAATCCAACTGCTCGAGATTGGCGACTACACAGTTTGCTGTTGCTTCTGACAGTCGTTACGACAACGTTTGCTGGCCTGATGCTGGTATCGCCGCAGCTCGCAACTCCTGAACCGGCTCTGGCGAATCCGCTCGATTATCTCCTCTATCTACCTCTTACTTATTACTATTCAGTTGTTGAGTTGGTTCGGTACTCGTTTTCGCATCCCTATTTACTGCGTCAAGCAGGAGCTTTTGCCGCAAGCCTTTTGTCTATTCTAATGTCCCACGAGATGGGTCATTACTTAGCGTGTCGTTATTACGGCGTCGATGCCACACTGCCATATTTTATTCCGGCTCCTCCTCTTTTCCTGGCCGGCACGTTTGGCGCTTTCATAAAGATCCGTTCACCAATACCTTCACGTCGAGCACTCTTCGATATTGGGCTCGCTGGTCCGCTGGCCGGATTTGTCGTCGCTCTTCCTTTAGCCGTGATTGGTGTCCTAAACGTTGGTCCACCGGTCTTTGAAGGACCCGGAATAGTTTTCAACGATCCACTGCTGTTTCGTCTCATTGCTCGAACCTTCGGAGTACATCTGGATCCTCACTCAACGATAAATCCATACTACATGGCAGCGTGGATTGGACTGCTGGTGACGAGTCTAAACCTAATGCCGGTGGGTCAACTCGATGGTGGTCATGGGACCTTCGCAGTTTTCGGCGCACAGGTCCATCGAATCGTGGGAAAGATAGCTTTCGTATCTGCGGGAATCCTCGCGATTCTGGGGTTCTGGTGGTACTCAAG
>DASROI010000311.1:0-14276 GCA_035646955.1 Pyrinomonadaceae bacterium
ACGGCTTCAATGATCTGACAATTTACAAGGGCGTTAAGATCCTTTCCAATCATGACTACGCGCCATGGAGTCTTGATCGCGCCTCGAATTGCTGCCGGCTGTGAGAGACGTTTTGCCTCGGAGAGGCCGTAGCGCAACTCGAATGGGTAACTTACAGGCAACTGATCGCCGAGAGTGAGCTTGAATCCACTTCGACCATCTGCGTGTAAGCCCATTCCCGCATAGTTCATCAACGCGGCTTCTGTTATTGCCGCATAACCAACATCTGCTGGAAGTCTGACTGTAAGAGGTGGTGCGGCCCATTCACCGTCCTTCACTTCTGAAATGTTTTTCCTGGCGTGAACACCTTCATAGTGCCCCTGGAAGTCGTGAAACCAAACAACACTCTCGCTTGGCAACACAAAGGTAGTGAGCTCGTATGGAACTCTCGGCGTATCGGCACCTTCATCCAGATAACGAAAGGCGATCCCGTCATCGAACGCTCGCACTTCCAGTCTATATTTGGCGTCGCCCTCGATTTCGAAATAAACGCCATTACATTGGTTCACGCCGATGGATCGCAGACCGCGGGTCGGAAATGATTCGCGCATGGCATAAGGGCCAGTCCGTCGCGCGACATGTTGACTTGGCTTGTCAGGTGCGTCCTGCGTTCTCACAAGTAACCCAAGATCCGAAGGCTCTATCACCGGACGATTCCGAAATTTGACCTGATACTTAACTGGAGAGTTCTTTCCGTGAACTAACTCAAAGCGGATCGTACCGTTTGGACTTACTACTGATTCCGCGTTAGTTGGCAGAGCCCAGACCAAACGGTCTGGCACCACGAGTGGCAAGGCGAGTACACCCTTGAGAAACGAACGACGCGACTGAATCATAGCTGACTTTGTTGTTGTTTGTAGGCGTTGGACGATGACGGTTCTACCAACATGTCAGTTGAGTAGTTCGGTGCGATCACTGACGTTTCGTGCCCCCATTTTCGTGACTGCTTGTTGTAGTGCGGGATCATTAAAGCGATCTGCAGCGCGCCGGATTAGGGGGTAAAGCTGTTGCGGCGGCCACGTACCCAATTGTTGGTAGGGCCATTTCTCGTTAAATGCGTACGGGGTCAAGAACTCTAAGGCTTTGCGAATGCTGCGACCATCAGGCGTAGTGTAGTTCCAGAGATCCACGCCAACATTGTCGCTGAGGCGGGCCAGTTGCATCAGACCTTCAAGATTCATGATGCTATAACTCCAACCTTTCGTCCGGGCTAGCTCCAGGGGCTGACGTCCATCGGGTTCAACTTGCAACGCTATACGTTTAGTCCTGGCCGCCATTAATACTTGTTTTGCAAGTTCTCGCTTCCCTGTAAAGAGAGCAAACGAGGCAACCTGGACATCGTAGTAGGTGCCGTGATTATTTTTAGACACGCTCTCGTCTTTTCCATTCTTGCTTTCAAGCATCCATTGAAGAAATTTTCCGAACCAGTCTTCCATACCTCGCTGATCGTTATTGGTCCAGGACTTTGAGCCGCTCAACAAGCCGACGGAATCGACAACGCTCGTTAAGCCGCGTGTCTCAATCAAACCGATGCCACGTCCCGTGTTTATTCCCGGAATGCCTTGCGCGTAGTCAAGGTTTGGATTCATTCGCGTGTCGGGATTGAGAAAAAAGACGCGCAGGAGTTGCGTGGCTTTAGTCGCGTACTTTTCGTCAGCTGCAAAATAGTAAGCAAGCGCCAGAGTTTCAACTACAGTGCGCATGCGATCCATTGCATCGTGATCGCCAATCTTCTCGATTTCTGGATTCCGTTCACCATCACGTCGAATGTAAGGCAGGCCATTTGGTTTGCCAGGATCCGGCCAAAAGTATGGAGCCTGGCTCATATAGTCGTGCTTATCACCACTCGGTGGCGTGATTTTCTTGCTAATAACTGAGTAAGTAGTGACACTGAGTGCTTTGTTAGCATCGGCGACCAATTTATCGAGCGCGGGTTGGACTTCTTTATCATGTGCAGCGATCCGACGTTTCGCGTTTTCAAGTCGAGCAGCATCAAGCACGAAGACTTTGGGTGCTGCATTGGTTGCTGCGGACACGAAGACATGACTTACTAAGAGAACTGATATGAATAGCGCACGATTTTTACTGATTAATAATTGTGACATCGACTCCCCCTTTTTCATCTCGATTAATTCACTGCAGATTAGCGGAATCGCGGGCGTACCAATTGGTTTTGAACAAAAAGTAGCATTTCATTAATACGGTACCGCGAGCGAAGCGACCGGATGGTCCACTCAAAATTCGGAAATACCCATGAGGTGTCATTGAGTTGACCATCCGGTCGCTTCGCTCGCGTACCGTATAAATCGCCCGACATTCACCAAGATCGGGTTTTTCGCAAAGCTGGTCGTCAGAAATTAATTCTGAGCGATGCTTGCATAACACGAGGCGTACGCGCCGTGCTCGGTGTTCCGAAGGAACTCCGAGTCTGTCGCACGATCGCCGTACAAGTATTACCGGCTGCGGTACAGGCTTGTCCCGGGTTCGGATTTACCTGGACCAGTCCAAACGCCATCGAACCATCGATATCATCAAAGTTGGCGCGGTTGAAAATATTGTACATCTCCCACCGGAACTGAATGTCTCGACTCTCGCCTAGCTTGACCTTTTTGAAAAACGCCAGGTCGTTATTGAAGACCGCCGGCAACCGTACAGGGTTCCGCTGCATGTTGCCGATCTGACCGAGGCCACCTGGGACACTGAAGCAACCGACGTTGATTACATAAGCTGATCCGGTTGAATCGAGGCCCGCGGCATTCTTGCCGGGATCGCAAGTGATATTGGGTCTCGCATTTACGGTTCCTCCGGTGAAATCTGTGATCATCGTGCAGAGAGTTGAAGATGTCATGATTGTTCCCGGGGGACATTGCTGACCAGCCGTAATAGTTGCTGTGCCAGCTGTGTAAGTCACCGCTATGTTTTGCTTTGGTCGACCGGTCGCGTACGAGGTTGTGCCACTTAGTTGCCAGTTATCGAATACGGCTTTGACGAATCCGTTATTCCACTTCCGGCTGAGCGACGGCACATCATAGATATAACCAACCGTCAGGATGTGAGTCTGGTCGAAATCCGAAGGTCCATAATTGAACTGCTTATAGGGTCTGGGATAGGACACGTCGGATGAATCGTCATTCGCATAATCGAAAGACTTCGAGTAAGTGTAAGCAACACCAAATTGAAAACCACGAGTGTAGCGTCGATTGATCTGGACCTGAAGGCCGTTGTAGTTTGACGTCCCCGAGTACAGCACGAGATTGATGTCGCCATAACCACGATAAGGACGGAGGAAGTCGTTGTTCTTCGCGCTACTGGCTGTGAATGGATCTCGATTTTCCACATGACAGGGAACACCGAATTTCGCGGCAACGGCGCAATCTACAAATCTGGCGTTATCAGGTATAGCATTGATATTTCTTCGTTCCCCGAGATGGCGCGCAAAAGCTCCCACGTAACTCGCTTCAACGACCGTCTTAAAACCAATCTCCTGTTGAATACCCAGCGAGAAGTTGTAGGTGCTTGGGATATGTGACTGAGCTTCGAGTGCACTGATGGTGACCGGGAACAACGCCGCAGTGTTGGTTAGATTCGCAAGGTTATTGACGTTCCCATTTTGAATCTGGAAGGTGCGCTGTTGCGGTGGATTGTTTCCCAGGCTGCTCGCACCGCCGGTTCCGCCACCAACTCTCGGCATGTGATAAACACCACCCATTCCGCGCAGCACAGTCTTTCCGGTTCCAAAAACGTCCCAGGCGAAACCGAGTCGGGGTTCAAAATAGATCGGGTCCGTTTCCCGGTAAGCTCGTGGAGTATTTGGATCGGTTGGCAAAGCAAGTCCGTTCAGAGGATCACCGGTGTTTGGAATAATCGCTCGGACCAGATTTTTGTTGAGCAGAGTGCGGTTGGGATTGTTTATTTCGCGTGGGTCAATCGCAAATTGACTGGCGCCGGCGCAGGCCGTGCCAAAAGCAGGAATGCCGTTTGGCTGACCGTTACAGTAAGGAATGTAGAGCAGAGGCGCCTTACTTGGATCAAACTTAGCCGGGTCGAAGTTCGAACCCTGACCATCAAGTTGAAATTGTCCTGACGTATAGCCAAAACGCATGCCGTAGTTCACCGTAAGAGTTCGATTTATCTTCCACTGATCCTGCGCATACCATTGCACCTGGTTCAGCTGCAGATTAGTGAACGGTCGCGAACTTTGTTCCGTGTACGTGTTGAAATTACCAAGCAAAGCATTTGCGTAAGCGAAATTTGTATTACCAGCAGCCGTCGTAAATCCGGTCGTGGTCCCAGTGCCGAAGTCGAGTTGGCCCGACCACGTTCCTCCGGGCGCTTCCCGATTAAAGAGGCGCTCGTAGTAAAGACCAAACTTGAATGTGTGATCGCCATGAGTGAAGGAAACGTTATCGCTGAGTGAAGGCTTGATTGAATCTTCGCCAACCTCACCCCAGCGATTGAGCCAGTTGATATTCGCAGGATTCCCCGCCACGCTGGTCCAGCCCGTAACAATAGGCACCAGGTTGAGTGAATTATTCTGCGGAAACAACTGGGGAGCAGTGTAGTTCAATGCGTCTCTCGTCAAGCCTTCTGCAAAACCAGTGGTCGGAATAAACCCTTCCGTGTCTTTTCTCCAGCCAACGTTGAATTCGTTGACCACGCTTGAGTTGAAGACGTGAACCCAGTTAATTGATCGACCGTCGTCTGTGTAGAGGTAATGCGAGCGAATGCCCCAGCGATCAACTCCATTGGCGCCGTTGGGCCAACCAGAAGTCGCCGTCCCTTCGTTATCAGAGGTCCACCATTGCGCTTTGAAGTAGATGTTGTCTTTATCAGTCGGCTTTAAGTCGATACGAAACAAGTAGCTATGCTTCGGCACATCAACACTGCGCTGGAAAACATAACGACCGGGATTACTGGCAACCGGAGAATTGGGCAAGGGAAAATAATTGAGCAAGTTCTGAGTGCTCGAGTTGATGCGATTGGTCGGGATGATATTGCCGGGAAACTGGACACCCGTCACCGGGTCAAGCACGACGGGAATTGCGCCAGTCGAATTCCTCGACTGCGAAAAGTTACCGATCCTCTCCAACGCTGTCGGCACAGTTACAAAGACCGGATCAGTTGGCGTGATAGTGTGGGGCTTCTCGAGATTGAAAAAGAAGAATGCCTTGTCCTTTAGTAGCGCCGGGCCACCTTCACCAAAACGCGGTAACGGTAATGGCCCACCGTAATTGAAACCCCAGTAATTGAATCGATATAGAGCTCGCTTCAACCCGGCTTTATTGTTGAAAAAATTTGCGGCATTAAGAGCTTCGTTACGGAGGAAGTAATAAGCAGTTCCGGCGTATTCTTTGCCCCCGCCTTTAGTCACGATGTTAATCATGGCGCCCCCATTGTTTCCATACTCGGCGCCATAGTTGTCTCTCAATACTTTTACTTCAGCGATTGCATCGAGGCTTGTCGTCATGCTCAACAAGTTGCTGCCGCTAGGTTCGCTCGCATTTAGACCATCGACCGTAGCAACCGTAGACCGCGAACGTTGTCCTGAGAAATTCGGCAAGGTGGTGCCAAACCCATTTCCCACTGCTTCCACATCGGGAATATTCGAAGTGCCGGGCAAGAGTCGCAGCAGTGAAGTAACGTCACGACCCTTGGTTGAAATCAGGTTGAGTTGATCGGACGTCAAGCGGGCGGTGAGGTCGCTGCTTTCCCTTTCTACAAGTTGCCCTTCGCTGGTGATGCTTACTGTTTCACTGACTTGCCCGGGCTGGAGTTTTATATCGCCGAGCGCAAGATTTTCATTTGCGCTCAGAATTATTCCTCGCTGTTCCAATGCCTGAAAGCCTGACTGCTCCACTTTCATCGAGTAGCCTCCGGGTTGGAGAGCGGCAAAATTGAATCGTCCTTCCGAGTTGGTGAGAACGGTGCGCGTCCCTCCCGTCTTATCATTGACGAGGTTTACTCTTGCTCCAGGAACAACGCCCCCATTGGAATCAGTGACAACCCCGGAAATCGATCCAGTGATGGTCTGGGCATTGATGGAGCAAGCAGAAATGAAGGTCACGAACAGGAGCAGAAGAACGGGGCGGCATGACAACTGACTGGACATGGGACTCCTCCTTAATTTTTTCAGAAGGTCGAGTTTTTCGTTTCCGTTGAGCCTGATTTGACTCAATTAGATTTTGTCTTTTGTTCGGACAATTTTGACAAACCAAAAGCTAAAAAAAGCTAAGAGGAAAATTGCCGTTACTTATCGCCCTACAGGTTACGTATTGAGGTAATGCGCCTGGTCCAAACTAACTATTGACTAACAACTGACACGAGCCCCAGGGACCTTAAGCAAGATCCTTCTCGAATCTCCCCTTCGGTTGCTTCTCTTCAAGAGCAAACGCACGGTGCGCGCGCATAATATGTTCACGCATTGCCTCGCGTGCCGCGTCCGGTTGATGTGAGCGAATCGCCTTGTAGATTTTTCGATGCATTTCAAGCGCTTCGTTGAAATCGTGAGCGCGTTCAATGGTCGTTTTTCTGCGCTCATAAAGAATTCCGGAAACCATTTCCACTAACGTCGCAAGGGTCGGATTGCCCGAAGCAGCTGCGACGGCTCGATGAAAGGCCATGTCGTGAACGAGGAACTGTTGCGGATCTTTGAGCGCTACAAACATCTCCGTGATCTCTTCCGCCATGGTCGCAAGGTGATCTCCGCTCGCACGCTCGGCTGCGAGGCCGGTTGCTCCAACCTCCAAAATGGACCGTGTCTCAAACATGTGCTCGTAACTGAATCCATGCAGGTCGGCGAGCAACCTCAACGGCTCACTATTTAGCGCGGGCGGTCCATCAACCAGAAATGTCCCGGCACCCTGGCGTGACTTCAGCACGCCCATCGAGATCAGCGAGCCCAACCCTGCTCTCAATGAAGGACGGCTGATACCCAACTGCTTCGCCAACTCTCGTTCCGGAGGCAAGCGATCACCGGGCCGTAAAGCCTGCTCTTTAATCAGGTCATAAACCCGAGCGACAACCTGCTCATTCGTTTGCCCGGGTCGGGCCGGCTCAACGATCGTCAATTTCGGGGTCTTGAAATTGGTCATAACAATTTCTGCTTAGGCCTCTGACTTATAATACCAATTTTCTGAGGCGTCAAGGATTTTGATAAAAATATTCAGGGGTGTAACTGTTAAGGGTGGAGGAAGCGATCTTAGTCGGCCGGGCGCCAAATGGTCCGCTTCATCCGGTTGAATGAGGAGTTTTTAAAGCTCTCGTTCATGATCAGAAATGCTCCCAGTCCATGAAAATCGTTTACCAACCGTTTGCGCGCGAGGTAATAGGAAAGGTCGCCCACGTTGGTGCCTTCGCAAATATCGACTAGACGTGGTTCACCATTCTCGTCGATCGAGATCTTAGTCAGCAATCCCTCGTAACCGCGTTGTGCCGTTCGGCGATAGCTCTTCGAAATATAACCCTGGGCGATGGCCTGCCGAATCGCGTAAACGTACATGCTCGAACTCGACGTCTCCAACCAGTTATTTGGGTCGTTAGGTTTGTTAGTTATCTGAAACCACAATCCGGCTTTCGGATCTTGGTACTTCGCTAACGAAGCAACCAACCGTTGTAGTTGCGCAATAAGCTCGGGCCGAGTTGGATGGTCTTTCGGCAGCAAATCCAGGACCTCTACCAGGGTCATGGCGAACCAACCCATGGCACGGCACCAGATCTCAGGAGAGTGCCTTGTCTGTTTATCCGCCCAGGCCGACTGACCACTTTCATCATAGGCATGAAACATCAGTCCAGTTTTAGAATCATTAAGATGTGAGGCATAGATGATGAGCTGACGGCCAGCCTCGTCATCGGTGTATCTGCTGTCTCCAAAGAGCTTACCGTAACGGATCAAGAACGGCATCGACATGAAAACGCCATCGCCCCAGAGCTGCCATTCGCGGCTCTTACCGGTTGCATGCCAGAACCCTCCATCCTTAGTTCGCGGGTAAGAGTCGAACCTCTTTCTTATTCGCTCGGCTGCAAGTTTGTACCGCGGATCCTTTGTCTCTTGATAAAGAATGAGCAGGAGGTTCCCCGGCAACATGCTATCCAGATTGTCGAATTTGACCTCTGACACGACGCCTTGCGCATTAGTGGTGGTAACAACTCCCTGTTCGTCAACATGTGAATCGACCCACGCTTTGATGTAGTTTAAATAGACCGGATTATGAGTACGTTTATAGACAAGGTACTGGCCGTATAAGAAAAGAGACTTTGCGTAGCCCCAACCACCGAGTTCCTTTGCGCCTGGATAGCGTTTCATCGTCGAGTCAACCAGACGAACGGACCAATCCACCTTGCTAGAATGAACTTTGGGTTGCGCGCCATCAGTAATTGCAAAGACGTGAATCAGCAGAACCAGGAACCATGTGGCAATTTGTTTCGAAGTAAACATTCAATCGTTTGTTGCAATGGAGGCTGAGATCGCAAAATGCCAGATGAAGTGACGGTGCTTTCGAGCGCTATAGTTCGGGCGACCTCAACAAATTTGTTATTAGCGCGTAACCGTCGGCTATGTTAATTTATGGTGACCGCAAACAATTTGAATCGATGTCAAGACAACTTGTGCCGAGAAAATGGTCTGACCATTTCGCGCCCGGCTGGTCAACATACGAAACCGATTGTAAGACTGTCAAGAAGTGAGCCTGACCGAGGAGCTTAGCAAATGGCAAAGGAAGAGGATGTTAAAGAGAAGGAACAATCTTCTCATGATCCAAGTCGACGAAAGTTTCTAAAGGGAGTTGGTATTGCCGGTGCGGGAGCCGCACTCGTTGATAAGTGGTCGCTGGAAGTTGAGGCTCAAGAGAAGAACCCACCTGCCGCACTCAGTGGTACTGTGAGTCTCACGCTGAATATCAATGGTGAGAATAGAAAAGCGAGTGTAGAACCGCGAACCACACTCTTAAGCACGATGCGCGACTACCTTGAGCCGGCCGTTACCGGTCCAAAGCTAGTTTGCGATGTTGGTACCTGCGGTGCGTGCACCGTGTTACTCGATGGCAAGCCCGCCTATTCTTGTCTTGTTCTCGCGGTCGATGCGACAAACAAGAAAATAACCACGGTTGAAGGCCTGGGAACGCCTGATCGTCCCAATGCAGTTCAGGCAGCATTTGTCGAGCATGATGCGTTGATGTGTGGCTTTTGCACGCCCGGGTTCGTTACTACTATCTCTGCCTATCTAACAAAAAATCCCAACCCCAGTCTCGCCGAAGTTCGGGAAGCATGTAAGGGAAACTTCTGCCGCTGTGGCACGTACCCCCGAGTATTTGAAGCAGCGTTAGCGGCCGCGAAGAACGGCAAAACGGCGTAAGGGAATCGCGTTTCCGGAGGGACCATGCAACAAGCTCCTGCAAAGAAAAAGAAGAAAATCAAAGTACCCAGGGTTATCAATGGCATCGAGACGATGGTCGAAATCGAAGTCGATGAAGACAGTGGCCCTGGTTGGGGACCAAACGACAAACACACTCTGCTCAACCATCGCATGACTCGTGTTGATGGGCCACTCAAGACTACGGGTGGCGCCAAGTACACTTACGATCAGCGGCTCCCCGGAATGCTTTACGCGAGAATACTCAGATCGCCCCACGCTCATGCTCAGATTAAGAACCTGGACACCGACGATGCTGCGAAAATACCCGGTGTTAAAGCAATCATCCCAGCGCCGTTAAAAGAAGTTAGATTCGCCGGAGCGCCCGTTGCCGCAGTCGCAGCAACGACGCCTGAAGCAGCCGCCGATGCTTTACGGGCAATCAAAGTGCAGTACGAAGTGCTCCCTCACGTGGTCCATGCCACGGACGCAATCAAGCCGGGCGCTCCCAAGGTCGTGGATGAAGCGAATGAGAACAATCTTCAACAAAAGAATAAAAATGGAGATCCCGCGAAGGCAGAAGCGGCGCTTGCAACGGCTGACGCAATAGTTGAAGCCGAATACATTTCGCCTCGAATCCATCACGCCTGTCTCGAGACCCACGGAATAGTTGTCGACTATCGCGGAGGAAATACTGCGACAGTTTATGCCTCCACCCAGGGCACTTTCACCATTCCGGAAGACGCCGCCAAAGAACTAGAACTGCCGCAGAGCGATGTAACCGCGATCGTGCAGCACATGGGTGGTGGATTCGGCTCGAAGTTTGGTATTGGCACCGAAGGAATGTTTGCCTGCCGGTTGTCAAAACAGACCAGGGCTCCGGTTAAGCTGATGTTGACTCGTCATGACGAGTTCGTAATGGCGGGTAATAGATCGGCATCATGGCAAAAGCTGAAAGCCGGAGTGAAGAACGATGGAACCATCGTTGGCCTGCAGGCGCGGCAGTATCGACTTGGCGGTATAGGACAAGGCTCACAGGCCGGGCAACCTTACATCTACCGTATGGGGGATACCTATCGTGAAGTCTATTCGCTTCACACAAACGAAGATTCCTCCATCGCCATGCGCGCTCCCGGTCATCCGCAAGCGTCTTTTGCGGTCGAGTCACTGATGGACGAACTGGCTTACAAGATCAAGATGGACCCGGTGGAATTCCGCAAAAAGAACTTGCGTGATGTGGTTTATCACCGGCAACTCGATCGTGGTGCGAAAGAGATTGGCTGGGCCAAACGAAATCCAGTGGCCGGAGGGAATGTTGGGCCATTGAAGCGGGGAATGGGTTGCGCTGTCGGCACCTGGGGTGGAGGTGGAAACAACCAGTGCAAAGTCGATGTAACTATCTCGCGGGATGGCTCAGTTCTGGTTGCCGTCGGGACTCAGGATCTCGGCACGGGCACACGCACTTACACGCGAGCGATTGTTGCCGAAGAATTTGGTCTCCAAGTAAATGACGTTCGGGAAGAAATTGGAAGTTCAAAACTCGGTGGAGCTAATTCTTCTGGGGGTTCAACTACCGCTGCTTCGTTGTCTCCATCGGTTAAGGATGGAGCCATCAAAGCCAGATTGTTGTTTTCCGAAAAGGTGGCGCCATTACTCGATAATGCTCAGCCTGGAGAAATCACTTTCTCAGGTGGAAACGTCAGCGCAAAAGGCAAGTCTGTCACCTGGAAGCAAGCATGTGCCGCACTTCCCGCGGCAGGAGTGATGGGGCACGGTGAGTGGCGACAGGATCTACAGGCCAGCGGTATTCATGGCGCCGCCTTTGCCGAAGTAGAAGTTGACGTCGAGACCGGCCATATTCGTCCGATTAAAATGGTCCATGTCCAGGATGGCGGGCTTCCGCTCAACCGGCTCACTCTTGAAAGTCAAATCAACGGTGGAATGATCCAATCCTTAGGGATGGCGCTTTGGGAGGGACGAGTGATGGATGCGCAACTTGGCCTCCAACTAAACCCCGGGTTTGGTGACTACAAGTTGCCGGGCGCTCTGGAAATGCCCGAGCTTGTTCCGATTATCGACGATGACGATAAGCGCGAAGCCGTAATTGGAGTTGCTGAGGGATGCATTATTCCTGCGCTGGGGGCTGTCGTTAACGCCGTCTTCAATGCCTCGGGCGTTCGCGTTCGTGAATTACCGATAACGCCGGACAAAATCTTGATGGGTCTCATGAATACATAACTTTTGGAGTGCGCCGGCCCGGCGGCGCTTTAATTGTCATTACCGGGGATTCGAATTGATTACAAGCGGTGGGGTTCACCGCACTCCAAAGAGGAAAACAGATGAAAGCCTTTGAATGGACCAACCCGAAAGACATCAACGAGGCCGTCAAACTATTGACGACCAGCGCCGTGACCGACATCGATGAAGCGCCGCGACCGATTGCCGGGGGTCAGGACCTTCTCACTACGATGAAGGACTACACCTCTAGACCTGCACGTTTAGTGAACCTGAAGAATCTTCGAGGCATGAATCGCCTTTCACTCGATTCAAAAGGCTTGACCATCGGGTCACTCATTACACTGACTGAATTAGAGGAGCATAACGGGATTCGCAAAGTGATGCCGGGAATTGCTGAGGCGGCGCATTCAATTGCGACTCCACAGATACGCAATCTTGGCACAGTCGGTGGAAACCTGTGCCAACGCCCGCGCTGCTGGTACTTCCGGCTTGAAGAAGTGAATTGTCTTAAAAAAGGCGGCTCTGAATGCTACGCGGCAACCGGTGAGAACAAGTACAACGCAATCATTGCCGGTGGTCCATCCTACATTGTCCACCCTTCCGATTTGGCGCCGATGTTGTTAGCGTTAGGTGCAAGGGTCACAGTCGTCGGCGCAGATGGTAAGCGAGTGATTCCACTCGATAAGTTCTTTACGCTTCCGTCAGAAGGAAACATCAGACGCGAAAACGTGCTGAAGAATGACGATATCATCACCGAGGTGTTTGTACCTGCATCGCCCTTAGCCCAGAGATCCACTTACCTGAAATTTAAAGAGCGCGAGTCATTGGACTTCGCGATGGCGTCAGTAGCGGCAGCAGTCCAATTTGACCCCGGAAAGAAAGTCAAAGACGTGAGGTTAGTGCTCGGCGGTGTTGCGCCAATTCCCTGGCGAGTTCCAGCAGCAGAAAAGTTTTTGCTTGGAAAAACGCTGAGTCCTGACGTTTTAACGCAAGCGGGCAAGATTGCGTTATCCGAAGCTCAGCCCCTCGAGAAGAACGCATACAAGGTTCCTTTAACCCAGACACTGGTGAGACGGGCGCTGACGAAGACAACGGAAATTTAGGCGCTCGTGGCAAACGTCGGGGCAGTTTCATGGCATCAACCATTTAACCGAAGTCGTGGAGAGTCTTATGGCAAACGAAGCTAACTCCAATACCATTCAATCCATGTATTGTGGGTCATTAAGATCGAAAAAGTTCTTCATGCGTGATCAGCTCGCAACTAGCGCTGAAGACTACATCGATTCTGCAAATCATGTTTGGTGTTGTGAAACGCAGGAAGTTATTGGACCCGACAATCACCAGGTAGTGCCGGATAAGTGTGGCCCCGGACGCTCGTGCTACAGTTCGGCGATCAAGAGCGTATAATCAAAGCGCAGAAGTTATCGGAGGTATCGAAGATGAGAAAGTTGTTGTTTTTAGGCTTAGCAGTAATAGTTGTCGCAAGTTGCGTGGTCCTGAGCTCGAGCGCTGAGAATGTAAGTCTCCGGGGCGATTACGTCGAGGTGAGAACAGCGAGCGTATTCGCTGGAGCTTGTCACTACAATGGCGAAGTCACAACGACTGGGCGTGATGCAATGATGGCCTGGAGCGTCACTTCCGGAAAATGGCAGGGAGTTGATTTGGCAGGCGTACGCGCAGTCGCAATTGTGAGTTCGGACGCTAACCTCGCAGAGAACGATGTGGCGAAACAGTCTGAAATACTGATTGATAACAGCGCATCGCGAACTCAGGCGCTGGCTTTCCTTCATGCGCTTGAGGAGAAGTATGCAGCGTCGTTAGGAAAGGTCGTTGCTGTTCGTTACACACCGGTAACCTTCGATCATCAGAACAAGTCTTTCAACGTCACAGCTGGTGAAGCAACAATGAACGTTCACGCGATGCCGAATGATCTTTGCTGCAAGATGCCAAACCTGGTTTGGTACAAGCCGCTCGTGGGACTAGAGAACCGGAAGGTTGGATACACTTTGAATGCGACCTATTCCGGTAAGAGTGTCGGCGAGCCATGGGAACGCTCTGGTGAGAACAGCGCATTCTATGGAACGTTCTCACTGTAAGTTAACAGCTTAAGTTTAATTGACGCCCAGGTTTTCGGTATTCGAATTCCTGGGCGTAACTGTGTTGACTCTCAGCCCTGAACACCACCGCTTAAAGCCGCTACTTTCACAACCACTTCGGGCTCAGGCGCGGTAAACTTCAGATCCCTCAATCCGCTTGAAGAATTTCCGTAACGGCTTGTACTGATGCTCAAGCGCAATAATGTACGTGTATCCCGGACACTCCAATGATTGAGCTAGATCATTTACCAGTTCACGATCTGCTTTATCACTTTGCAATCCGTGCCATTGAGTTTTCGTGATCACTCCAAGAACATAAGCAGGCCGATCCGGAAAGTGTTTCACCACTTTTTGGACCAGATATGCGCGAACCACTCAATACAGTACCGCGAGCGCAGCGACCGGATGACACACTCAGGCAAGGGATCGTGAGACTCCCGATAACAAGTTGAGTGTGGCATCCGGTCGCTGCGCTCGCGGTACTGTATTTGTCTTCTGCAGACGCGCCTAAATCCTCGAATTATTCCAATCTAAAAGAATTTGAGAAATAAAAAGGT
>DASROI010000312.1:0-4101 GCA_035646955.1 Pyrinomonadaceae bacterium
GTCCTGTCTACTAGGAGTCCGCATATTACCTTCCGGCGCGCTTCGCGCGGAGAGAGGGGACGAGCGCGGTTTATAGAAAGGACTTGAAGGGACCACACGCTGCCGCGGTGTGGGATTCGTGGTCTCAAAGTTGGGCACCTCATTTTTAGAAAGGACTTGAACGATCCACACGCTGCCGCGGTGTGGGATTCGCGTGCATGAGGCTTGGTGTGCGCGTGTTTGTAGAAAGGACTTGAAGGATCCACACGCTGCAGCGGTGTGGGATTCGCGTCTCTGGGTCAGTACTTAGTTAGTAGCAAGGACTTGAAGGATCCACGCGCTGCCGCGGTGTGGGATTCGAACAAAGCTTCAAAGGGAACTAGTAAATCAGCGATAGTCCTAACCCGCCAAATCATCCGGACCGCCGTTGACCACTTATTGATGGAGAAGTAATATCCTCGCGGTTGTGTATGCTGCGGACTAGCAATAACCGGCAAGCCTCACACTTACCAATCTCCCTTCGAACAACTGCGCATGCGCAGTGAATTCTCATTAGGTTCCACTCGAAAGGCGGTTCACATAAACAATCTATGCATACACGTCGTCGTTTTCTTACGCCGCTCTTAATAATCAATCTTGCGCTCATTGTTCTAGCTCTCTCGAGCTTTTTCGCTGCTCCAGGCGTTTCAGGCTCGACAGACTCATGGTCTCGCAGTGGCCCAGTCGTCGGCATTGTCACCGCACTGGCTGTATCACCAAGTAATCCATCAATCGTCTATGCCGGTGTAACCTCCAGAACCGGTGGCTTCGGTCCGACAAATACAACTGGCATTTATAAAAGTACTGACGGCGGTTCGAACTGGACCAGGAGCGGGCTCGTCGGCACGAGACTGTTGTCGTTGGCAGTTGACCCGACGGACCCAAACAAGGTGTATGCCGGAACCAATTCAAGTGGCCTATATAAAAGCACTGACGGCGGCGCCACATGGAACGGACCTTTCATAGATAGTACGGTAGATGTGTTCTCACTTGCCGTCGATCCAAGTCAACCCTCCGTTCTGTACTCCAGTCCGACGAATCGTGGTTTTCTAAAAAGCACCGACAACGGTGTGACCTGGAATTCGATAAACACAGGAATCCACTTTTTCATCATAAACGAGATCGCAATTGACCCCACCAATACGAATATTGTTTATGTGTCGGGCGGCCACGGTTCGCTTGGCGGCATTTACAAAAGCACAGATGCCGGAGCTAATTGGGTCGTTAGCAGCACCGGAATTCCGGATTCAGTCGATGATGTCCGAGCAGTAGCGCTTAGTCCGAGTAATCATTCGATCCTGTATGCGGCGTCAGGAAGCGACGTCTACAAGAGCACTGATGCTGCAGCGAGTTGGACGAAGCAAAGTGGCGGGCTATCCAACTCTGTAATCACCGACCTGGCGATCGATCCTTCCAACCCATCCGTAGTTTTTGCAGCGACGACCGGGAAGGGCATTTTCAAAACCGTAGATGGCGGCACAAATTGGACCAGCGCCGGCCTGAACACCATCGGCGTAAACACAGTTAACTTCGTAGGCACCACCTCCCTAAACCTCTATGCCGGAACAAGAGGAAGCGGAGTAGTAAAGACAACGAATGCGGGGCTGAACTGGCAGCAGAGCAGCAACGCGCCATATGCTGACGTACGCGAAATACTTATTGATCCTAATAACCCTGCAATAATTTATGCGAACAACAGCGACACGCTTAGTAAGAGTACAAATCAGGGAATCGACTGGTCGGCTACCAACCTATCGAACCAGGTCAACCTGCTACCCGGTTTTCCAACGCACAAACTAATAGTTGATCCAACAAATTCATCTACTTTGTATTTGGGGGTCGATTCCTCAGGAGTGTTCAAGACAACTGATGGCGGAGTTACCTGGAACCGAGTCTTCGTCGTGAATAGTGATATCCTGGCTCTGGTAATTGATCCGACCAATCCTTCTAATATTTACCTCGCCACAAGTTCTTTTAATTTGTTCAAGAGTACTGACGGCGGCGTTACCTGGCCACCGATCGCTGCTCCGGGAGATGTCGCGGCGCTGGCCATTGATCCGACCAATTCTTCGATCGTCTACGCGGGAACAGGTTTCGGCGTTCTTAAGAGCACAAACGCTGGTGCGAGTTGGTCCGCTACGTCTTTAGTAAATCCGAATATCATTTCGTTGGTTATGGACCCGACAAACCCGTCGGTCCTTTACGCAGCAACATTCAACGGAGGCGCATTCAAGACCATAAACGGCGGGACGAGTTGGAACTCTGTTTTTTCTGATGTTGCAGGGCACGTTTTATCCTTCGCAATTGACAAGAACACACCTGCTACCGTTTTCGCGGGGACGGAGCAGGGCGTCTATCAAAGTGCTAACGGCGGACAAACATCGATCGCGCTTACCGTAGGCTGGCCTTCGCCCGCTCAACCTGCAATGGCACTAGCTTTTGATGCTGCTACCAAAAATCTTTATGCGGGCACGTCAGACGGTCTTTACGCTTATCAGATGAGCGGAGGACCAGGTCCGAGTCCGACGCCCACACCTACTCCAACACCAACCCATAACATCTCAGGGCGCGTGACATTTGGTGCTTTCGGATTGGGCAATGTAACCGTCGCTTTGAGTGGTAGCGCCTTTGCCACGCTTCAGACCGATGCAAACGGGAACTACTCATTTACCAACCTTGCTGAAGGTGGTAGTTATACGATTACGCCGTTTAAGACTAATTTTGTTCTTAGTCCGCAAAGCTTGTCGTTTACGAATCTCAGCTTAAATCAAACAGCAGATTTCGCAGCGTCAGTAGCGCCGGGTGTGCCGATCCTGATAAGTGAAGAAACCTCAACGCGGGCTCTCGCGCTCGATTCTATCGCGTGGACGCACGAGCCCTTCCAACTTAACTCTGTGCTACCTTTAGGATCTGATTCGCGAACACGAGTGATGCTCTTCGCGACGAATTTTGATCTCCTGCCTGGCGAGACTGCTTCGGCGGTTACGGCTACGGCCGAAGATGCCGCTCATCAGATCTATCCGTTGACTGTCGAGTCGGTAGGTACCTATCCGGGGTTGACCTGGCTACGCTTCGTTGTGGTCCGACTAAGTGACAATATGGGAGATCTAGGTGATGTGCTCGTGCGGATCAGAGTGCACCAAAAGTCTAGCAACCGGGTAAGAGTGGGGATTGGCCACACGGGCGGTGGTCCACCGGACGATCCGGATGCAGTGCCAACACCAGGGCGACCACCTGCATAAGAGACGCACAGTTGAAGGAGATTGGAGTCGAACACTCACTTGCTTTGGAGTAGAAGGCTACGTCCAGACTTGCATGAAAGCGCTACCAGTGCTTTGATTTCTGTGAGTAGCTATCAACTGAAACGATTCGATTCGCGCTGATGAAGATTAAAGGACGCCTCAATAAGCCGCTTGCGAAACAGGCGCGTAAGGGCTTTCGCGGTTTTCCCGTGGCGACCATCGCTTTTTATGGTCCCGATGATAGACGCGCCAGCAAAGTTGTCGTTGGGATTGTTCACCATGAAGACGCCGAACCAGAGCTCGAGAAATGGTACTCCGACGATTCAGACTTACGATTCGACACTGAGACCGGCTTCGAGATTCAGGCCTTAATAAAGAAGCATGGTGTGGTTTCCGTCGCGATGCTCGATCGGATGATCGGATGTCCACACGAAGAAGGTGTCGATTATCCCGACGGCGGTTCCTGTCCCCAGTGTCCGTTTTGGCACGGGCGAGATAGATTCTCAGGCGAGACTATTAATTAGCGATTAGTGCGGTGCAGTTAAGAAGTCTGTGGATGGTTCTTTCCTTTCTAGAAAACGCACACCAACCCCTTTCACGCTAATCCCACAGCGCGGCAGCGTGTGGAAGGTTCAAGTCCTTTCTACAACACGCGCACAAACCGTCATGCTCGCGAATCCCACAGCGCGGCAGCGTGTGGATCGTTCAGATCCTTTCTACAAACACGCGCACCAAGCCTCATGCACGCGAATCCCACAGCGCGGCAGCGTGTGGATCCTTCAAGTCCTCTCTACACCACGCGCACCAACCCTTCATGCACGCCAATCCCACAGCGCGGCAG
>DASROI010000313.1:0-8598 GCA_035646955.1 Pyrinomonadaceae bacterium
GACGGAGTGACAATCGCATCAGCGTTGCCGCTTTCAAACACTTCAATGAATCTTCGGCCAACCTGTCTTGCCTCGTCACGATATCCAGTGTTGAAGGCTGGTTGCGAGCAACAAGTTTGCCTGTCGTCAAACTGGACTTCACAGCCAACACGGCGCAACACTTCGACGCTGCTCACACCCACACTGCTCCACAGTTGGTCGACGAGACACGTAACGAAAAGCGAGACAAGCATTAGATTTGACTATGCGAGCGAAACTGCAGGTCAGGAAAAACTTACGACGCCTTTAATATAATCATGCGACTGCATATCGGAAGTAAGCGCTGATTCGACCTCGGAAAGTGTCGAGTATTTATGAGTGATAAACGGCTCGACGCAGATCTTATTCTGTTCAATTAGTTTCAGTGATCGAGCGTAAACCGAGGGGCGGCCATCAGCACCAAATCCACCCGATGCTCCCACCGCTGCGACCAAAGCGGGCTCTTTAAAGAGAATATTATTCAATAGACTCAGGTCATTCCCCGAATGCCCATGTCCATACATCAGCACCGTAGCCTGCTTGCGTATTAATCCTGGAATCGAAGCAAAGATTACACCTGATCCAGAGGCTTCGATTAAATACTCCACACCTTTGCCGCCGGTATGTTCTCGGACCACCTCTACCAAATCTGAGCTAGCCGCATCGATAGCTTCAGTGGCGCCTAATCGACAGGCCAAGTCTCGTTTGAGATCGTTAGGATCAGTGATTAACAAAGATCCTTCGTATCCCAGCACCGATCTCAGATATTGTGTAAACAGAAGACCTGCAGGACCAGCGCCGCATATTAACACGCCACGCACACGACGCTCGGAACTATCCGCATTCAATGAAAACCGGCTGCGAGCATTCGCTACAGAGTCCGAAGAATGGATCACGCATCCCAATGGCTCGACCAGGGCTGCTGAAACAAAATCAAGCTCCGACTGCATCTTGACGGCGTTGACAGCCGGGACCGCTATGTAATCTGCCAAACCGCCGGGCAACCCGGTAATTCCATGCTCTCGATAAAACTCGCACTGGTGGGAATCGCCAGTGCGACAGTATTCGCAAAGCAACTCACGCCTGCGACTAAAACAATTCAATCCCTGATCGATGACGACGCGATCTCCACTGACCAGATCATAGACTTCCGATCCGATCTCTTCGACCACCCCGGTGATTTCGTGACCAAGGATCTGCGGCTGTAACTCGAGCGGTATTGCCTGGCCCAGGTTATTGGTGTTGTAGTTTGCGTGGCCGGCAAATATGTGCGCATCAGTTCCGCAAAGGCCGACGGCAGCTATTCGGACCAGCACTTCGTGGGAGGAGATCACTGGCCGCGGTACATCGCGGACTTCGAGACACCGCACACCCGACAAGACAATAGCTTTCATCGTCTCGCGCAAAAGCGCGGTCGAACCAGGCCCTCTCGAAGAATTTACTGCACCCATGATTGTGATTAGCTTTCGAGATCGCTCACATCGAGTCGATTTTCAGTCTGCAATTGAGCAAATCGATTCATGGTCTCCTGCACGCCTAATCTAAGCGAGGTTGAAGGCAAGGGACCAATCACGCGTCTGATAGCGGCGTCGTTCATTGAGTGGGCGACTGGAATTGGTGGTCCACCAAACGTTACGAGCTCGTGATTTGAAACTGGGGCAAAGCTATTTATCATTTCCGAAATTTCTGCCACCGGAACAGTCTCACCATGGAGATTAAAGACGTGAGAGCCTTCGGGATTTTTGTCAGCGCAGGCAATAAATGCGGCGGCTGTGTCGGCGACGTACTGAAAGTCAGTGACTCCGCTGAACCGGATATGAAAAGGCTTGCCCAACACTGCGGCTTTCATCGCTTTGGTCGGATCGCTCGTCAACCCTGTATCACGGTTCACGCCATAAACAGTCAACGGTCTTAGGCCCACACTTGAAATGCCATGATCGAGAAAGAACACACGCGCATTTCCCTCGTTGGTGCGTTTGAAGACGCCATAATGCGTGGTAGGTTCACAGGCGGCATCTTCATCGACGGGCTCGTCCTCGCTGAAACCATAGACTGCAGCCGAACTCGCATAAACCAGACCTTTGAGGCCAAGTTGTCTTACGGCTTCAAACACATTGAGAGTGCCAACAACATTAACCATGGCGCCGGCAACAGGATCGACCTTACAAGTTGGAACCTGAAGGCCCGCGAGATGAATGACACGCGTTGCGCCGGATTTCTGTAAGGTCGAATGAACACTCGCACCGTCAGTTATATCGCCAGTGACGAACTGTACTCTTTGAAGGTCATCTTGATTCGTGATGGCCTCGAGGCGGCGAGCATCTCGGCTTCGATCAAAGACGGTTACGTCGTCACCTCGTTCGATTAGATTTTTTACTACCCAGGATCCGATACATCCCTGTGCGCCTGTAATTAGGTAATTCATCGTGTGTGCTTTGCTCACCCTAACTTATAAAAATTGATAGCGTTCGCGCCGAAGACCCGATCACGTGATTCAGAACTCAGCTCCGACAGCAAGGCCTGAAAGGACTCAATCACCCGTTCATAACTCGCCGCCAGTAGACAAACCGGATAATCACTTCCAAAGATTAGCCGCTCGGGTCCAAACGAATCGAGCGCGACTGATACATATGGACGCAAGTCGTCGTTCTTCCAGTTCACTTGGTTGGCTTCAGTGACCATCCCCGATAATTTGCAAAACATATTAGGAAATCTTGCGAGCGTAGCAAAACTCGCCTCCCACTCTTCAATCTCGCCCTTTGCAATCGGTGGCTTTGCAAGATGATCAATGACCAAACGAAGGTTCGGACAAGCCTCAACAACAGTTGGCACCAATTTTAGATGACGCGTATGGACGAGCAGATCAAAGGGGACGTTGCGCGCCTCCAGGATTTTGAGGCCGGCCAAGACTTCCTGTTGGACCAACCAATCGTCCAGCGGTTCGCTTTCAACCAGATGCCTGACACCCTTGAACTTTGGATGGCGCGTAAATTCGTCGAGTTGCGGTGCGACCGAAGAACTCTTTAGATCCACCCACCCGACTACGCCCGCGATGAACTCATGTTCGTCCGCGAGTTTCAACAGCCAACGTGTCTCTTCGACGCTATTACTCGCCTGAACGAGGACCGTCTTTGCTATGTGATTTTTCCGGAGGATCGGTTCCAGCGAATCCGGAAGGTAATCTTTGAAAAGGACCCCTAGTTCAGGCGTCAGCCACGGATAATCGAAACGACCGACCTGCCAAAAATGTTGGTGCGAATCGATAATCATCTCTTGCGGCTCAACTAAATCTGATTTGTCGCGGTTTCTCAGCGCGCTTCAACTCGTGATTCTGCCGCGGTTCTCCATCGCACTCCAGGGCAAACGTTGTAACCAGTTCAGGCGCTTCTTTTGGCAGCCCAGTGAGCGTGATGCGAAAGTCGTCCTGGATAAACTTCACTGGTTGATTGGTACCGTGCATCGTTACAGACGATACCTTATTTAGCAAATTACCGATGACAACTGTTTCTCCAGGCCAGTAATAGACGTGGGCGAATAGTGAATTGCCTTTTCGCGTGAATGATACGTAATTACCACGGCGCGGCTGGCAAATGTCTGACAAACGAATCGTGTCTCCATGTTTTGCCATGTACTCGCCAACCGCTGTGAGTATGCGTTCTGACTCAGGAGGGATTGAACCATCGGCAGTTGGTCCAATATTCAGTAGATAATTGCCTCCGTCGCGAGCACAGGTAATTAGATTTTTAATGACCGTCGTGGGATTCTTCCAATTGCGATCCGCAATCTGATAACCCCAACTGTCATTGAGTGTCATGCATGATTCCCAGGGTCGATTGGCTGAAGCCTCAATGCGCTGTTCCGGAGTATCAAAGTCCTCGGGAATCTTGGATCGATTGTTGATGATGATATCCGGCTGGAGCTTTCTTACCATCGTATTCATTTCAACCGATTCCCAGCCCTTTGCATCGAGTGGCCACGGCACGTCGTACCACAAAATGTCGACTGTCCCGTAGTTGGTCATCAACTCTCGGACTTGTCCATGAATGTAATCAACGAAACGTCGTCGGGCTGCTTCGTCCTTCATGCAGTTGGCGCCGTCCGGATGGTGCCAATCCATCAAAGAATAGTAGAAGCCGAACCTGAGTCCTTCCGCCCGGGCCGCGTCAACATATTCGCGGAGTAGATCTCGACCGGGTCCTTTTTTAGTCGCGCAGTAACTCGTAAGCTTTGAATCGAAATTACAAAACCCTTCGTGATGCTTGCTGGTCATCACCATGTATTTCATTCCGGCGCGTTTTGCGAGACGAGCCCAATCGCGGGCGCAATTTGGTTTAGGCTTGAAGTTATCAGCGTAACGTTCGTACTCGCTGGCCGGGATACCTTCGTTTTCCATCACCCACTCGTGGCGGCCGAGCGTGCTGTAGAGACCCCAATGGATGAACAAGCCAAACTTTGCTTCGTGCCACCACTTCATTCGACGCGTGCGGTCTTCGACAGTAGAAGTGGTTGGTAATCCGGAATCAGACGCGGGTGTCTGTTGGGCCAAAGCCGATGTCAATCCCGAAGTCGTGGTCAAAGCGCCAGCCGCTGTACTCATCAACGCAAGGTAAGTTCGTCGATTCATGTCTCGCTCCCGGTTGAAGACTAAACAATAAAGCCGTCAAAAATTATGTTGACTATGTAGTGTCCTAACTCTGTGCAGCCTTTGAGTCCTCTGTGCCTCGGTGGTAAGTAAGGTCCTCAGCAAACCATCACCTAAGAAATCACGAAGGGCACAAAAGGATCTCTGCGTCTACGATGCTTCTAATTCAACCAAATTGAAAACTTCAAATGGACACCGGAAAAGTCGCGGAGTGGCGCAGAGATCTGCCCAGAGACGCAGAGCTACCCATCCTCACAACAGGCGGCAATTCCGACCACGAGGTCGGCGAGAATCGGGTTGAACAGTCTACGGACACGGACCACCTATCGAACAATCTCAAACTCACCGTTCAATCGGATATCCTCTGAAGACGAGCCGATCATTACTTTGAATTTTCCAGGCTCTACAACAAATCGCATCTGCGGATTCCACAATGAAAGATCGGCCGGGGTTAAGACGAACCGAACCGTCTTAGTCTCACCACGCTTCAGACTTACCCGTTCAAAGCCGCGCAAGTTCTTTTCATACGTGGTCACACTACTCACCACGTCGCGCGTGTAAAGTTGCACGATCTCGGTGCCATCTCGACTTCCGGTGTTTTGAATATCGACGCTGACCGTAACTTCCGCATTCGCCTTCTGTTGCTCCGGACTGATTTTCAAGTTGCTGTATGCGAATGTCGTGTAGCTCAACCCGTGCCCAAAATAGTAGAGCGCGCCATTGACACGTGATTTCTCACCTTCCCATTGCGCATTTGGTTTCGTTGGAAAATTAAAGGGGATCTGCCCGGCGGTTTTGGGAAACGTAACTGTCAACTTGCCGCTTGGATTTAGATCGCCAAAAAGCGCTTCGGCAATAGCAGTCCCCCCAGGCGCACCGGGGAACCAGCCTTCAATTACAGCAGGTACATACTTGTCAATCCAGTTGATACTCAGAGGACGCCCATTAAGTAGGACCACAATCACCGGCTTGCCCAGTTCGTAAACGGCTTGGACCAAATCCAGCTGGCGCCCTGGCAAATCCAGACTCGTGCGACTGGCACTCTCACCCACCGTCTTCCGCGAGTCTCCTAATACCACGATCGCCACCTCAGACTTCTTTACGGCCTCAACAGCCTCTGCAATTTGAGTTTTCTCGGTTTCGGTGAGCGGCTCTGGCAACACCTCGGTAGTTGGCCAGTGTTCATCGGTAACATCGCATCCCTTCGCGTAATTAACTTCGACACGCGGGCCCAGCAAATTCTTAATTCCTTGTCTTACCGTCACGCTTTCAATGGCTGAAGGTCCATAACGGTACTGAATCAAACTCTGATCGTCAGCATTTGGTCCGACGACGGCAATTGACTTTATCTGTTTACTGAGCGGCAGGACATTCTTATCGTTCTTCAAAAGCACCAGGCTTTCGCGCGACGCTCGTAACGCCACGGCCTGATGAGCCGCCGAATTCACGACTGCCTTGGTGTTTGCGGCATCCTGGATATAAGGACGATCGAATAGACCAATAAGAAACTTCACACGCAGAACATCTCGTACCCGATCATCGAGTACCTTAACCGGAACTTTTCCCTCTTTAACTAATTCGCGTAACGGCAAAATGAAGTCTACTGGTGGTGTGAAATTAGTCTTGACATTAAGACCAGCGAGAATAGATTCTCGGACCGCGTCCTTCATGTCTGCAGCGACAGCATGCTTGTTATAGAGATATTCAACAGCTGCGCTATCAGAAACTACATAGCCTTTGAATCCGAAGTCTTGTCGTAATCTCTTGGTCAACCAGTAGTCGCTGCCCGTTACCGGGATACTGTCGTAGTCGTTGTAGGAACTCATCACGCCCAGCACGCCCGCCTTAATGGCCGCTTCAAATGGAGGTAGGAGGATGTTTTCAACTTCGCGAGGACTGACCTGCGGATCGGTGCGGGCTTGTCCTTCGCGCGCACCTTTCGCGACGCTGTAGACGGCGAAGTGTTTGGCCGTCGAGGCAACCGTGTATTTTTCCTGGAGTCCCTTAACCATTTCAACACCGAGCTTTGCAGCGAGATACGGATCTTCGCCGTATACATCTTCCGCCCGGCCCCAGCGCTGATCGCGTAAGAGATCCAAGGTTGGCGCATAAATATTCGTGTAGCCGAGCGCTCGTCCTTCGATACCGGTTATCCGGCCCACCTCGCGGACTAGTTCGCTGTCCCATGTGTGGCCCAGACCCAACTCGTTTGGAAAACTGGTCGCAACTGGAGCTGCGACACCACGCAACCCTTCGTTGGTAAAATCGGCCGGAATGCCTAATCTCGTGTCTTCAATAAAGAAGCGCTGAGTTTCGTTCATGGCCCAGACGTGTTTCTCGATATCAGTCGCATAGACGCTTTTGGCACTCGGCCCCCAACCGTTGAGATGCTCGTCGATGTTGGCGATGCCATCTTTCCAGATCTCATTTTTCCAGCCCGGAGTCGGCAGTTCGTCCTTTAGAACGCGCCCGTAACCGTAGAGAGTCGCCGTTTGACAAGTCTTCTCCTCGAGTGTCATCTGCGACAGGAGATCAGCGACGCGCTTCTCAATATCAGCTTTAGAATTCTCGTACACATCCATGCGACCGTTTTTGTTCAGGTCGATCCAGCCGGAGTGATAGATTTCCTTCTTTGGCCCATTAAAGGGCGCCGGAGTTTGGCACATTCCGATGGAGAAAGCTGACAGACAGTCGAATACGACGCACAACAGAGTTGCGAGCGCAATTAAACGAGTTTTCATGTTGCTTTTTTTAGGTTTCAAACTGCCTGGTATTTATCGGACTTGATAGCGCCGGCTGATCCGCTTAGCTGAAATACTTACGATGTACGTCTTGCCGCCCGGCGCAACGGACAGTTTGATGAACTCTCCACGACAGAATTCTTCATCGTTCGCCACATATTCCGCCGGAGCATTGGCCGTTGTCCTGACGTTGCGATGTAATTGATAGATAGCTACGTTTGGAACTTCTTTCAGAGTTTTAAAAGTGCGCTCATCGCCGCCCTTTCTTGGACCATTACCGATGATGGCAACTCCGGGATTCAAAGCGCGGACCAGCGCCGGATTATTACTATTGTCCACGCCGTGATGATTTACCTGAAAAACATCCACGCCGCCAATGAGGTTATCGGGACAAACGAGCTTGTTCTCGACGTTCCAGGTTAAGTCGCCGCCGTTGTAAAACTTGAATGGCCCATAGGTCATGAGAAAGCCAAGGCTATTTGCGTTGTCGGTACGATCTTCGGGAATCGGTGTGAAGTCTGCGCCACAACTTTTAATTTGAGGCGCGCCGGCAGGTTCGCCGATAACAAGCCCGTTCGCGGCGTTAATCCGGACGTGAACCGACGGGTCGCGCAAAGTTAGCTCGTCACCGGCTTTTAGTGCTACCGAGTTGTTCTTGGCGGCCTGACGATAGAGTTCAATGTAACCAGGAGTGATATCGAATACGGGTCCCGTTGGTAAACCATGATCGTAAAACTTCCTGACCGGAATCACCTTCGCAACAATCGGAATGGACCCAACGTGATCTCGATGCCAGTGGGTGGTCAGGTAGTGATCGATTTGTTTGAGTTTTGCGACATCGCGAACGACGTGAATTATTCGGTCTGCATCTCGTTGCAAAGGAAAACCTGAGTCGACCAGGAGCGATTCACCTGCCGGAGTCACAATCAGGGTTGCGGCTCCTCCTTCGACGTCTATGAAGTAAACGTCTAGCGTCCTCGCCTTTGTTGTAGCGTTAGCCAGCACAAGAATCGCGATGAGAACGAGAAGCTTATTTAACATGTTGATTGATACCCGCTCTTTTTCTCTGTGCAACCTTTGGCCGCAACCAAACGATCAAGTTGCGAGACCGGTCAGTACCGAATCGCGGTAGCGTCGGGTGAGTCTCGAGGATCAAGCAGTGGTCAGCATTTTAAGACTCACCCGACACTACCGCGA
>DASROI010000314.1:0-6698 GCA_035646955.1 Pyrinomonadaceae bacterium
TAAGTGACGAGCGACAATTTTGCGTGCTGTAGAGCGCAGAATTCGGGATGAATGTGATTCATCTGAAGGATTAGTTTTAACAAAGCCTTAAGATCGGTTTATCTGCAGCGAGTGTCACTGCGGTGGGTACACCGGGAGCGAAGCGACCGGATGGTAAACACAACGAACCAAACATCAGAATTTAGGCGTAATATCGAGTGTGCCATCCGGTCGCTTCGCTCGCGGTACTGTACTGATCGCTCGACACTCACCAAGATTAGAGTTTTTGTGCAAAGCCAATTGTTAATCATTAGACGCCGACCCTTACGAAAAAGTACCTTTTTGACCTAACCGAATCGCGGAACGCTACGTGCCGTAATAACTCGAAGGTAGAGCCTTCTTAACGAAAGGAGTCAGCGATGACGCGCAGTATTGAAGGGCCGGTGGCGACGGCGCAAATGATGATTCGCCAACCTATCGGACGAGTCTTTGAGTCGCTGATCGAGCCCAGTATTACCTCCCGTTTTTGGTTCTCAAAGAGTAGTGGTCCCTTATCAGTCTGAAAACGAGTCCGTTGGGAGTGGGAAATGTATGGGCTTCACACAGAAGTCGAGGTCAAAGCGTTAGAGACCAATAAGCGAATATTGCTTGAATGGAATCAGCCCGAGGATCCCAGCGTTGTCGAATGGACATTCGAAGCCAGAGGTCCAGATCGCACCTTTGTCAAAGTCAAAAACTGGGGCTTTGCAAAGGGCGACTTGAAGCGGGCCAATCATGAAGCGATTGCTTCGACGGGCGGGTTCAGTTTTGTTTTGGCCGCCATGAAAGTTTTTCTGGAACATGGAATTGAACCGAACCTGATTGTGGACCACGATCCGGATGGTCTCGTATCACCCTGGGCACCGTGAAGTATATTGCAAGCGTTAACCTAAAGGAGCACATTTCCAAGAAGAACGGTGAAGGAAAGACTGCGTTGATGTTAGCATCGGAGGGAGGTCACGACGAAACAGTGCGGGTGCTGACGGCAGCTGGAGCGAATAGATGACTCTCTCTCCTAGTGGTCGTGAAGCTGTTCTGCATCTCACGGCAGCAGACCCTGAACAAGACCGACCATACAGTCAAACCAGGCGGACCAAACACTTACTAATGAGTCGCGCTTTCTTCTTCGTGTAACTTCGAGTGATTTAGTGATCGCCCGTTACACGTCGAGAAAAACGAACCACGAAAAACAAATAATGCCCACAACGCCCCCAGGCCAAATGATTGTTGACATGAATGAGCTAGACGCAAGGTTGCGACATTCGGCGCATCATTCCGCAAGAAAAATTTTGGAATTCATGAGTATCGTTGCGCGACGATCGTGCCGAGATGCGATTTCAAGGTATATCCACGAAGGATCGAGAGTAGGCTAGTAAGGAGTGGGAAAATGACTCGAGTAAGAACCGTTTGTCAAATCGCTTTACTCATAACAGCTTTAACCTGTCCGGCACTAGCTCAGACTCAAGCGATCAAGACACCACAGAAAACTGAAGTGCCTTCCGTTCAAGTTCTTCCGTTGTCGCCGGAAGCAACTCAGGTTGCAGATGATATTGAGGTCACAGTTCTGATCGAAAAGCTGAGGAGTGAGCGTGCTGCCGGCTCCCCGATGAGTGTGCAAACAATCTTTGTCCGCCAGCAGATAACTGAACGAGTCCTCGCGGCGTCTCTTGATGTAGACAGCGTGAATGCGGTCATTGACTCGGAGATCGAACAGATTAGATCGATTCGTTCCCAGCTTCAGTCGCAGCGCGACAAAGCACAAAACATCATCAACATCGCCTCGCTCGTCACAGGAGGCGCACTCGGAGTGGTCAACACGGCTTTGCAGTTCAGCTCGAGCACCGCCAATGTTGGGAATGGCATTGGGGTCGGCGGTGGAGCGGCATCGGTCGTGTTATCAATCATCGGAATGCGTAAACAAGGGGGGCGACTTCCACTCGGCGACTCGCCGCGAATGCTCGCAAGATTTTTCGGTCGCCAACCACCCGGGCCGGAGGTAATCCCGAGTGTGTATCCCAAAGGAGTCTGGTCGTATCTCAATTCAGTTTCACCTGGCGATTCAGGAAGAGTTACGCGTCGGGACCAACTAATCGCGAAATGGCGAAAGGAAGGCAAGGTCGGACCGGATAACTCGATCAAAAGCCAACGCAAGGTAGAAGCCTTGAGCGGCACTTCGTCTCAAACGGTCAAATTAGGTATCAGTGAGTTGGATGATCGCGTCGCGATGTTGATGGATGTCCGCGCACGAGTTTCGCTGATGAAGCGACAGTTGAGCGAGATAATGCGAAGTGTGAGCGTTACTGATTAGCCGTTAACAATGACGCTGCTGGTCAAAGCCCGTAAAGTTTGTTTTTCCATGCGAACTGGCGCACGACACCTCAATGATGTCGTGCGCCAATTCGTGGTCCCAGGTGCCTGGCGCGATTATGCAGCGCGGGCGATGCGCGATCCTGGAGTTACGCTCGCTTGTTCGAGTGTCGCCGTCGCCTTCGACTTATTTGAAAGTGCATGAAGAATTTCTCTCCAGTGGAGGGAAATGTCTGCCAGTGGAACTGAAAGCGCAAGACAGGACCAGATAATAGCCTGCGCAATTTCTACTCCGAGCGTCTCCCAACCAGTTACACCTAAGACAAATCGGCCGCCAATGAATACTAGTGCGATGGCGTAACTGCGAGTGGCCCATTGTCGATGTAGAGCGATCTTTCGCTTGAAAGCAAACAAGAAAGCAATCGCGGTGGCGCCCATCAGCATCGCGGCGTCAACGATTCCCAGAATGGTGAACGATCTCGGCGCGCCCATCCGCTCCTGGTAATACTGGATATAAGCGCCAAGCGGTGCGAGTACGAGGGCCCCGACCACATAAAGCCGGCCCATCACACGGTGCGATTTTGTAAATCGCTGGCGGAGTCGATTGGAAAACTGTAAGGGGGCGAATAAGAGAACGATTGCGCCGAAGATACCGTGCGGCAATAACCACCACTTAAAAGACTCGTAATGCTGCCAGGCTGGGTGGGAAGAATCAACGAGGAATCGTTCGTTGTGGTACAGCACGTACGTACTCGCCACTGCAATTGCGAAAAAGACTACATACTTTGAGTTGAGTTTCATCGGGCTCCTAAGCGCAATCTCGCAGTGAGATGTTTGACTCCGCGAGATGCCAAAAATCAACTTTCAGGGCCATATCTGCCATGCCCCATCTAATAACGCGAAGTCCCGACGATTTTTGGTCCATATAGTCTGAGAAAATTTAGGGCGTTGTGGTCCGAAGAGACGAGCGGTGGGGTGAGTGGCGCTTGTTAGTAGAAAGGGCTTGAACGATCCACACGCTGGCGCGATGTGGGATTGGGGAGCGGTGGGGTGTGGCGCTTGTTATTAGAGAAGGACTTGAACGATCCACACGCTGCCGCGAATTGGGATTGCGAGCTCTGGGGTGAGTGGTGCTTGTTATTAGAGTTAGTGGTGCTTCCCACGATTTGAGCAAAGTCTACGAGCACAACCTCTTCAAATTGCCACCTGCAGCTACTTCGAGGTCAGTCGCTAAAATGTTAAGCTCCTAGTCAAGAAACCAAATGTGTGGACGATTTACGCTCCGGCGTGCAGATAAACTGAATTTCGATCGCGTAAATACTTACGACTTTTGGCGTAGTCCCGCGCGTTACAACATTGCGCCCACGCAGCCCATTTGGACGGTCCTGGACCGCGCTGGTGAACGAGAACTCACCTTGTTGCAGTGGGGGCTGATTCCCTCATGGAGTGATAAACCGACCGGCATTATCAATGCCCGGGCCGAATCGATCGACGAGAAGGCGAGTTTTAAAGAGTCGTTCCAGCGCCGGCGCTGTCTGATTCCAGCGGACGGCTTTTACGAGTGGGAAAAACTCGGAAAGGCTACTCAACCGCACTTCTTCCAAATGAAAGATTCAAGTCCGTTTTCCTTCGCCGGAATCTGGGACGAGTGGAAGACAGATGGAAACAGAATTTCGTCGTGTGCCATCGTCACCACCGCGGCGAACTCCCTCCTCGCCACTATTCATCATCGGATGCCGGTGATTCTGACTCGTGAAGCCGAAACTGACTGGCTAAATGAAGAAGCAACAACAGATGATCTGCGAATGCTGCTGGCCCCTTTCGATGCTGCGAAGATGAAGGGTTCACCGGTTACTAATCGAGTTAATAATGCTGACAATGACGATGAGGCGCTGGTTGATCCAATCGAGCATGGCCAGGAGCTGGTCCAACGTCTTTTATTTTGATTAATCATGAGAACCATTGAGCTTTCGGAGAGAGTTGACCAGAGCATTCGTCGTGCACTCGATGAAGATATTGGGCCAGGCGATGCGACTACGGACTCCATTATTCCTGCTGATGCCAGTTTGCGCGGACAGATAGTTGCAAAACAGTCCGGAGTGGTCGCGGGCCTGGAGGTAGCGCGCAGAGTTTTCTTGCAATTGAGCGAGCAGGTCAACTTCGAAGTAAAGGTTGAAGAGGGAGCCCAGGTTGAGAAGCGAACGGTACTGGTGGACCTCTATGGACCAGCGCGTGCCCTGTTGACTGGCGAGCGGACGGCTTTGAACTTTCTTGGAAGAATGTCGGGCATAGCAACCTTGACCAGGGAATACATGGATGCGGTGAAGGGAACAAAGGCAATTATTCTCGATACGCGAAAGACGGCTCCGGGATTGCGCGAGACGGACAAGCTCGCAGTCCGGCTCGGCGGTGGGGAGAACCACCGTATCGGCCTTTTCGACATGGTGTTAATAAAGGACAACCACATCGATTTCGCCGGTTCGATCACAGCAGCAGTTCGCAGAGTCCGTGAAAGAGTTTCGGACCTGGAAATCGAAGTGGAAACGCGGACGCTTGACGATGTTCGCGAGGCACTCGAGCTAGGTGTCGAACGAATATTATTGGACAACATGAGCGCTGAAATGATGCGACAGGCAGTAGCCATAAACGATGGTCGCGCAAAGCTCGAGGCTTCAGGGAATGTCACCATTGAGAATGTGCGTCAGGTGGCCGAGACGGGAGTGGATTACATTTCAGTTGGGGCCTTGACTCACTCCGTGAAAGTTTTTGATGTAAGTTTGGAATGGATCGGCGGTCACTGAGTAATAAAAAGACGCCAAGTTGAAGTTCAGAACACTTGAGAGGGAAGTTTAGAAGATGATTACTGATACAACGACTGACGGGATGTATCAAAAGTTGCACGCTATGCTGGCGGATACGGTTCCTGACTTTGAGTTGCGTATCAAGGCAGAGCTCGCGGCCCGAATCAATCAACTCAAAGAAGAAAAGAACGCGGTTATTTTGGGCCATAACTATATGGAACCCGCACTCTTCCACTCCATTCCGGATTTCGTAGGCGATTCGCTGGAACTCAGTCGAAAAGCTGCCAGGACGGACAAAGACATCATCGTCTTCTGCGGGGTGAAGTTTATGGCCGAGACGGCCAAGATCCTTAACCCCTCCAAGAAAGTTCTGATTCCTTCGTTGAGGGCCGGATGTTCATTAGCGGCGAGCATCACCGCCGATGACGTAAGAGAGTTGAAACAAAGATTTCCCGGTGTGCCTGTTGTCACCTACATTAATACCTACGCAGATGTGAAAGCGGAGTCGGATATCTGTTGCACATCTTCTAATGCAGTCGACGTTGTTAAGTCGCTCGGTACCGAAACGGTCATCTTCATTCCGGATGAATATCTCGCGGCAAACGTCGCTCGAGAGACCGGCAAGAAAATCATCTACCCAACTCGTGATCCCAAAAACAAGTTTGCAGGTGAGCTTGACTACCAAATGATTGGATGGCCCGGACGCTGTGAAGTTCACGAGAAGTTTACGGTCGAAGATATTCAGAATGTCCGGAAACAGTTTCCGGACGTATTGATCCTGGCCCATCCGGAGTGCAGTCCGGAAGTAGTGGCGGCCTCAGATTTCTCCGGCAGCACAACGGCAATGATCAAGCACGTGGAAAAAACCGGGGCTCCGCGATACTTGTTACTAACTGAATGCTCAATGGGAGACAACGTAGCTGCCGCTAATCCGGATAAGGAAATGTTGCGGCTATGTAGTGTACGTTGTCCGCACATGAATCAAATTACTCTTGAGGATACGCTCGAATCATTAACGAAAGAGCAGTACGAAATCGCGATCGACGAAGACGTTCGGAAGCGAGCCCTCCGATCAGTCGAGCGAATGCTTGAGATTGGAAATAAGGACTGAATATCGGTCAATGGTCAATTTCCATCGGTCATTTGTCCTTCTCTGTGCAACCTTGGTGTTCTCTGTGTCGCAAGTTTTTAAGGTCTCGTTGTTCTGACAGGGATTAAGGGTAGATTTAGCAAGCCATTCATGTGACTGAGCAATGCTGGGACAGGTCAGTACCGATTCGCGGTAGCGTCGGGTGCGTCTCAGAATGCTGATAACTGGTAAATCCTCGAGACTCACCTGACGCTACCGCGAATCGGTACTGACCTGCCCCAGCATTGCCTGCTAAATCTACGCTTACTCCTTGTCAGCACAACGAGACCTTAGGAACTTGCGACATAGACAACACCAAAGTTGCAGAGAGGAGGTAAATGACAAATGACCGAAATTCAGTCCTTGTTTCCAATCTCAAGCATCCGCTCGACTGATCGCAGGGCTCGCTTCCGAACGTCTTCGTCGATCGCGATTTCGTACTG
>DASROI010000315.1:0-5535 GCA_035646955.1 Pyrinomonadaceae bacterium
GGTTGGCACTAACCCGTGTTAATTACAATCAAACAATGAGGATAAGTTCTCATTCGCCGAATCATTTGGATGACTGACTACTTTCGACAAAAACTAGAGAGGCGATCAGTACGGTACCGAGAGCGAAGCGACCGGATGCGACATTCGATTTTGATTCTGACGATCGCTTTGTTGAGTGTCCCATCCGGTCGCTTCGCTCGCGGTACCGTACTAAAGGCTCGTGGCCCGGCTAAATTGTGCATGCCTTGGCTGAGCAATGGCCTTCCGATTCCAAACTGGTACTGTGCGGATCTTCAAATAACCACTCATAATTCTCACTTCATAATTATCAAATCACACTAATTAATCACTCCCTCTAACTTTCCTCCCTCCGTCCCCTAGCCTCTACCTTGCCCTTGGGCCATAATCTCCCGACGCTCAATTCAATTCACCAAGGCGGTTCCATCAATGCGATTCAGGCCCCTTATCTTGCTCTCCTTGATGCCGGCAATGCTGTTTGCACAATCAACGCAGCAGCAAGTGCGAACCTTCAGGCAGACAAACGAAAGCAAAATTCTGAAACAATTCGTCGAACTACTTTCGGTCCCCAACGTAGCTTCCGACACTAAAAATATTCGCGCCAACGCGACGCTGATCCTCGAAATGATGCGCCAGCGCGGGTTGGAACCTCGCTTGTTAGAAGCAAAGACACCTGACGTCCCGCCCATTGTTTATGGTGAATGGAAAACTCCTGGCGCCGAACGCACCCTGATTCTTTATGCGCACTACGATGGTCAACCCACTGACCCGAAACAATGGACAGGAACAACTCCCTGGCAACCCGTTTTCCGAACAGCCGCTCTTGAAGCGAATGGCCAGATAACCACCCTGCCTGATCGTCCGCCGTTTGATCCTGAGTGGCGAATCTATGGACGGTCAGCGTCTGATGACAAAGCCGGGGTCATGGCCATACTCACCGCGTTTGAGGCGGTCAAAGCAACTGGCGTCGCATTCACCTCGAATATCAAGTTTGTCTTTGAGGGCGAGGAAGAAGCTGGCTCGTCGCATCTTGGGGAGATCATCCGACTCAACAAAGAACTCCTGCAGGCAGATGCCTGGATCATCTGTGATGGACCAGTACATCAATCCGGAAAGAAGCAGGTAGTTTTTGGAGCGCGTGGTGACCTGAATGTCGATCTCATGGTCTATGGCGCGAAACGGCCGTTACACAGCGGACACTACGGCAACTGGGCGCCGACCCTGCAATGATGCTCGCTCAATTGCTGGCGTCGATGAAAGACCGGGAAGGTCGCGTAACCATTGCCGGCTGGAATGATGATGTAGAGCCGCTGGGCGCGTTAGAACTTCAAGCTATTGAGGAAGCGCCTCAATATGATCAGGAACTCAAGAAACAATTGGGAATTGATCGCACCGAAGGCGCGCCCATGAGTCTTCTTGAGCTAATCAATCTACCGTCAATGAACATCAACGGTTTTGCGAGTGGTGATGTGGGGTCGCTTGCGCGCAATGTCATTCCTACCACTGCCTCAGCTGTTCTTGATCTGAGGCTGGTCAAGGGAAACGATCATAAACGTCAATTTGATCGTCTTGTGGGCCATATTCGCAAACAAGGTTATTTTGTTCTTGATCGCGAGCCTACTACCGAAGAGCGCAACTCGCATCCGATGCTTGCCACAGTTACTGCAAGGCGAGGCGGGTACAATGCCGACCGCACTCGCATGGACTTACCCATAGCTCTTTCGGTGGTAGAGGCAGTTCAGTCGACTGCAACTGACAAGATTGTGAGGCTACCGACATCTGGCGGTAGCTTGCCATTATCAGTAATCACGGAAAACCTGCACACGGTGACACTGTCAGTACCAATCGCCAACTACGATAATAATCAACACGCTGAAAACGAGAACATACGTCTACAAAATCTCTGGGACGGAATAGAGACGTTCGCCGCATTGATGACGATGCGAGCACGCTAGTTAAAACCGGAGGGCGAATGGATCCGCTCAATCTTCCTGTATTAACCCCGGCTATCCAGGAACATTCAAAGCCGTACTTTGCTTACTACCGGGAGAGTAAATCCATAAGGCTGTAACTTGTTGGAGTTTCGGCTGGACCATGGGGTGGAGTGCGAGTCATTGAAGCGATGGCGGGGATGGTGCGAGAGTAATTAAATGAAATGAGTAAAGGATCAATAGTCTTTTTTGTTGTTGCGGCGTCCCGAATAGTTTGTCGAGACGCCGCAAACTACTTAACTTACCACGTACAAGCAAACGCCTTCATCGTAGTCTTAGCTGTATCTAACTGAGTCTTGCAGATGCCCGGCAAGGTAGCCTTTCCTTGCGGAGTTTCGGCAAGCTTCTTCCATGAGCTGCGCCACTGAGTAAGTCCGGCATTAAATTGAGCCCTCTGCGCTTCCGGAACTTTTCCTGAGACGCAGCTCTCATATGATGCCAGGAATTGATCGCATTCTGGTACGCCAACTTTTTCACCGGAACTGGCTACCGGAGTGTGGGCGGAAGCTGCTGGTGATGCAGCTGGTGACGACGCCGGTGCAGCCGTACTGCGATTCGTACCGGATTCCGATTTAGAACAAGCCACCAATGAGATTGCTATCACAAATGAACACATTAGAAGAATAGATTTGAACATATAGGTAATCTCTCATTCACTGAGGATCGTAAAACGGGCAAGATAATACACCCGTGGTCCACTTCTGGATCATTGCATTTCATATTTGAAAGAGTTTTGTGACGAAACAACTGCATATTCAGTGAAGTATTGGTGATAATCAACGGCTCATCTGATGAGTTCAGCAAACAACACGGCCAAAGACCAATCACTCCGTTGCTGCATTGCCGGCGGTGGTCCAGCCGGCATGATGTTGGGTTTTCTGTTGGCCCGCGCGGGAGTCAAAGTCCTGGTCCTGGAGAAACACAATGACTTTTTCCGTGACTTTCGCGGCGACACAATACATCCATCGACACTGGAGTTAATGTTCGAGCTGGGTCTGCTCGAAGAATTTCTCAAGGTGCCACACCAGGAACTTCACGGCCTTGCGGGCCAAATCGGGAACGAAACAATACCGCTCGCGGACTTTTCGCACCTCCCAACCAAATGCAAATTTCTTGCATTCATGCCGCAGTGGGATTTTCTTGATTTTCTGGCAGACCATGCGAAGGTTTACCCCGCATTTGAATTGCTGATGGATATGGAAGTTGTTGATCTTGTGTTCGATGGCGACAAGGTCGCAGGCGTCAAAGTCACTGGCCCGAATGGACCTAGCGAGATCAGGGCCGACCTCACGATTGGGGCAGATGGCCGCCAGTCGATAGTTAGGGAGCGGGCCGGACTCAAGGTTGAGGAGCTTGGAGCGCCGATAGATGTTTTGTGGTTTCGAATTTCCCGAAAGCCAGAGGATCCCGGGCAGGTGCTGGGGCGTTTCACAGCGGGCAAGATCATGGTGATGCTGAATCGCGAAGATTACTGGCAATGCGGTTTCGTTATTCAAAAATTCAGCTTTGAGAAGATTAAGCAGCGTGGTTTGAATCAGTTCAGACAAGACATTATCGGCGTGGCACCTTTCCTCGAAAACCGGGTGGCCGAGATCATTGATTGGGACCAGATAAAACTACTAACAGTTAAAGTTGACCGGTTACTTACATGGTGTCGACCGGGACTACTTTGTATTGGCGACGCTGCCCATGCGATGTCGCCGGTTGGTGGCGTGGGAATCAACCTGGCGATCCAGGATGCCGTTGCCACTGCCAACCTACTCTCGGACAAACTCCTCGAGAGGAACGTTACGTTTGAAGATCTGAAACAGGTCCAACAAAGAAGATTATTTCCAACCAGAATTACGCAGCGAGCTCAAGTCATTATTCAGAATCGTGTACTTGGCAGAGCTCTAACCGATAAGCAATTCAATTCTCCTCCCTGGTTTATCAGACTCTTTAAGACGATCCCTTTTCTTCAACGTATACCTGCGTACATGGTCGGCCTGGGAGTGCGTCCTGAGCACATTAAAAGCCCAAACGCGTTTGAGTGAAGATAGTCGGTTACTTAGCTATAATAATTACGCTTATAAAACTGCAGGAGAGGAACTATGAAGAGATTAGTTAGCCTTGCTGTCTTGATCTTTTTTTGCTCGACCTGTGCTAAATCGCAGGAGGTGACTGACCATCACCACCCACCAACTCCGCCAACTAGTTCCGCGGATGCTAATGAAACGCAAGAGTGGGCCAAACAACGACTAGCCAAATCGCCCCGCCACCAGGAATGGGTAAAGGTTAAAAATGGGAGTCGTGAGGTCAGCAGCTTTGTCGTCTATCCTGAAGTTAAAGACAAGGCCACGGCGGTAGTTGTGATCCATGAAATCTTTGGGATGAGCGATTGGGTCCAGAGTCTCACTGACCAGCTGGCAGAGGCGGGCTACATAGCTATAGCGCCTGACCTGCTTTCTGGCATGGGACCAAATGGTGGAGGCACGAGTTCGCTGGATAGGAACGGAGTTGGGCAGGCAATTCGCGATCTCCCGCCTGATCAGATTACTGCCGATCTGAATGCGGTAGCCGATTACGTGTCGAAGTTGCCAGCCTCGAACGGCAAGGTAGTCGTAACTGGTTACTGTTGGGGTGGGAGTCAGAGCTTTCGTTTCGCAACTAACCGTCCGACGCTTAAAGCTGCTTTTGTCTTTTATGGCTCTGCACCTGCCGGCGCTGACAACGCACCTGATAAAGTCGCCCTGGCAAAAATACAGTCGCCCGTTTATGGTTTTTACGCGGGGAATGACAGTCGAATAAATGCCACCTTGCCGGCAACAAGTGCGGCAATGGGCGAATTGAAGAAAACCTTCGAACCGGTAACTTACGACGGTGCAGGTCACGGGTTTATGCGTGCCGGCGATGCTCCTGAACCAACGGCCCCGGCAGCCACTGGAAACAAAGAGGCCGATGATAAAGCTACAGCTGATTATCAAAAGGCGCTGACAGCATATAAAGCTAACAAGAAGGCTCGCGACGATGCGTGGGCCAGATGGAAGAAGGTCCTCTCAAGTATTTAGCAATCAGGGTGGCCGCTTCGGTTTCCTGAAGCGGCTACAAATTTCTTTCTCGGCGCTCAAACTCTCCTCATGCGCGCCTGGGATCCGGTACCAACCGGACTAAACTAGCGCTTCACGGAGATGGCTATGAAATCAATCAGACTCCTCGCATTGTGTCTAAGTGTGGTTATGTGGACGGTCACGTCTGGCGTTCTTGCTCAGTCCCCCGCTCAAAATCAAAAGCAAACACCGTCGCCTCAGTCGACAGTCGCGCCTACAACTGACCAACAAGACGATGTAGTTAGAATTTCGACTAATCTGGTCCAAGTGGACGCAGTTGTAACGAAAGACGGTAAGCAGGTTAGGGACTTAAAGGCTGAAGACTTTGAAATCTTCCAGGATGGGAAACTACAGGAAATAACAAATTTTACTTACGTCTCTAATGTTCCAAACACCTCTGCCCCACCCGCTACACCTAGCGGAAAGCCTGAATTCACTTC
>DASROI010000316.1:0-5769 GCA_035646955.1 Pyrinomonadaceae bacterium
ATCAACGCCAGGAACATGTCCCACTGGGTATCCCAAATGTCTCCCTGGGTGCCCAGAAATTTGTCCCCCAGGTTTGGCGTTGCCAGCACCGCAACCCACCACTCAATCAATTCATAAAAGGCGCCGATAGCCAAAACGATCGCGGCCGTCAGAAAATTCATCCAACGCCGCGAAGCAGTGACGAATTGCATTAATATCTCTTTGATCGGAACCGCCAGCAGAAAACCCAACATGAAATGGGCCGCTCGATCGTAGTGGTTGCGACTAAGATGAAACTGATCACGCAACCAATTAAAAGGAGCCGCTTCAGCGTAAGTGAAATGTCCGCCCCACGACTGCACAAAGAGATAGAAGAAAATCAGGTAATACGACAGCCTCGTAAACTTGTAATACCGATAGCAAATAGCCACCGCGATCAATTGAGATATGGGAAACAGATTTTCAAGCGCCCAGTCAGCGCGATCGTGAGGGTTCACAGCCAAAGCTGCAAAACCAATCAGGTAGATGGAGATTAAGGTTAGCAGCTCACGCTGCGACGGAACCTGCTTACCCGAACTGGAGTAGTTATCGGACATTTGTCAGAGAGTTATTGAAGGGCGGCGGCGGGTGTATCATACCGTTCGTTGAATTGGAACAAAGCCCTTCCGGTATCCGAGTTGCACATTGAAGTGCGCCGGCCCGGCGGCGCTTTCCAAATGATTCAAACTGTTTCAAGAGAATTTACAAAAAACATCGCCGGGCCGGCACACTCCATAATGCCCAAACGCAAAGCGACTTTGATCGCTAATCCAAAAACTGGACCGTACAAATCGCGCCGCGGGATTGCGATCGAGGAACTTGCAGATTACCTCGAATCATTGGGCGTTGACGTTAACCTGTGTCTGACAGCTGGACCGCTAGATGCGACCAGGATTGCAGCCGCGGTCGCCCGCAACGGTAGTGCGGACGTGATTGTCGCAGGAGGAGATGGAACAATCAATGAGGCGATGCAAGGCATCATTGGCACAAACGCTCGGCTCGCCATCATTCCTCGCGGTACTGCCAACGTCCTCGCCCACGAATTGGACATTCCTTTTGACGCGAAACGGGCAGCTGAATTAATAGCTCGTGGTAATACGCGCCGTATCCATCTCGGTGTCGCAATCGATGAGCGAACTCAGGTAAGACGGTACTTTGTTTTGATGGCTGGCATCGGACTCGATGCTTCCGTGGTGCGCGAGGTTGATCCGTCGCTCAAAAAACGGATCGGTAAGGGTGCATTTTGGATCTCGGGACTAGCGCATCTCGCCAGTTGGAAGCCTCGAACATTCAAGCTCGAGATTGAGGGTAAAGACTATCACGCCACATTTGCCGCTATTGGTAACGCCTCGACTTACGGAGGTCAGTTAGCGATCACTCCTCGCGCGCGGCTTGATAAACCCGAGTTTGAGGTCTGTCTGATCCAGAGTTCGAGTCGATTGAGGTACCTGCGCTTGCTGTCTCACGCCATGCGGGAAGGAATGCCTGAGAACAATGCCGACGTACGCTTCCTGAAGACTCAAAAAGTAAAAGCCATCGGAGATGCACCGGTGCAAATCGACGGTGAATTGATTGGAGACCTTCCCATGACATTCGAGATTGCCCCCGAATCACTCGACGTCATCGTCCCGTAAATCCCAGAATCACTCCGCGTCTCTGCGCCTCTGCGTTAAACTTCTGAACGACTTATTTTCCACTCAACCACGCCGCACGTAGCGCCTTCGCCTCCGCAGACGCACCGCTCTTCTCAACAATCCTATACTCAAACCTCTCAGGCTCACCCAACACTAAGTTAACCTTAATTGTTCGCCGGTCACGTTTCACCGTCATCGGAACACTCTGGCCCGTCTTGTACCCTGCGAGCGTGGTACGCCACGCCTTCGTCGCCGGCTTTCCACCCAGGTCTACTATCGCGTCACCTTTCTGTAAGCCCGCATTTTCGGCAACCGAATTGTTTTGAACATTTTCGATCACCGGTGAGCGAGGATCATCAAACTGCACACTCATTCCGGCATTAAACGGTTCTTTCGCCTGACTCTTAATCAGCTGTAGTCCCACATAACTTAACGCCTCGTCATAGGGAAGCACTTCGACGCTTCGAATATATCGATCAAAAAATTCAGTCAGGTCAAAGCCGGCAACTTCTGACGCCACGCGCTGTAAGTCTTCGGTGTGGTAGCCGCGACCTCGCAGGTAATAACTATTGTTTGGACTCTTGAGATAGAACTCATCGTACATCTTCCGCATAACATCATCGAGCGATGTCTTTCCTTTAGTACGCCCGCGAATTATTAGATCGAGAACCATTCCGATCAATTCGCCTTTGGGATAGTAACTAATTGCTGTGTTATCGAGATTGGTGTTCTGAGCGTGCGGTGCGTCATCCAGAAACGGCGCTGAGAGCGAAGAATCCTCGGCGCTCATTAGATGACTTCCCTGAGCACTTTCGATCCCATAAATCGTCCCGCTCTTGCGCCGCAAAAACTGCTGATCATCCCAAAGGCCCGCGCGTCGCAACATCAAGTGCCCGTAGTAATTGGTGAACCCTTCGGCGACCCACAATCCGCGTGTGTTTAAGGGTCGGGTAAAATCCCATGGGCCAAGTTCAAAGGGCCGCAACCGCTTGACGTTCCAGACATGAAAGAACTCGTGGGCCACGGTGCCGAGAGTGTCGTCGTAGGTACCTGGATCCGAGAGAAGTCCCGGCTCAATGATTTGCGTGGAAGTCAGGTGCTCCATCCCGTCTCCGGAATGATCGTCGCCGGCGAAATGGATCAAGAAGGTGTATTCATCAAACTCGGGCGGTCCCCACATTCCCGTCTCCGCCCGAACAATCTTCTCGATGTCTCTAACCAGGTTTGCTCGCTTTCCCCCGTCGGACCCGAACGAATGTATAACGACATGATACTTCTTACCGTCGACCATGAAGTCATCCCTGGTCCAATCAGGGGCAATTTCGGTGGGCGTGTCAATCATGATGTCCCAATTCGCAAACTGCCAGGTTGATTGGTCCGGCGAGGTTGTTCGCCCATTGATCGAACGCCAACCGGAAGGCGCTTCGATTGTGAGTTGCACCGGATCTGCTTTATGGTCCACGACGTACATAAAAATCGATCCGCCATTAAAGTTGGCATGGCGTTCGTCAAGCTGCGAGAAGGTCCCCGAGAGATCGTTGCCGAAGACCTTGTATGAGATCGTGAGCCCATTGCTGTCCCCAGTTGGAACGCTCCAAGTTTGATCGTCTACGCGTGTCGCCTTTCGCTCGGCTAACTTGCATTTGGCGCCGGCTGGACAGACACCTCCCGCTGCCTGGAATTCCTGGACATTCTTTGCAAAGTCAAAGACCGCATATCGACCTGGAGACCATTTCGGCATCTGAAACTGGATATTCTTGTTTTTCCATTCGTCAGTCAGCTCAACTTCGATGGACACTTCGAATAGATGGGAGGTCGGTCTGGACATCGAAAGGGTGTACCTGATCGAACGCAAAGGGGTTTGCTGTCCAAGTGCGATCTGATCAAGAGTCAGGACGAGGGCGAACAAAAAAATAGAGAGGCAAAAGCGACGAAAAGGAAGTCTCATCAAAGTCTCCACGAAATGATCTATAAGGCACCGGGAAGCGTTCGGATTATCTTAGTTGATGGTCAATACTGTCAAAATCCGAAAGGAGCAAAACGCTTGGCCATCGAACCCAAATGGATAAAGTACCGCGAGCGTAGCGACCGGATGGTACCGGAAGCTCGAGTGCCGTCACTCGGTCGCTGCGCTTGCGGTACTGTAACGAAGCGGCCCGCTCTCGGCTTGCACCCTCAGTCCAGACTGGTTTATTACTGAGAAATGTTAACCGAACGTCTTTATTATTCGGACTCCCATCTAATCGAGTTTGAGGCCAAAGTAATCGATGTAACTGAACGAGTCAGCGGTTGGGCCGCCGTCATTCTCGACCAGACTGCGTTCTATCCAACTGGCGGAGGACAGCCCAGCGATACCGGAACACTAAACTCGCAACGAGTCGTAGAGTGTATCGACGATGGTGAACGCGGCGTCTTGCACGTCGTACAAGGGGTGACGCCATCGCGCGGCAGTGTAGTCAAAGGTCGGATCGATTGGGCCCGACGGTTGGACCACATACAGCAACACACCGGCCAACATATTTTGTCGCAGTCCTTTGAAAAGCTCTTCAATGCGCCAACAAAGAGCTTTCGCGTATTAGACCAATCGTCTGAGATCGATCTGGAAATCAACAATCCAACCACTGAGCTTATCGAACGCGCTGTCGAACTGGCTAATAACGTCATCTGGGAAGACCGTTCGATCACGATTCGGAACGTTACTGCTGACGAAGCCGCCAACTTGCCGTTGCGCAAAGAACCAGCGCGAAGCGGAGATCTTCGGTTAATCGAGATTGAAGGATTTGATCTGAGTCCATGTGGCGGAACACATGCCGTTCGTACGGGAGAAGTTGGCATGATCGCGGTCCGAACCTGGGAACGTGCGAAAGGCCTCACGCGAATCGAGTTTGTGGCAGGCACTCGCGCTCTGGCTGATTATCGCCGGGCAAATGCCAGCGCACGAGCCATAGCAACATTGTTCAGCACAAGCCGTGATGACGCTCCTCAACTCGCTGCCGCGATGGTCGAGGACAATAAAGAGTTGCAGAAACGAGTGCGGGTACTCGAGGACATCGCGGCGGGAGTAGAAGCCGAAAACTTATTAAGCGAGAATCAATCAGAAGGTACTCGTATCATAGCGCGAGTCTTTGACAGCCGTGATGCCGAATCGCTTAAGAAGCTGGCGCACGCATTGATTGGTCAACCAAACATTATTACTTTGCTTGGCTCAAGAGATCGAGATACCGCCCGACTCGTCTTTGCCAGGTCGGCAGATGCGAGCGGCGATATGAGCGAGTTGATGCGGCAAGCGTGCGAAATGATTGACGGACGCGGTGGCGGCAGGCCCGACATGGCCCAGGGCGGCGGCAAACAAATCGACAAATTGGATTCGGCGATCGCGATGGTCCAAGACAGACTAACTAACCTAAGCGAATAGACTGAGTTCATTCTTAATCGATCTGTCCATTTACACCGGGCTGAAGAGATCGTGTGAAAAGTCGGGCAAACGTCAGTACCGATTCGCGGTAGCGTCGGGTGAGTCTCGATTAATGGACAAGTCATAGCAGCTCGAGATCCACCCGACGCTACCGCGAATCGGTACTGACGTTTGTGACATGAGGCCTACGCCCGGAAACGACTGCTTGCCAGTGGATACTGATAGGTAGGAGCTTTTGGATTGGGTGGTTGATAAAGAGATAGGCCGTCTCGCGTACCAAGTCTTTGTCGATTTCGCTAGTGACGTACTCAACCGGTGATTTACCGTCTACTCTGGCGAGAAATAGAATGGGTAGAAGATTCGCGCATCGGCTTTCGAGTTCATCCGGCGATTCCCAATCTACCTCTCGCAGATAGCTCTCACAGAACACTGCAAAGCTCATCATAAGCGGCTGTGAAACTTCGGGTCGCACAAGACACTTCAGCAAAAAATGATTTAAGCAAAACGCAAGGTCGAACGCGGGATCACCAAACCAGGCACACTCTGCGTCGAGAAAGATTGGACCACGTGCGCCGACCAGAATATTTTTTGGGCTCACGTCACCATGAACCAGTGCCAGGTGAGTTCGTGCAATACGGCCCACGGTTTCTGTTATTGTTTCTCGTAATGCTGGGTGTCGCTCGGCAGTCGCCAGGAGATAGG
>DASROI010000317.1:0-12464 GCA_035646955.1 Pyrinomonadaceae bacterium
GATAAGCGGCTGTGATACCATAACAAGAACTTTAGGGGCGGATAATCTTTGGGCCATACGGAGTGACGGAAAGGCCCGATTCTGGGACTAAACGCATGGATGTCAATCAACTCGAAGTATTGATCGCGGTGGCGAAGGAACAGAGTTTTTCTCGCGCGGCGCAGACCCTGAACCGGACCCAGCCGGCAGTTAGCCAGGCGATTCGTCGCCTGGAGGCGGAACTGGGCGAACCCCTGTTTGATCGCTCCTCAAAAGACGGGACCCTAACCGCTGCTGGTCGCGTGTTGTTGGATTTTGCCGAGCAGATGCTCAACTTGCGACATGGGGCCCATCGCGCAATCAAGGAACTCAAAGACTTGCAGCACGGCAAGCTTGCGCTCAGCGCCAACGAATACACGGTGATGTATTTGTTGCCTGTGCTGACTGTCTTTCGGGCGCGTCATCCACATATCAAAGTTGAAGTGAAACGGAGTTTGGCGAGCCGCATCGCGTCTGAAGTGCTCGGCCGCGGAGTTGAGATTGGCGTTGTCTCTTTCAAGCCAACTGATCAGGCCATCGCCTCCGTTCCGATAATTATGGACGAGCTGGCGTTGATCGTCGCGCCCAACCATCCGCTGGCCCAGAAGACAACTGTGTCTGTCAGAGAGCTGGGCGCAGAATCCTTCATTGCGCACAACGTATCTTCGCCGTATCGAGAACGCGTCGTGAAGACATTTGAGAAGTACAAGACGCCGCTGAATATTTCAATGGAGATGCCGACGTTGGAGTCGATCAAGCGGCTAGTAGAGCAAGAGATGGGAGTGGCGCTTGTACCACGCTTGACGGCGCAGATTGAGATCGGCCGTCAGCAATTGGTAGCGATAACAGTGAAAGAGATGCGTTTAGAGCGACGGCTGCAGTTGATTTATCGCCGAGGTGCCACGCTTTCGCATGCCGCTAAGGCGTTTCTCCGCGTCGCCAAGGATTCGAATTAGTGTGCACAGGACTGCTGTAGTGGTAGCAAGGGTCGGTACCTAGCGTCGGGTGAGTCCTCAGTTATCGCCAAATCATAGTCAGCTCGAGTCTCACCCGACGCTACCGCGAATCGGTACTGACCCTTGCTACACCCGGACCTCTGACTACTGACTACGGACTACGGACAAACAGGTGAAACTAGCATATTTCAGTCCTTTAGGACCTCAGCGGTCCGGTATTAGTGACTACAGCGAAGAGCTTCTGCCTCATCTCGCCGCAGGAGCTGATATTACTCTCTTCGTCGATGGCTTTTATCCAACCAACCGCGAACTCACCTCGAGCTTCGAAGTGCGCGATTACAAAAGGGACAAATCACAGCTGCGAAAGTTGGACCAGTTCGACGCTGTCGTCTACCACTTTGGGAATGACCATCGTTATCACTCCGGGATTTTCGATGCGATGAAATATCGACGTGGCATCGTCGTTTTTCATGACTTCGCTTTACAGGAATTTTTTCTGGGCTTAGCGCGCGAACGAAACGATCTACGTTTGTATCTGGATGAAGTTGAAGCAACGTATGGTCAGATCGCTCGCGACGCAGCAGCGGAAAGCATCGCCAGGGGGGCAACTCCTCCGATGTTGGCCCAACCTATCGACTATCCGCTGAACCAGAGAATCGCGCGAAACGCTGAAGGCATTATCGTCCATTCGGAGTGGAGTCGTTCAAGGTTCGCCGCAATCGCACCGGGTGTTCCGGCTGTTCGAATCTCAATGCCTATTAAACTGCCTCCGCCCACCAGTGTGCCAAAAACTGATGCGAACACGATCCGTATCGCGACCTTTGGTCTCATCACCCCCGGCAAAGGAATCGAGCAAAGCCTTCGCGCCCTCAGCTCACTCAAAAAGACTCATCAATTCAGATATTCACTCGTTGGTGAAACAAACGCTTTCTTTGATGTTCGTGAGCTCGTGCGACGCTATGGAATGGAAGATCACGTAGAGATTACCGGCCACATTTCGCTCGATGAGTTCAAACAAAGAATCGAGCAAACAGACATCGCCTTGAACATTCGCGAACGGACTGTTGGAGAAACGAGTGCCAGTCTATGCCGGTTGTTATCAGCAGGAGTTTGCAGCATCGTCGCTGAAGCCGCCTGGTATGCCGAACTGCCAAACGACTGTGTGGTGAAGATTCCTCTCGACGGCAGTGCAGACAAACTTCTCCTCGCGTATCTAACTCGCCTGATCGAAGACGGTCAGTTACGAAATAGAATCGCCGAGAATGCTCGACGTTATGCTGCCGAGGAGTTCAACGCAAAACACCGGGCCGTTGATTACTTAACATTCATCGGCAACGTCATCGAAGTTCGTTCGCAGCGAGACTTGATCGCTGAAGTGACCAGCGAGTTGGAATTAATGAATGTCACCTCCGCGGACAACAACTTGATGAGCAGTGTGGCCAGGGACATCGCAGAATTGTTTCCGATGAGGAAGACCGATGGGCCGATAAATGGAACTGTCGGCTCGAACGGAAACCACGCCGCGTCAAGACCATCTCATCGGCCGGGACGCATGGCAAAGCCCCAGGGAATAGATTACAAGACAGCTGCGATTGATTACTCAGCGCAACTTGATGCCGAACGCAATCACTACCTTGTGACCAAGCCGTTCTACAATCTCGCCAACAAGCCGGACAAACATCACGGCGACGGTATGGACGCCGAGACTCACCGGCACTTCTGCGACTTTGCCAATATAGCCGTTACGCTTGGTCTGCCCGCCGGAAGCCGAATACTCGACGTGGGTTGCGGGTCCGGTTGGCTGAGCGAGTATTTCGCACGCCTCGGTTATGACGTAACTGGAATTGATGTAAGTCCATCATTGATAGAGATGTCGCGAGACCGAGTCGCGAAAGTGCCTTACGATGTGGACCATGAGACCAGACTGAGTTGTAAATTCGAGATCCACGACATCGAGAGCGGACCGCTCCAGCAAAAGTTTGATGCCGTGATCTGTTATGACTCGCTACACCACTTCGAAGATGAGCACTCAGTTATGACCAACCTCGCGTCGATGCTTGATGTCGGTGGCGTGCTGTTTATTCTGGAAGGTGAAAGACCGGAAATTGGCTCAGAGACTGAAGAAGAGTTGTTGGACGTGATGAAGCGCTACGGCACACTCGAGTCACCATTCGACTACACCTACTTACGACAACTTTTGGATGAAAACGGATTCTTTGTTATCGGTGACTATGCAAGTATTAACGGCCTTTTCGAGCGAGAAACAATCGTTGACCAGATGTTGCCTCTGAAAGGACTTGCTCTTAACTATCATTATCTCGCCTGCAAAAAAGTCGCCGAAGGCGCTCCTGCGTCTTCTGTTCCTGACAGCAAGCGGCCGGGCGTGCTACGTGCTCAAATTGAAGTGGTAACTGTTGGACCAATAATTTCAGCAGCCGGTGAACCATTAAACGTCGAGCTGAAGATAAAAAATACCGGCGACACGCTGTGGCTCGCGGGACAAGAAACGCGGCTGGGGATAGTCATGCCGGGAGTCCGCATCTTCGATGATCGAGGAACACTGGTTATTGAATTTCATGGTGAACCTCCGTTACCTCGCTCTGTGGCCCCCGGGGAAAAGGTTCAATTCAAAATAGATCACCCTGCGCCGCTGCGAGCCGGTCGCTACACGTTGAAAGTAGATCTGGTGGACCAGCATATTTGCTGGTTCGAAGACGTTGGTTCACAGCCATTAACGATCGAGTTTGAGGTTGAAGCAGTAAGTTGAAGCCAGAATCACGCTCGTACAGCCACGAGGGTGTGGCGTTTTTCTAAACGTTCACCGTGATGGTAGTAATACTCGCCGCTGGTAACGCTCACAATATTAAACCCAAGCATTTTTAGAACTTCTCGATACACGCCTTTCGAATAAATCCACCAGGTAAAGTCATTCTCGGGATGGTCCGCAAGCGCACCGAATTGAGCTATTCGCTCGTCAATATCCAGCAACGGGGAAATGATCACGAGCGTTTCCCTCGTGATACGCGAGATTGAAGCCAGGGCGCTAATTTGATCACTCAGGTGTTCTAGTACCGAGCCAACAATCGCAACATCAAACGGACCCAACTCAGCAGGTATTTCGTAGATGTTTCCGTAATAGACTTCTGCCTTCGAATTGAGCAGACGGTGACAAAGCCAGTAGGCGTTTTTCCATTGCTCGAGTTCGGCGTCATACTGTTTGGCCCAGCTTGCGTAATCGGTAGAGTAAAGCTTGTCTTTGAACGGTAGAAAGCTCTGCTGGCCGGCGTTCGCGATGTCAAATGAGACAACGCGCGTGGCGCCAGCCCTTTCAGACTCAAAACTGAGAAAACCGGTAGCCGCTCCAATATCAATAACCGACTTGCCGGTCAGGTCGACGCCGCCAATGTATTCTTTGAAACGTCCCCGTAGATCCCAATGTCCTCGCACCTCACCAAAACCAGGGACAACCATGGTGTGATAGAAGAAACAATCTTCAAGCCGCTCGATGTGACGGTAATTATCCTGCGGAGTTTCCATGGTCTATTCGTCAGGCTTTTTCCAAACTATCAACATTAGTCCGACCGCTGTTAGTAGTGATACTACCAATCCGCTGATTATGGACCACGGACGATAAATGAAGAGGACCTGATGCTTCCCCGAAGGAACTAATACCCCTCGCAGAGCATAATTCGTTCGGGTCACGTCAGCGAATTGTCCATCAATGTACGCGCGCCAACCAGGGTAATCATTCTCCCCTAGGACTAAAAAGGAATTCTTGTCTGCTTCAGTCGAGAGCTCGATTCGATTAGCTTCGTAGTTCTTAATCGTAACCTTCCCAGGCTCACCTGAATTAGCGAGCCCCTGCAATGGGGTGTCTACCAGTGCGATTCGAAGTGGATCCCATTTTGATCCGTCAGGTAGAACTCCGGTGCGAATAACCTGCAGAGTCGACGGTCCATCCAAGACTAAGACGTTGCTGGCCAACCAGGCACGCGGCAACGCACGTCCATTCTCATAAATGTCGAAATGTCGTCCTTTAGCTACCTGTCGCCAACGATCGGTATTCACACTCGAGCCGGATGTATCCACGGTACTCTCAACGGTGAACATGTCACGGGCCATAGGGTAGGTCTTCTGTTCCTTCGTATCTATCAACGACATGTGAGAAATCGATAGGAACAGATCCGGTGCCCCTTCGTGCGGCTCGATACTGATCTGAGCGCTTTCAATAATAGCCTTCTCAGGAAGTGAAAATGTGGCGATATAAGTATGACCTTCGTATTTGTACTGAGAGTCGCTGGCCTCATAACTGGTTGCGACAGTAGGACGGCTGTATTTGATTCGCCCACGGATGTCTGGTCGGTCGAAGCTCCAATCTGCAGTGTCTTTGCCAGCTCGTAGATCGAACTCAAACACACGTCCGTCTCTCGCGTTAAATTTTAAGTGCGCTACGACCGCACCGTCGGCGAGCTGATCTGCCCAGGACAGATTACTGATGAGCGCGATCTGGTCCACCTTCACCGGAGGTACTCTAAGACGGACGAGCTTCTTTGAGTTAATGTTTGATAATGCGAGATCTTCGCGCGAAAACTTTGAACCGGCATACGTTTCAGTTGCTTCTTGGAACGCGGACGCTGGGGCGACATCGTCTGCATTCACGATTGGCTCCGGTGCATCATCGTGCCTGGCAATCAAGTAACGCGCATTTAGTAGATCAATTTCCCGGCTGTTACTCCGAAGCGTCGCATTGGGGTCAGTCAACTCTCCCCATAACTTCATTTGGCCCGCCAGCTCACTGTAGCGTTGCAGCCCAAATCCGTCGTAGCCGGCGATGTTCGATATGCCAAACATTGAGTAGATATCAGGCTCGGTCCAAAGCAGCCATCCGGGCGTGTGCACTGACGAGTTCGGTTTGAAGGATTGATGGCTGGTGAGGATTCGATAGGTGGTCGTGTCAGCAGGTGCAGTCGAACGTAACAACGCAACGCTCTCGGGCACGGTCCAATAGTCTGCAGGAATACGCTTAGCCGACGGATACCAACCGCTGAACTGGCCCCATAGAAACAGGTCGATCGCCAACACTGCGAGGACACCGAGCGTCGCGCCACGCCATCTATTTGCAAACGCCCAGATGGCCCAGACACTCAGGCAAATAAAGACAAGAGGCATGAAGAGTTCAGGAGCGCGCAACACTGTGACTGGAGCCTCGCGCACCAGGCGGAAACTGGCAGGCCTCAACCATGTGACGATGGACCACGTTAGCAAGAGGCAAGCAACTGCTACACCTGCAACCCGGTACTTCACTCCTGGCAAATTCGCAGACGAAGCAAGCGCAGTTAAGCCTCGACCGGCGAGCATCGCCATTGCAAAATGAACTTCAACCAGATGTCGCGCTGGTACACGGAAAAGGTTCAGGATCGGAACGTAGTAAACGGCCTTGTACACATTTAGTGGTAAGAACCGTCCGAAAGCGAGCGCGAGACCTACGACAACCATTATGGCCCACAGCCTGGTTCTGCGATCGGGCTTCAGCAGCAACGCACTTGCAGCAAGCATCACTCCCAGGATACCGGCATACGAAACATACTCTGTATAGAATGACTGTCCGATATACGGCGCCCGAAAAAGCCGGCCGTCGCCACCACCCATGACGTAGGGCGCAAAGTACGTCGCAAGGAATGAAGGTGGCATTGAAAACGAGGAAAAGAAATCGTAAGTGGCTTCAGATCGAATGCTGTTTTCAAGCAATTCAAACGTCGGAAGGATCTGAACTGCAGCCAACAGCAATCCTGCGATTGCGAAACCTAACGACAAAAGATAACGTTTGCGAGTTCTGTCATTTCCAAAAGCCATCACGATTACATACACACAAAACAACAGGAATGTATAAGCAAAGGTTTGTTGATGCCCCGCGAAGATCTGGACCGCCAGGAGCACTGCGAGTAGCGCACCGCGCTTGCGACTTCCAGTTTCAACGTATCTTTCGAGTGACCAGAGAATCCAGGGTAACAATGCGGCAGTGTGCGCAATGTTGATGTGGCTGATCTGTGCGATAAGGAAACCACCCATTTGCCAGACGAGACCGGAGACGAATGCTCCTGCGACCGAACTGCCGGTTTTCCGTGCAAAGAGAAAGGCGCCTAAACCTGCAACCATGTAGGTTGAGACGACCATCAGGTTGGTAGCCATCGCCGGTGAGAACAGCAGGTAGAACCAATTAAGCGGAAAAAGTAAGCCACCTTGAGCCGTGGCAAACAAGGGCATCCCGCCAAATATATATGGGTTCCATAAGGGTAATTCACCGGCGCGAAGAAGATTCGCAGTCGTAACCCGTAACGGAACATTGAAAAGAACGCCGTCGTCTGGTCCAAGGACAAGATGTGCCAGTAGAGCGGGTAAGAAATATAGGATTGGTGCTAACGTAATCGCCGCAGCGGCAATTTTGTCAGGAGTCAAACTGAAGCGAGGAGATAGTGAGCGATTCATTGAATCAACAGACCGCAGACCCGGTTTTCGTGTCTCTCGAGCCGCGCCGACTGTTGTCGCAACTCCAGACTTGGGCGCTGTCGCGTAAATTTGAGGTGCTTTGCGGAATATTACTTCTCACAATGAGCTTGCAGTTTGTTGTGGCTATTTCGCGCAAGAGTATAACGAATGACGAGACTGCTCACATTCCCGCGGGATACTACCATCTCGTTGCCGAAGACTTCCAACTCAATACCGAACACCCGCCCCTCGTTAAGATGTGGGCCGCGTTACCGCTACTATTTATCCAGCCCAAAGAACCAATAATTACCGAGAAGACCGACGCCGATTTTGCTCAGCGATCTGCAATGGTAGAACAACAATTCTGGTTCGCAAATCAGACTCAGTTTTTGCGAATTGGCTTCTGGACTCGTCTCATGATGATTCCCCTGGCGGTGCTGCTCGGGGTCGTCATCTTCATTTTTACTCGGACGATATCAAACTCGACGGCCGCTCTCATCGCAGTCTTCATGTACAGCATTGAACCAACTATCCTGGCCCACGGTCGTGTGGTCCATACTGATTTAGCTGCCGCGCTGGGTTACCTGCTCTTCTTTTTTGCGCTTTTTCAATATCATCGCTTTCCCACCCACCGAAAAGCGATCTTACTCGGAGTCGTAACAGCGCTCGCCCTACTGACAAAGTATTCGATGGTGATCCTCGTACCCTTGCTGGCGCTGTACGCGCTGGCTCTTGCATGGTCTTACCGTCGAGACTCCATTCGCCTCAAGAAGTTAATGATTCACGCAGTCGCTGTGACTGGAATCGTTATTCTAATGATCAATGCAGTCTACTTTTTCCGGCACGACCAGATGAGTGATCCTGACCGCGGATGGTTGTTAAGCACCTCGCAGCCGTACTCCAATGCTATTTACCAGGGCATCACCGTGCTGGGCCATGTTATTCCAACCTATTACTTATTCGGGGTGTATAAGGTCGCAATTCACAACCACTATGGGCACCCGGCGTTTCTCCTTGGTAAATATTCCAATGATGGTTGGCGTTACTACTTTCCGGTAGCATTTGCGTTAAAGACAACAATCCCATTTCTCCTTTTGAGTGTAGTGGCATTAGCGTGGGGCATCTTTCAAATCGTCGCGCGGCGCAGAATCACCCTGCTGTGGCTTCTGATTCCTTTTTTGATTTACCTCGGAATTTCAGTTTCAGGTTCTATCAACATTGGCATTCGGCACTTCCTTCCGGCGTTTCCGTTTCTATTCATTCTGGGAGGAATGTTCCTTACAGAAGTTATTAAGTCGCGTCAGCGAACGTTAGGCATTGCTTTAACCGTGCTGCTAATTGGCTTGATGTGCGTCGAAGCAGTTCGCGTTTTTCCAAATTACACTCCTTACATGAATCAATTGGCGGCTGGTCCAAACTGGCGATATCTTTCTGACTCGAATGTTGAGTGGGGTGACGACGTTAATAGTCTGGCAGCCTACCTGAAGAGTCGCGGCGAGACACGAGTTCGAGCGGCCCTTTCAGGGGGTTGGATAACGCTGCCATTGTATGGAATCGACTACATTGGAATGGCTCCTCCCGTTAAAGAGTTAGTCGACACTCGCTACGTTGCGATCGGTGCGAGTTTTCTGAACGGGTCGACCGTTCCATCATTTGAGGTGAATGGGAAGTTAATTAGCGATAGCGAGCGAGTGAATCTTTTTGAGACTTATCGTCATCGCACTCCGGAAGCTGTTTTTGGAGGGAGTATCTATCTTTTCAGGGAGCGGTGAGGCTCATTGATTCTTGATCAGTTTTTATTTCTCATTGGTCATTGTTCATTTCTCAATGGTCATTTTGTGTGAACGAGGTCTCGAGATATATCACGGGAGACAGCCTGCGGGATGCGTGGGCTAGGCCGAAGTTGAGGGACCACGCTGCTGAAGCAGGTGGTGTCGGAAACACTAGAAATGTATCAGTTGATCCCCAGCACGCGCTCATACACCGCCATAGTCTTCAAAGCTGTCAGATACCACGAGAATTGAGACGCTCGCTCAAGTCCCGCTTTTGCCAGATCCTCGGCCGCTCCAGTATCACTTAATAGTCCAAGAATGGCCTCAGCCAGTTCCGCAATATTCTTAGGTTCTACCAGGATGGCGGCATCTCCAGTTGTTTCGACCAGAGTGGGAATGCGACTCGCGATAACAGCCGCTCCGCAAGCCATAGCTTCAAGAGGCGGCAGACCAAATCCTTCGTACAAAGAGGGATACACAAACACCTTGCATGAGCAATAAAGCTCTCGCAGATCCTCATCTTCCAAATACTCCGTCAAAACAATTCGATGCCGCACGGGAGACTTTGCGATTTGAGAGAACAGAGGTCCGCTAAGCCACCCGCGACCGCCAGCAATTACAAGTTGCGCATCATTTTCTTTAGCAACTATTTCAAACGCACTTACCAGCGTCTCGATGTTCTTGCGTGGTTCCAGTGTGCCGACAGTCAGGATGAAGTCGTCGCCAATGCCAAATCTTTCTCGGGCCGTTCCAGTTGGTACGCTAAATTGGACCGGCTTAAAGATTTGGCGCGCCGCTTCAGGTACGACAAAAACCTTCTCTTTAACAAGACCAAGATTTTTTTGCAGTTCTGACCGCACTGCCTCGGTAGGTACAATCACAGCATCAGCTGTACGAGCCATCAGTGGCAGTCTCAGTCTCGCACGCTTGACGCTGCGCTTCTCGTGCGTCTCGGGAAACAGTAACTGCGACAGATCGTGAACAGTCACCACGGTCGGACAACGGCGCCATAACGGCACGTCGTAATTCGTCCCGTGGAACAACGCAAACCCTTCCCTTGAGACATAACGTGGCAAACCAGTTGACCACCAGTGGCGACCTACTGGTCCAACCGGAACACGATTGGTTTTAAGATTCGAGGCCTCCTCAAAATCCTTGATCGGGGCAAAGCTTGATGGGTAAAGAATCTCGAATTGGTTAGCCGGAGTCAGCTGGCTGAGACCCCTGGCGAGTTCGTATGTGTAATGGCCAACCCCGGTTTTGGGAAAAGCTAATGGTATACCGTCGATTCCGATAAGCATGTTCTTCGGCTGACACTCTAGCCGAAGATGAGGGTTGGGAACAAAAGCGGGCCTCTGATCTTTTGGGTTTTGACTTAGCTCTTTGTTCTTTGAGCTTTGAGCTTTGCTTTGGTCTTTGAGCTTTGGCACCTTTTGAAACTCGGGGCTCGCAAACAATCGAATCAAAGGCCGAAGGCCAAAGATCAAAGACCAAATAACAAAAAACCTCTTGACCTCTTTCCAATCTTTCTATATAACCAACTGGTTATAAAACTAAAGAGTTATGCAACTAGCAACTCCTGAACAACTGAACGCAACCTTCATCGCACTGGCAGACCCGACTCGTCGCGCCATACTTGCTCGACTTGCTTCCGGGGATGCCACGGTCATGGAACTGGCAGAGCCGTTCTCGATGAGTCAGCCCGCCATCTCCAAACATTTAAAAGTTCTCGAACGGGCGGGACTGGTTTCACGCGGTCGCGATGCTCAGCGAAGGCCCTGCAGGCTCGACGCGAAACCTCTTGAAGAAGCAACAAAATGGCTCGAAACCTACCGCCAGAATTGGGAAGCGAGCTTCCAACGTCTCGACGATTTGCTGGAAGAGATGAAAGCAACCGCCGGCTCAAAAAAGATTAAACGTCCCCAAAAATAAACAATCAATTGAATGATTACAGGAGACAAAAATGAGTACAGCTGCCGTTAAAGTCACAACCCCATCTGACCGCGAAATTCTAATAACCAGAACCTTCAATGCTCCTCGAGAGCTTGTGTGGAAAACACTGTCAGACCCTGAACTACTCAAGCGCTGGCTCTTTGGCCCGCCGGGTTGGACCATGACGACCTGCGAGGAAGATCAACGCCCCGGCGGATCATTTCGTTGGGCATGGAGCGGACCTGATAACGCCGAAATGGTTATGTCAGGCGTCTACCGGGAAGTCGTGCCGCCCGAACGTGTAGTCAGAACGGAAAGATTTGAGATTGGGTGCCCGCCGCAAGACGGCGAACAGGTAGCCACGATGGTGCTTGCTGAACAGAACGATAAAACTCTTCTCACGCTCAGCATTATCTACCCATCGAAGGAAGCGCGCGATGGAGCGTTGCAGTCAGGCATGGACCGTGGCCTTGAAGCCGGCTACGAACGTCTCGAGCAAATTCTCGCCGAGGAGCAAAACAAATGAACATCACACACTCAATTGCTTCCGCCAGCTTGCGGATGTGCACAATCGTTTTTCTTCTGATTCCTGTAACCGCGCAACCCGTTACCAAAAAGGAGCAAGTCATGTCTTCACCAAGCGCAACTCAACCGACATTGGATGTGGTAGTTACACGAGTCTTTGACGCACCTGTCGAAGAAGTTTGGAAAGCCTGGACAGATTCTGAGAAGGTCATGCGTTGGTGGGGACCAACGGGCTTCACCGCTCCGGTCGCCCGCATCGATTTTCGCGTCGGCGGAAAGTCGCTCGTCTGTATGCGGGCCCCAAAAGACTTTGGCGGTCAGGACTTTTACAACACGTGGACCTATCAGAAGATTACGCCAAACGAATCGATCGAGATGATTTTTACCTTCTCTGATAAGGACGGGAATAGAATCGATCCTTCCTCGGTGGGCATACCTCCCGGCGTGCCGACAGACGTTCTCCATGTCATTACTTTCAAGCGACTGGAAAATGGGAAAACAGAAATGACAGTGAAAGAACACGGCTACACCAACGAACAAGCCGTCGCGCTCTCGACTGCGGGCCTCGAGCAATGTCTCGACAAAATGGCCCGGCTCTTCGAGTAAACTACCGATATGGCCCAAAGAAAAATTAGTTCCGCGAAACGCACCGTGAAAAAGGCTGTCAAAAAAACTGTAGCGCAGCCCGATGTAGAGGCGGTGTTAGGGTCACTTGAAAAGTTAAGCAACAAGCGTATTCGCGATGAATTGATGCCTCGATACGGTATCCACGCAA
>DASROI010000318.1:0-3581 GCA_035646955.1 Pyrinomonadaceae bacterium
ATCGAGGTGCTGCCGATCAACAAGCTCGCGAATAACACTCTGACTTGGTGCGGCTTCCCACGGAGGCCATTGAAGCGATGGAACAACGGCTGTCAGCAGCGGAACCGCAAAGCAAAGAAGCAAACCCGACACCCACAACGCGTGTTGCACTCGAGCACTCGAGAGTCTGAGTAGTCTTCCACTAAACGAAACGAATAAGACAACGAGTGCAATTTGCCAACAAGCATTAATTACAAACGTCAGCAGCAGTTGGTTAGCTATCTTCATCGAGCTTCTCCTGCGCGTCCTCTACCAATTTTTGAAGGCGAGCCAACTTTTCGGGAGTTAAGTGTTTTGTTTCAACCAGGCTCATCACCAGGCTTTCGGCGGACCCACCAAAAAGGCGGTCAACGACGTCGTTCACATGTTTGCTGATTACTTGTTTGCGGCTGACTGCAGGCTTATAGAAATAGGCGCGGTCTTTAAGAGTCCGTTTAGCTTTCCCTTTTTTATGAAGGATGTTGAGCATGGTTTGAACCGTGGTGTAAGCAAGCTCACGTTTTAGTTTTTGCTGGACAGTCTGCACATTGGCGGGCCCGGTTTCCCAGAGCACATGCATGATCTCCAGTTCCAGCGGTGTCAATTGCTCCATCTTCGTACGCGCCATTCTGCCTCCTAAAGTTTTAGGAGTATAGGTCCCTGTTCGCGCTGCTGTCAACTAATTAATTAGGAGACCTTGGAGTGCGGCGGCCCGGCGCCACTTTGTTATTCTGGTACTTCGAAGATGAAGGGAAGCCTGGCTTATTAAATCGCTGTAGACCATTCGCGGTCTATCACTCATGCGGTTCTCTGCGGTCACAAAGCACCGATGATTTCGTTTCAAAACTGAGGGACGCAGAGCGAGGTTTTTCAGGATCATGCGAGTCTAAAGCCTCTTTTTATTTTCCATATATCATTTTCCATTTCCCATTTTTCATTTGCAGGATTATTTACCAATACTCACATCCCCAGAGATCCGATGGTCAGGACGGGTGGCAATGATGCAGCAAATGAAAAATGGGAAAATTGAAAATGATATGGAAAATTATTCAAAACTCGAAAACAGACCCTCAGGCTGAAAAGCGTTGCCGGGCCAACGCAGTCCAAGGTGAAACAGACCGTACGGTTTTAGAATCTGTGTGATCAGTGTAATCTGTGGATGTATTCACAACACACTATTCCAAGGACATTCAATGCCGATGCGACGTCGATCGACGATCACTCTTTTACTCGGATTCCTGATTTTATTCTTTCAAACACAAACACTTCTCGCTCAACAGATCTCCAGCGAGCAATTTCAAAGCATGAAGTGGCGAATGATTGGCCCATTCCGCGGAGGTAGGACCGTCGGTGCGTCGGGCGTTCCGGGCCAGCCAAACGTCTTTTACATCGGCGTGAATAACGGTGGGGTCTGGAAGACGAACGACTATGGACTTACGTGGAAGCCGATTTTCGACGACCAACCTACTGGCTCAATCGGCGCACTCGCGGTGGCACCTTCCAATCCTAACGTGGTCTACGTTGGAAGTGGTGAGGGTTTGCAACGACCAGATTTGTCGACGGGTGATGGAATCTACAAATCCACCGATGCCGGCAAAACATGGCGACACCTGGGCTTGCGTAACGCCCAACAGATAGCCGCAGTCATCGTCGATCCGAAAAACGCTGACCTTGTTTACGTCGCCGCACTTGGCCACCCGTACGGTCCAAACGAGGAACGAGGAGTGTTTCGCAGTAAAGACGGCGGTGAAACATGGGAAAGGATCCTATACAAAGATGAAAACACGGGTGCGGTAGCGTTAGTTTTTGATCCTTCAAACAGCCAGATCATGTACGCAGACTTGTGGGCAGCACGCCAGGGTCCATGGGAGAACGGAGCTTTCCAAGGTTCAACAAGTGGTCTATTTAAAACGACAGACGGTGGAAATACCTGGCGCCAACTTACAAAGGGTCTGCCGACGATAGAACAAGGCCTTGGGCGCATCGGGATCGCAGTATCACAAAGCGATCCGAACCGCGTTTACGCAACTGTTGATGCGACTCAGATGGGTGGGATTTATCGTTCCGACGATAAAGGCGAATCGTGGGAGAGAGCGACGGGCGAACGACGCGTTTGGGGACGTGGTAGCGATTTTGCAGAGATTGACGTCGATCCTACTAATAAGGACATCGTCTATTGTTCGGCGATCGCTCTGTATAAATCTACAGACGGGGCTAAAACTTTTACGGCGTTCAAAGGAGCTCCCGGTGGAGACGACTATCACACCATGTGGATCAATCCCGAGAATCCGAAGATCATGTTGTTGGCGGTGGACCAGGGAGCGGTGGTTTCCGTCAATGGTGGTGAATCATGGAGCTCCTGGTACAACCAACCAACGGCGCAGTTTTATCACGTAATAACTGACAATCAATTTCCTTACTGGGTCTACGGTGGACAGCAGGAGAGCGGATCTGCTGCAGTCAAAAGTCGAGGCGACAACGGCGCCATTACTTTTCGCGATTGGCATACCGTCGGCGTCGAAGAATACGGCTACGTAGCTCCAGATCCTCTTAATCCAAATATCGTTTATGGCGGGAAAGCGACTCGATACGACAGCACCACGGGTCAAGTACAGAATGTGGCGCCTGAAGTCTTGCGGAGCGGGAAGTACCGGTTCTTGCGAACCGCTCCCATCATGTTCTCACCAGTTGATCCACACGTGTTGTACCTCGCCGGCAACGTCCTATTTAGAACTCGCGATGGCGGCAATAACTGGGAAATAATCAGTCCCGACCTTTCGCGGGAGAAACCAGAAGTGCCGGACACAATCGGAGTGTATCGTCGACCTGAGATGGCCACCCAACCGCGACGTGGTGTGATCTATGCACTCGCGCCTTCACCAAAAGACATAAACACAATTTGGGCAGGTACAGACGATGGGCTGATTCACGTCACGAAAGACGGCGGAAAAACATGGAAAGACGTAACTCCTCCGGCGATCAACTCATGGAGCAAGATTTCGCAGATCGATGCAGGTCACTTCGATGTCAATACAGCATTTCTAGCTGTGAATCGCATTCGTCTCGACGATCAAAAGCCGCACATTTTTCGCACGACCGATGGCGGCGCTACGTGGAAAGAGATTAATGGGGGCCTTCCCGAAGCTCCAATAAACACGGTACGTGAGGACTTGCAAAAGGCGGGTTTGTTATTTGCCGGAAGCGAAACTGCAGTGTACGTTTCGGTTGATAACGGAGATCACTGGCAAACATTGCGTCTGAATATGCCGGCAACTTCGATCCGTGACCTGGTGATCCACAATGATGAGATCGTAGTCGGTACACATGGTCGATCATTTTGGATCCTCGACGACATCACGCCGCTCCGACAACTAACAAGCGCTGCCGCGAGTGCATACGCTTTTCTGTTTGCGCCTCAAGTTGCGTATCGACTTAAACGCAACGTCAACACCGACACTCCACTGCCTCCTGAGGAACCTGCCGGTCAGAATCCTCCTGACGGAGCAATCATAAATTACTACCTGAAACAGCCAAGCGCTGGTCCGGTCGTGCTTGAAATCTTC
>DASROI010000319.1:0-12691 GCA_035646955.1 Pyrinomonadaceae bacterium
GAGCGTCCGCTTGCCATTGCCAGCGAAAATCCCGGCAGCACTTCAGTGGATGTTGGGTGCCAGGTTTGAGCATCCTTTTCGCGAACCCGAATTCTAAAACTCGAGGGTCTTCCTAACTCTGCAAGTAACGAGTGCGCAGGACGCCCATGTGATGCAGTTCGTGTCCGGCAATGATGTAAGCCAGTGCGCGAACGCTCACTTCATTCTCGTTTGCCTTTCCGTGTCGCAACCACTCCGTTTCATTCAATGGTCGAAAGAGTTGAACCGTGGCTCGACGAAGAGTCGCGAACTCCTCCACCATGTCGGCGAGGTTGCGACTATCAAAGTTTCCCTCGCGCACGTAATCGTCCTGTTCATACCCGGGCAGCGGGGTTTGGTCGTTTCGTGCAAAACGTAAGGCGCGATAAGTAAACATTCTCTCCGAGTCGATGAGATGGCCCAAGAGTTCCTTCACGCTCCACTTGTCCGGGGCATAGCGGAAGTTACCCTTGTCGGAGGGAATAGTTCGCAGTAACGACAAGCTGTTTTCGATCTGTTGTTCCAAGGTTTGGATTATGTCGCCTTCGGCCACAAGCGTGACGTACGCTGAAAACTCGGGCGCGTGTTCGGTTGGGGCTGGTTTGGTAGCTGCTGCCTGACTCATGTTAAGACTCCTTTGAAAATATATTATTCACAGAATCGTGCGATAGTATTCCCATCGTTTTTTCTGTTTCGCCAGAAAACCCACAAATCGAGGATCTTGTCGAAGATTATCCAAATTGGAATCCTTCTCAAACAGTGGATAGCATGGGAATCCATCCTCTGCTGCAGCCTCCAACCACTTCATTGCTTCGTCAGGTTTGTTCATGATGGCGTACGCGCAGGCAATGTGATAAGCCGTATGATGAAAGTGGCCAAATCCTCTTCCCTTTTCTACAGCTGTTTTGATTCTGTCTTCGGCTAATTTCACCTGTCCGACTGCAGCTGCAAGTACGGCTTGTACACTCGTGAATACGCCACCGCTATCTTCCGGATGATCTTTCAGCAACTGCTCAAGCATCGCAGACGCTTCTTCTCGTTTGCCGAGATTGAATAATGCCCAGGCAGTTTGATGACCAATGAGCGCCGGATTCGCATTCTGCGGAATGGCCCGCAGAACAGAAAGTGCCTCGTCATACTTCAGCTGAAAATTCAGCGTCTGACCAATTCGGTACTGTGCAAGGTTATTGTTTGGATCTGTTGTAAGTGCGAGTTTCGATTCCTGCAAAGCCTCGTCGAGAGCCCCGATGTGACAGTACACGAGAGCAAGTTGGTTACGTGCTTCATCCAGAGTTGGATCAAGCTCAAGCGCGCGTCGATATTCCCTTATAGCCCGGTCGTGCGGAAAATGATTCGCTGGTGTCCATAGTAGGCGTCCACGCGCTAGATACGCGACTGCCGAGTTCGGATCCAACGTCAGGGCCTTCTCAACCGCAACGAAAGCTTTCTCCTCAAGCTGTTTCTCATTGGGGACAAACAGGAACAGTTTCCAAGTGTAGGCTTGCGCAAGTGCCGCATGAGCCGCGGCAAAGTTCGGGTCTTTGGTCACTGCCTTCTCAAGATCTGCAATAGCAACTTCGTTGTCTTCTCTGGTCTGACGATATAGATAAAACTTCCCGCGCAGATAATCATCGTAAGCTTCTACATTTAGTGATGCGTCAGGGTCTTGCTGTTGCGTGACGATTTTTAGACCAACCTCGTCTGCCACATCTCGTGTCACGTCTGACTGAAGTTTCAGAACGTCGCGCATATCGCGATCGTAACTACTGCTCCAAAGATTTCGTCCTGTGGGCCCGTCAATCATTCTCAACAACACTTGAACACGATCACCGCTGCGTGTGACGGAGCCCGCGATTACTGCATCAAGGTGCAACTCCCGTCCAATCTCCGCCGGCGACTTCCCGCTGTTCTTATATTTCATGACGGCTTGACGCGACATCACTCGAAGCACTTGAACTTTGGAGATGCCTGCGATTAGAGCGTCTGTGATGCCGGAAGCGAAGTAGTCTTGTGAGGCGTCGCCAGTTGCGTTCTCCAGCGGTAGCACTGCCAACGACTGAACCCCAGCTGCGGTTGTGTTGCTACCGATCTTTTCCCGTAGACGGTTTAGTCCGATTATTGAGACACCAATCAGGAGAACAACCAGTGCAGCCGCCCAGACTCGACGGGAGAAAAGCGGTCTCGGTGATGCAATCGAAGGAGAAGAGGCGACTGGCTCATTCTCAGTGGGCTTCGGGTGATCATCACTGTACTCCGAAAACCCCTTTACGTTTGCAACGAATCGGTAGCCGTGTCGCGGGACCGTTTCTACGAATCGATTGTCCTCAGGACCTTCACCAAGGGCACGGCGCAATGCCGATACAGTGACCGATAGGTTCGCTTCTTCTACAAAGCTATCCGGCCAAATCCGCTTCATCAATTCTTCCTTTTCGATGAGGCGCCCACTGTTTTCTACCAGCACCACCAACAAATCAAACACCTTCGGTTTTAGTGAGACGGCTGCCTTGTCGCGCCACAGCTGGCGTTCGGACGGAATCAGACGAAAAGGCCCGAATTCGTAAATATGTCTCGACTCTGCACTCATAAACCGAATGAATTTGGCGATTCTTTGGGGGAAATTTAGCGCTTCTTAAGGACTTTCAAACCGATGCGAGTCAAAGTCCTCACACCGAATATTCGAAAGGGCTGCTCATTATAGTGCAACTATTTACAGCAGCAAATTCAATTTCGAATCAAACACATGGCGCGAATTTAAAAGAGGAGGGCTCATGAGAGTACGAGCAGTGATCTTACCGGCAGTCGCCGTGCTATTGGCCGGTTGCGGTGGAAAGAGCAAGGCCACCGGAGAAGTGGTCCCGATCGATAAAGTTTGTGCCTACGAAAAGTGGAAGACGGTCGCGGTCGAAGGTTACCTTGCGCCGCTTTCAATGGTTTGTGAAAAAGCATCGAGAAAGAAGACGAGTGGTATCGCTTGGTGTTTCTTTAAAGTGTACGCGGACCCTCAGCTAAGCGGCCCTTTCATCTCAGTCCAGATACCCACAACTGATGCTTTAAACGCTAAAAACAACCAAATGGAAACTCCTTCCGAGCGTGTTGAAGATTTGCGAATTTACGACAACGACGCAAACCCGATCCCGTTGGGAAGCAAGATTCGGGTCTTTGGTGAACTGCCAAAATCAGAGAGATGTGAGTTCGGGTTTGCCAAGCGCATTGATCGAATCACGTGAACTGCCGTCTCGCCAATCCCAATTGCACTCCCCCATTTGAAACAGTCGCCACACTGCTTCTTCGAGGTCGTTGTAATGAACACAAGTCGCTATCACTGGTTGTTCCGCACTCAAGGTTTCGGTTTACTGACTCTGGGTCTAACAGTTGCATCTCTTCTCGCGATCTGCACTCTGATCTCGCCGCTAATCCTTCCAGCAACAGCTGCCGTGATCCCTGTACAATCCGGAGTTACATTCGTTGTTAACTCAGCCGGAGACCTGCCCGGAATTGGTTTAACTAGTCGTTGTGACTCAGAGATTTTTACTCCAGGCGATCAGTGCACACTCAGGGCGGCGTTACGCGCAACGAATGCAACGCCAGGCACTGATACGATCACTTTCAATTTACCACCGTCTACGCCTGGGTGCGATTCCGCGACTGGCCAATGCGTCATTAACCTGTTTCAGCCGCTGCCAGACATTACTGACGATGTGATAATTCAGGGACCGGGCGCGGATAAATTGACGGTCCACCGTTCAGGGGCCAGCGGCTTTCGAATCTTCACATTTTTATCGAACGGCCTCAACAGCGTCTCTGGTTTAACCATTACTGGTGGTGACGCCGGAAGCGGTATCGGCGGGGGAATCTCTAACGAAGCTTTCGCAGCTTTGACTGTGCAGTCGTGTGTCGTGACGGGGAATGTGGCTTGGGGTGGCGGCGGGATTGCGAATGGCGTAAACGCCAGCCGAATCGACATTCTTAATAGTGTGGTCAGTTCGAATACTGCGAACGGCTTGAGCGGCATTAATGGCGGCGGCGGAATCCTGGCGGTCGCTGGAAGTGTTGATATCACCAACAGTGTGATCTTTCAAAATGTTGCACAAACCGGCGGCGGCGGCGGAGTTCGGAACATGTCGTCCACAATGCAGATCAGCAATTCCACTGTTACACAGAACGGCTCCGTCGATGGTGTGGGTAACGGTGTAGCTGGTTCCGCAATTGTTACGAGCACCATCATCGCCAAGAATGGCGTCGGGAATACCAGCGACGTTACTGGTAATTTCACCTCGGGTGGCTTCAACTTAGTCGGAGACCGAGGTGGAAGTCAGGGCTTTGACCAAGACCCCACCGATCAGAGCGGAAGTTCTGAGCCACTTGATCCACAGCTCGGTAACGTAATGCTGTTTGGCACTGTAGCTCCTGTGCAACCTCTCTGCACCAGTCCGGCGTTCGATAAGGGAACTCGACTGAATGACACACCGACGACTGACATACGAGGCAACGGCTTTCCGCGTACTGTTGATGATCCGATAGTTAATGCGTTAGGGGGTGATGGCACGGATGTAGGGGCCTTGGAGAGACCAACGTGCGCTCGAACTGAATTCACTTTTACCGTAAATAAGGCAGGCGATTTTGAAGACTTTGACCTGGGCGATCACGTATGCGACATCGACCCTTCACTTGTGGGTACGCAATGCACTTTGAGGGCAGCGTTACAAGAGGCAGGTCTGGCGAATGATTCGCCCGAGCTCTTGACCTCCAGTTTGATCAACTTTTCAATTCCGCTCTCTGACCCGAGTTGCGATGTTCCGACTGGTGCTTGCGTTGTGAACCTTACGAAAGAATTGCCTCCTATCTCAACACGAGTGACGGTTCAAGGTCCAGGTGAAGACAAGTTGACCGTCCGTCGATTCACTGGCGGCGAATATCGTATCTTCACCGTTAAGAGTTCCTCGGATGTGACTATCTCGCACCTCAGCATCACCAATGGCTCCACTAACCTTTCCGGCGGTGGCATAGCTCTGCTCAGCCCCACGACGTTAAATGTGGTCTCTACCAAGATCTTTAACAACTTCGCTCGAGAGTTCGGGGGAGGAATTTCAGGCCGTGATGGAACCTTGAACGTTAGCGACAGCACGATCAGCAACAATGTTACAGACGGACAACCCAGTGGAACGGCCGGTGGCGGTGGTATCGGATTCTTTGGAGATATTAATACTGGCACTTTGACGGTTAACAACACCACATTCAGCGACAACATCAGCAGGGCTCATGGGGGTGGCATTCTCACGGCGCGCGGAATACTCGTGTTCGTCAATGATTCACGTTTTGTGGGGAACTCGGCGATAAGTAACTTTCCACAAATTGAAGGGCGCGGGGGAGGTATTGCAATCAGCACTCTCAACAACAGCTTTTCAAACTTCATAGTGCGGAGTTGTCAATTTATCGGTAACCAGGCGAACCGAGGCGGCGGAGCTAACTTTGGATTCGGAGGGCTAGGAACCACAACAGTGTCCTTCAGTACCTTCAGTAACAACACGAGTACCTCAAATCGTGGTGGTGGGATTAATTTCGACACTGGAACGTTGAATATCCTCCGCAGCACCATCGACAACAATAAGGGCTCTACGTTAACCACTAGCAGCCCTGGCGGCGGTGGCATCTATGTGGATAACCAGGAGAATAATCCTACGCTTTCGTTGAATGTCACCAGCAGCACGATCAGCGGCAACGACAGTGAAGGCAACCGTAACGGTGGCGTGTTCCAAATTCGAGGTCAGTTGACCATAACGAACAGCACCATTCTAGGCGGAGTCGAAGTCAACTCTTCGTCTACCACCACGAACGTCAAGAGCAGCATTCTGAGTCATGTTTCGGGCTTCTCACCTACAAGTAACTTCAATCTGATTGGTACCAACGCCATGCTGGGCCCACTCGCAGACAACGGCGGCCCGACAAAAACACATTCGCTACTGCCTGGGAGTCCGGCAATCGATCAGGGCACAAGCGAAGGCCTCACTGGTAAGCTCCTGAGCGATCAGCGTAGCTTTGGCTTTCCGCGGTCCATAGATGATCCAAACGTTCCAAACGTTTCGGGCGGTGATGGAACCGATATCGGTTCGTACGAGCGAAATGCAACGGCGCCGACGCCCACGCCAACTCCAACGCCTACTCCGACTCCTACTCCGACTCCGACTCCAACCCCAACTCCGACTCCAACTCCAACTCCGACCCCAACTCCGACTCCAACGCCTACTCCTACTCCAACGCCTATTCCAAATGTGGTGCAATTTAGTGCGTCCAACTTCAACGTGCAGGAAGGTTGCACCACAGTGACTATAACTGTGAATCGTATCGGCGACACGTCAGGTCCAGCCACTGTCGACTATGCCACGTCAAATGTCCTGGCCACTGATAGAGGCGACTACATAACTTCACTGGGAACATTACGATTTGCAGCTGGTGAGGCTTCTAAAAACTTCGTCGTGCTGATCAATTCAGACTCATATATCGAAAGTAATGAAACCTTCACTGTCAGCCTAAGCAATCCGTCTGGTGTCAGTCTCGGTGGTCCAATGATCGCGTCGGTGACCATCATCGATAGTCCACCGGCTAATCCAGCGTCCAATGTTATCGATGACGCGCGGAATTACGTCTGCCAGAACTATCATGATTTTCTTAACCGGCAACCCGACGCCAGTGGCTGGGATTTCTGGACCAATGAAATAACCTCATGTGGCACAAACCAGCAATGCATTGAGACTAAGCGCATCAATGTGTCGGCGGCATTCTTCTTGTCCATTGAGTTTCAGAACACGGGATACCTGGCGGAGCGCTTTTACAAAACCGCTTATGGGCAGGCAACAGGAACTTCCACTTTTCCCAACACGCACCAACTCCCAGTGCCGGTAATTCGTTTTAGAGAATTCTTAACGGATACACAGCGAATCGGCGCTGGCGTGATCGTCGGCCAGTCAGGTTGGCAACAGCAACTCGAGAATAATAAGCAAGTGTTTGCGTTGGAGTTTGTTCAACGCTCACGCTTCCTAACCGCATTTCCGACAACGATGACACCTCAGCAGTTTGTCGACGCGCTGAACACGAACGCCGACAATGCCCTGTCGGCAAACGAGCGGACGACCTTGATAAATCTATTTGGCGGTGCCGGGAATACCATAAATCTCACGGCGCGTGCGCAGGCTCTGCGGGCGATTACTGATGATCAAGATCTCGAGCAGACGGAATTCAACCGCGCGTTTGTGTTGATGCAGTACTACGGTTACCTGAGACGCAATCCCAATGATCCGCAGGACGCAGATTACACTGGCTTCGATTTCTGGCTGACAAAGCTCAATCAATTCAACGGTAACTTTGTTAATGCTGAGATGGTGAAAGCTTTTCTTGATAGTTCTGAATACAGATCCCGATTTGGAGGCGCACCTGGTGGGAACCAATGAGACTAAGCGGGCAGGCGCGAAATGCAGATCGCGGAATCTGAGTAAAGACACTTCGACGATCAGTTTCACTGCGCATCGTGGAAAATTATCCCAAGCGCATAACGTTGTCCTGATTGAATGCGGCTCACGCCGTGCCGAAGGTTCACACGATACATGCCCCGGGTTCCTTGCGCTGGCCGATTTCGCACCGCAAACAGGACGCTCTCACCCTGTCGCAGCGAAACGACGATCGGTCGCGACTGCATTCGGGGGCGTTGTTCGGTCATCACGAATTCGCCACCACTAAAATCCTTCTCAGGTTCCGATAAAAGAATCGTGAGCTGAAGGGGAAAGACGTGTTCGCCATAAAGGTCCTGGTGTAGGCAGTTGTAATCGTCAGTTCCATATCGAAGCACCAGCGGTGTCGGTTTGTTCTGGCCGGCTTGATGACATCTTTCAATGAAGTCTTTGTGGTTGTTCGGGTACTGAACGTCAATGCCCATTGCCTTATTCCAACGATTGGCGATCGGGACCAGAATCGCGTAGACCGTATCCCGCAGACTCTCAATAATGCTGGGCAGCGGATAGTTAAAATACCGGTATTCTCCACGCCCGAAGCCATGCCGTTGCATTATCACCGTACTGCGGAAAAAGCTGTCCTTGTCGTAAAGACTCGATATCTCCTGACATTCATCTGCAGTGAGGACAGACCCAATTTTCGCACTACCTTGCGCGTCGAGCTCTTGAAAGACCTGCTCCCATTCGATTGCCTTTACACGTTCGGCGACACTCTTTGTTTTAGAGATTGATGGCATTTGAGCTAGCGTGCCCATGTCCTTCCTTTTCTTGAACCAAAATTAGGCAGCTTACGAACAAGATAATAGTTGTCTAATCTGTTCATCACACTCCGTTTCTTGCTCTCAAACTTTTTGTTGAAGTCCCACCTAGACTGAATGGGTCGTTTAAAGGTAATCACATACTTGGCTCAAGTGTCTTGCTCCGGAGGAGCTGGATGTTTATAGCGCGCCGCGGCTAGATAGTAATTCGCTCCGTTAGGAGCGACGTGTCGAATGGCAGTTACATTGCACTCCTACAGAGCGCCAGTCAGTCAGGTACCGAACGGCTATAAACATACTGCTCCTCCGGAGCAACTACAGGTCCCAATTATGTTAATGCGGTTCACGGCACCACTAGGACATGTCCACGTTGGTTGAGAACGCTGCTTCCAAGACCCAGGGACAGTGAAACCTGGCTCATGACACCTAGCTTCAGAGGCTGTGGGAAACTCAACCCCTCTCATTCTCCACAAGCTTCAGCTTGGGGCTAAGAGCTACATGTCCGAAGAGGAAACCGTTTCAACGGTTTATCTCGAACTCCCAAGATCATGGGATTCGACGCAATTTCGCAAACCGTTAAAACGGTTGCCGAGATCCGGAATGCGCGCGATAACCCCAAGCTGAAGCTTGGGGAGAATGAGAGGGTTTGGGCTTTTACGAGTCTCTAAGACCGGTGAAAATGAAGAGCTGAAGCCTGACTGAACGTTGCTAGTGATCCCTGGTAATGGAAAAGAAACTACTCGTTAGGAAAGGAAGCAAAGGCGAGAGCCAAGCGAGAACTGGAGGATAAATGACGAGACGACAGGTCCTACCCAACTGTGTGGCCATCGCCACGGAGCTTATATTTATAGGTGACCAGGCCTTCCAGTCCAACTGGTCCACGTGCATGCAGCTTAGAAGTACTTATGCCGATTTCCGCTCCCAGGCCATACCGAAATCCATCAGCGAAGCGAGTAGACGCATTGTGATAGATACCGGCTGCGTCAACGAGCGACATGAAGCGTTCCGCTGTTTTACGATTTTCAGAAATGATTGCTTCCGTATGTTGCGAACCGTATTTGTCAATGTGCGCGATGGCCTCCTCAAAATCGTCCACCACCTTTATCGAGATAATTAGATCTGAATATTCTTGAGCCCAATCTCCTTCACTCGCCTCAGCGATCGATAGCGAACCCAGGTTAACTCTTGTACGTTTACAGCCTCGCACTTCCACGCCCTTGCCTTGAAAACGTTTGATCATCTCTGGCAGAAAGTGGGCAGCAATGCTTTCGTGGACCAAGATCGTTTCGACCGCATTGCAAGCCGCAGGATAACTGGTCTTTGCATCCAGGCAGATCTTCCACGCTTTTTCTAAATCAGCCTCTTCGTCTACGTAGATATGACAGATCCCTTCGCCATGTCCGAGTACGGCAATGGAACTATGAGCGGCGATGTAATTAACGAAATCCTTTGAGCCACGCGGGATGATGAGGTCAATTAGACCATGCAGTTCCAGCATTGCGCTTACGTCCTCGCGCGTGCGCACTAAATTCACCGCTTCAACCGGCAGGTCAAACTGAGCAAGCGTATCTTGCCAGATGGTCACGAGCAGTGCATTAGTCTCTTCAGCCTCCGTGCCTCCCTTCAATATCACCGCATTGCCGGATTTGAGACACAGGGCGCTGACCTGGGGAATCACATCGGGCCTCGATTCAAAAACGATACCAATCACACCCAAAGGACAAGGAACTTTATGCAGCGTGAGCCCCTCAGCGAGTGGAGTTGTAACGATGGCTTGGGCAAGTGGATCCGGTAACGACGACACTGCTCGGACCTTTGCCACCATCTCTGCAACACCTTGTTCACTGGTCTGCAGACGGTCAAAGAGAGCGCGCGACATTCGACCGGCCAGCACTTCGCGTTGCGCGGCATCAGTATCCGCCTTATTGGCAGCGAGAATATCCTGGACACGTCTCTCGAGCATGCCGGCCACGGCCAGCAAAATTGCATTACGTGTTTCAGCCGCCAACTCTGCGAGCGAGCGCGCGGCTACTCGTGCGCCTCTGGCAACTTCTGCGACGGCCTCACGTGTCTCGGCGGTAGGCGTCATATCTTCATACTTCCAATCGGTTCTTTCACAACAAGATTATCACGAGTGATCAGCACGCAATCCCTGGCACGTTGTCGCTTCTTATCGGCCGAGACGATTAAGCGTAAAGCTTCGCGACTATCGAAGTTCACAATTCCCCGCGCAAACTCATTCCCTTCCTCATCGACAACCTGAACCACATCGTGGGCTGCAAATTCATTGAGTACGTGCACTACGCCTGAGGCCAGTAGACTCGCTTTTCCCCGCAGCACGGCCTCGCGCGCCCCGTGGTTCACAACAAACTGACCGCGTACGTTAGTGGCAAAGGCAATCCAGCGCTTTTTCCCGCGCAGGCGTGTTGATGAGTCGAACAACGTACCGATTCGCTCTCCGTTAAAGATACGGGCCAACACATTAGGCTGTCTGCCACTGGCTATGATTGCCGTCCCAACCTGCATGGCAATCTTTGCAGCCTCGAGTTTTGCGGCCATGCCTCCACGTCCTTGTCTTGTTGGACCAGAAGCCAGAGCGCTGAGCTCCGGCGTGATCTGAGTCACCAACGGAATCACAGCCGGAGTAATTCCATTGCTAGCACGAGGTCCACTCGACAAGAGTCCTTCCACATCCGTCAACAATACCAGCAAATCAGCTCCTAGTTTGCTCATTACCAATGCCGCCAATCGATCGTTGTCACTGAAAACGCGATGACCGTTCGCGGAACTGCTCTTGAGTTCAGCGGTCGAAACTGTGTCGTTCTCGTTTATGATCGGAAGCACGCCTAATTTTAGCAATCGTTCCATCGTTCGCCGTAGATTTTGATACCGCGACCAGTTGATAAAATCATCTTCGGTTAAGAGGACCTGCGCGATTTTAAGCTTGTGGGTTCGGAACAGTCTTTCGTACGCCGCCATCAGCAAATTCTGACCAACAGCCGCGCATGCCTGCTTCATTACTACATCGTCCTTGCGCTCCGGGGCCAAGCCCAAATGGCCAGCGCCCAAACCAACTGCGCCGGACGACACCAGTACGATCTGTCGCCCCGACCTACTTAATATCGCCACGTCCCGAACGATTGGTTCCAGGTGCTCAAGGTTCAGATCACCTTGCTTGTTCGTGACGAGGCTGGTACCGAGCTTAATTACCACACGCCGCGCCGCCTGTAAGCTCTTCGTCCTTTTCTCCTCAATTTGTTTCAGTTCTTTTGTCATTGAACTCATGAGATAGCGGAATCCCAACCCTGTAACCTTAACAACAGAGAGTTGTTAAGAACAATGCGTTTAAGCTTTCGGCACTAGTTCATTCTGTATTTGGACGGGCTTTGCACAAAAAGTAACGCGCCAACAGTACAGTACCGCGAGCGAAGCGACCGGATGGCACACTCAACGAACCAATCATCAGGATTTAGGCGTAATATCGAGCGTGCCATCCAGTCGCTTCGCTCGCGGTACTGCAAATCCAAAATGAACCAATACCCAGCTTTCATCTTCGATTGCGCTTGTTAAGCATTAGAAAACACAAAAGCCTGGATTCGCTGAGCTCTCAATTCGCTCGCCTGTTAGACGGCACGAGGCTAGTTCAGCGCGACTTTTGTTGAATCTCAGACCATCTCACGGTAAGCTATGACTCCTTCATGTTAATCGGGAATCAACACCTCGCGCTTTTCTTCGTGCTCTCCATGGGCGCGATGTTTGAAGACTCGGTCACATATCCCTTCACTTTGGCTTGTCAACCATCCGTCAACAAAGCTGCAACAGCGGCGTGCATGTGTATGCGCGGAGGATGACGACCTTAGAATTCTTGCATCTTAAAATGAATGCGAGAGGCCGTCATCCCAAAAAAGGGTGACGGCCTTTTGAGTTAATGAAGACACGAAACGATTTGAGACGGGAGTGGAAATGGAATTTCAACAATTGGAAATGTTTGCGGCGCTGGTTGAAGAAGGAAGCGTCAGCCGAGCTGCCAATCGCGTTTGCCGGACCGCTCCGGCCGTAAGCATTGCGTTACGTAAGTTGGAGGAAGAGATGGGGACGTCACTCTTCGATCGTTCCGCTCGTGCTAATGACCGGCTGACGGCTGCAGGAAAAGTTCTGTATTCATATGCAACCCGCATTCTGGAGATGCGCAAAGCAGCAACAATTTCTGTCAAGGATCTGCTACTTGATCGTGGCGGGACGCTCCGCCTCGGGACGCACGAGAGTGTGAGTCTCTACGTTTTCCCTTCGTTGCTGAGCCACTTCCATGAAGCACACACGGGTGTGACTACTGAACTGATATGCGGCCCGTCTGAGTTTGTTCTAACTGCGCTGCGTGCAGGCACAATCGATTTGGCTGTAGTCGCAGATGTT
>DASROI010000320.1:0-3957 GCA_035646955.1 Pyrinomonadaceae bacterium
CTTCTCATACACGAATGTTTCCCGCCGGCCGAGGCGTTGGCGGCAGCTTCGGGTCTCTCGATCGAGCGAGCGAGAATAGCACTGAACGCGGCCCATACTTCGCCTAAGGCCGCCGCCAAAGTGTTCACGCTGGCGAAGCCGAAAATGGCCGGGATGTGGCATACGCTTCTCTCGCCGCAGGTCATTCCATTGGTCTTTAAAGAACTTCAGTCAGCTTACGCAGGTCCCATCGTGCAGACACAGGACTTTACAGTGTTCAATGTCACGAAAGAAGCCATTGTTGTGCGTCAGGCAAAAGTTTGGGATCAGTACCCACCGATACCGGGTGTGCCGGAGGTGCAGTACAAACCATACGAACCCGTCCCACCGGCATGGTGGAAAGACGCTGTGATACCGGTTGACTGAGTTATGGGAACGGCCGCAATGGTCGCGCGGAAAACATAGTGAAGAAACGCCAAATCGCTGTGCGCGAGATCATTCGTCAGATCTCGTTGGGGATAGTGTTCCTCATCAGCTTTTCCGAAGTCCGTGCCCAGCAGAGTGATTACCGGAAAGAGATATGGCCCGAGGTCGATGTCTTCATACCATTAAAACCAAAGCTTCGTCTCTTTTTCATGAGCGCACTCACGAGAGCGGAAGAAACGAAAGACAATCTTGAGGGCTCAGTGCAGGCAAGTCTTGATTATCTTCCAAACCAAAGGATCATACTGCGCAACGGATACAGTTACGGATTCTCACTTACTGGAAAAGATCCATTCAAAGAACATCGCATAATATTTGAGCAAACCTTTCGACAACCGATTCCTTTAGACATTCTGGTTTCGGATCGAAATCGAGAAGAGATTCGCATCGTCAATGGTGAAACTTCTGCCCGCTATCGAAATCGATTAACCCTGGAGAGGGAATTCCACATAGGCCGTTTCGCGCCAGTGCCATACGGTTCCGCGGAGGTCTTTTACGACAGCCGGTTTGATACCTGGAATCGCAATCGACTAAATGTCGGAGTACAGATCCCACTGAAGAGAGGATTTCCCTTGGTAAAACTGATAGATCCGAAACGACAAGTGATCCTGGACCTCTACTTTTCAAGACAGAATGATTCGCGTTCAAGTCCTACTCATATTCGAGCCGTCGGCATCGCAGTAAACCTATACTTCTAGCTTCAAGGCATCCTCTTTCCACACGCGCTTGCGGTTCGTGATTGCTGCTTTCAAGCTACGCTCATCTCCTCACGTCAACACATCTCGTGGTTATGCCGAAACGCGGCAACCAGTTGGTAATCAGGCTATCATCATGGCGCACGGCGAAATAGAAGGGGAAATTCCCTATGATTAATTGATCTTTGCACTTGGTCGCCGGCTCGCGACCGAGCGGATACCTGGCCTCTTTGAACATGCAAATCATTTGTTGACAGTTGAGGGTGCCCTGGAGTTGGGCTAAGCGAATTCACGAGAAGTACTAGCTGACCAGGCACTCATGACGCTAGAGCCTTCCAAACAATTAATGCTCTCGCTGCTGACGTTTCTCAAGCTACAGACACGACAAACATTCTCATTGTGCTCTTGGTGTGGTCGCCCACTCGGCACCGAGCGATTTGCCCCGATCTTGTAATGTAAACCTAAACTTAAGCTTTTCTTCGTTAGTCATGTTGCGAACCACAGAGTCAGGCCCGTAGTTTGCGCAGGCGTACTGAATCATGGATTGTTCAGTCATTTCATTAAACGGGATCTCGTAACCGAACGTTTCTTTGATCTCGTGGTTCTGTTCGATGATGAAGGCGATCATTTTGTTAATGGCCTCACGATACAGCGTCTATTTGGGTGAGCTTATGCGCCTCAATTAAGCTTAGTCTGTGCGCTACCACACAGAGACTGGACATCTGCCGGATACTCGTAACGCCCTGCCGCTATGGTGGGCGGGGAATCTTTTCTTAACGATCAGACCATATCGTGTTTTCCAGCCTGCAATTTGGACCACACGTAATGCCTCATTAGCTTCCTGTTGTGTTAAAGCTGAAATCGCGTATTTGTTTGCGTGAGCCGTCGGCCTGTCTCGTCAGAGTTCCAACTACCTGCTCGCGATAAGCCTCACGCCAGGCCCACTTTCCTCATCAACTCGACAAACCTTGGATCGCTTCGCAGGCTGTCGTAGTGAGGATCAATTTTGAGGTATTGCATCTGCAGGTCATGAACAGCGTAGGCTTTCTCCAACAATTCAATCGCCCCCTCTTTGTCGCCCAGACCAATGTAGAGAACCGCAAGCTCTGCCGGCGAAACATATTCTTTCGTCGTCTTAAGCTTTTCGAGGATGGCTTGTGCTTCGCTCTTCCGACCCGCCTGCGCAAGGGCGTAACCTAGAAAGCACTGAGTACTCGCAGTCGTATCGCCCATGCTTACAAACTTCTTATAGTCGGCGATCGCCTCGTTATACTTCCCCGCACCATCATAGGTGTAAGCCCGAAAGATCACCGCAGTCTCGTTATCTGGCGCCAACTTCAGAAGACTATCAAGTTTTTGCAGAGCCTCATCGTAGCGCCGCGCAAAGAACAAGCATACAGGTTCGCCAGCCCTCATACGGAGATCCAAAGGATCAAGCTGTTGCGCACGCCTTACCTCCGCTATCGCCTCTTCGTGCCGCCCCGATCGCGATAGAAGGTTCGAATAGCTCAGGTGAGCCTCAGCCAGGTTTGGGTTCAATTCAAAAGCACGTTTGAACTCTCGGTCCGCAACTCCCCAGTCCCAATCATTCATCATGAGGAGTGCTTGGGATACGTGTGCCTCAGCCAACGAGTCATCCAACTCGAGGGCTTTCTTTACCGCCAACTTCGCTTTTGGAACTGCCTCATTGGGATCAACTTGACCGGTGCTACTCATGAAGACGTGCGCCTCGGCAAGTCCAGCCCATGCAAGTCCAAAATTGGGATCCAGCGCCACCGCCTGGTTAAAGTAGTCAACCGCACGCGGCGCCATAAGTGACTGGCGACGGTAATAAACGCCGTTGAGATACAGTTGGTAAGCCTCGGGGTTAGTCGTTGCTCGTTTACTGAGTTGTTGCTCTTGCGCACCAGTCAAATGCACGCGCAACTTTTCTGAGACTGCGCGCGCGATCTCTTCCTGCACCGCTTGCACGTCTGTGATGCTGCGGCTGTACTGCTCTCCCCAAAGCTGCGTCTTGTCGCGGGCGTTGATTAACTCGGCGCGCACCTGTAGCTGATCGCCACGCTGAACCACTCGCCCAGTTAGAATAACTTCAACGCCTAACGTATTAGCCGCTTCCTGTGGATCCACATCCTTGCCCTTGTACTTAAATGCTGAACTGCGGGCGATGACCTTCATGCCTGGTAACTGTGAGAGCTTGTCGATGAGGCTTTCACTGATGCCGTCCGAGAGATAGTCTGCATTTGCGTCCCCGCCGGCATTAGTAAACGGAAGAACTGCGATTGAGGTTAGGCCCGCGGAACGACTTCCAGAAAGCTTGTAATAACCAACTAACCCAGCAAGTCCAAGAACAATCACTGCGACGATTAACAATGCTGCCAGCTTGTGACGCCTGATCTCTCCGACAACATACTCAGCGCTCGAGAGGGTGTGGGCCACCTGTGCTTCAGCAGTGGAGGCCGCAACAGGATTCATCGCGGTCGGCGAAACGCTGTGGTGGAGTTGCGCTGCCGGTGTGACGCTTCGCTCCAACTCAGCGTCCAGCTCGACACGCTGCTTCAATCGTTTCAAGTCAAGACTGAGTTCGCGCGCCAGCTGGTAACGTTCTTCTCGTTTTTTCGTGAGCGTTTTCTCGACGATGCGTTCTAATTCATTGGGTACCTCACCACTGTAAAGTAACAAAGATGGAGGCTCGCGATGGAGGATTGTCGCGAGCACGTCCGTAGTTGTTCCACCCTCAAACGGCAAACGCCCCGCCACCATCTCATACAGCACCACTCCCAGGCTCCAGATATCAGTG
>DASROI010000321.1:0-8430 GCA_035646955.1 Pyrinomonadaceae bacterium
ACCTAACTTAAGCACGTCTGGGTGGACGCCAAGCCAGGCGGTCTCTGGACCAGGATCCGTACTTTCAGGCCCAGCACGTTCAAGAGCCTGATGATTTGAATTCGGATCGATTGGAAGGCTCATCGAAATCACGCGAACTAAAAACGACAGATGCATTTTCCCTTGCGCGGGAAGCAAACGTTAGTACTCGGGAGTTACGGGAGGTGGGGCAAGCCACTCTCGATCAAAGCAACCCTGAGTCTTCGTGTTTGTGTTTGTTCGTGGTCCACGATCTGGTTTATCGAATTATTAGAGCCTGGTTGTGCGTTGTCAACCCACTTTGCTTTTCTTTGGTATTTCGTGGTTGCAGGTTGCCTGATTTAACGAGATAACGAATAACGCGTTCTATCATCTATTCGCACACTTAGGCCGCATGAGCGCGAGAACACCGTCCTCTGATCTCTTCACGAATCTAAACGCCTTAGTTCACCTGGCCCGGTTACAACAAGCTTGATTGATTAGCCCGAGAACCTCGCGTGGTAACACTCGCTCCCTTTAGGAGTTAATACGGTATCTCTCCGGTAGGTCCTCCGTTATGGTAAAGACATGCTGATCATTGCTGGAACTTACAGGCAGAGAGTCAGACATTATAAGAGCAGCTTTGGTGTTTGCTAGAAAGCAGCGATCAGCAGCGTTACTAGCGAGTCAAAGTTCAGCTTGAAGATGAGGTGAAGAAGATGATGAAAATATTGTTAGGCTATGATGGCTCAGAAAGCGCTGATGCGGCGATGCACGATCTGAAGCGAGCCGGCTTACCGGATGAGGCCGAAGCCCTCATCGTTTCCGTGGCTGATATCATGGTGTCACCTGCGACTTCGAACTATGAAATCGCTGGGCAGGCCCTTACTTCCCGGAGACTGACTGCGGGCCTTATGCTCGCTGAAAAGCAGACTGCGCGCATTCTTTCAGAGGCGAAAGCATTCACAACGATAGCCAGTGAGAGGGTCCGATCATACTTCCCAGGTTGGGATGTGCGCGCGGAAGTACTTGCAGGCCAACCATCGCAGGAACTGATAAGAAAAGCCGACGAATGGAAACCCGATCTCGTTGTAGTCGGCTCTCACGGACATTCGCTGGCGGGGCGGTTAATTCTTGGCAGTGTCTCGAAGAAAATCGTTACAGATTCACATCACTCTGTGAGGGTGACACGCGGTACGCCGGGAATGAATGAATTTGATCCGATAAGGATAGTAATAGGAATAGACGGATCATCCGAAGCCAAGCACGCAGTTCAGGCGGTGGGCCGTCGCATATGGCCAGAGGGCACTGAGGTGCGAATAATCGCTGTTGACGATGGCACCCCATCTACAATTTCCCAAATTCTTCCAATCGCCGCTGCAACGATCAGGAACGAAAAGCAAGAATTGCCTTTCGACACACTCAGGATGGTCGATTGGGCCAAGGCCGAGTTAACAGCCATCGGACTAAATGTCTCGGTCGCAATTGAGAAGGGCGATCCGCAGCGAGTGCTCATTCATGAGGCGCAAAAGTGGGATGCTGATGCAATCTTTGTCGGGGGGCGCAGGTTCAACAGTGCTTTTGAACGGTTCCGGCTCGGTAGCGTCGCGACTGGATTGGTTACCAGCGCACATTGCTCGATTGAGGTCGCGCGTAACCCGATCAGTTAAACATTCGATTTGGGAGCTGGGGTCTGGCTGAGTCACGAATTAGCGGGATCCCGGTTCGCTGTTGCAGCTTTGCAATTAAATTCGAACCTACCTTGTTGACGACAGTCTTAGTCACTTCTGGAATAACGAATCCTGCAAAACTATTTGACTGCGCAATGTGGTATTCGGTAGTCGCAATGCTTACTGCTTGCGGTCCATGCGATAGAGATACCAGAGCAGACCGCTATTTAGACTAAAGCCAATCAAGCTGACAAAAGCGGCCGGCCATATAACGGATTCATCCCCGCCGAGGTAGGCATTCATCGTCGCCATTAGTAACCACAACTGCAGCATCGCAATGATCAGCACAATGCAAAGAATGCCATAGACAATTGTCAGGCGCTGTTCGCGCGAGAAGCGTCGCCTCATATCGTCTTCACCTCGATACCAGTTGCGTAGATCACGCCGTCGCGTACTTCCAAATTGATTCTAGGCAAAGGCCGTTGCGGCGGCCCGGCAATTGGCGCTCCGGTCGCAAGGTCGAACGAACCCTCATGGCAAGGGCAGAAGAACCGATTCTTGTCTGGTTGCGGAACAACAGCACAGGAGAGGTGAGTGCATTTTTGGCTAAAAGCAACAAATGTAGTTTCGTCGGTCCGTAGAAGCAGGCAAGTATCATGAGCTTCCGGATAGACAAATGCCTTAGCTCCTCCGATTGGAAGCTGATTGATGGTTGCGATCTGCTGAAGCGGCAGTTCGCCGCGTCGCCGGCGCCATAAATTTTTCAGGGCAATCCAAAACTGGCCGGCAGTAAATGCCAAACTAATCAAGACCATGAATTTGGTGAAGTCGCGTCGAGACAGGTAATGGGCTTGCGGCCAGTCAATGGGAAAATCCTGGCGCCACTTCGGTTGTTCGTCGAGTGACCTACCGTCCGGCGGAATCGTCAATCCTTCGCGCTCGCGCCCTATCATTGATTCAACTCCTGCTCGTACATTCCGTCCAGAACATTCAGGGAAATTGTTTTCCCGCTTCCTCGTTCGGCCATCGCTGCTGTTACATCTACGTATTCGGCCTTTCCAGATTTTGGCAACATCATGTTTACTTTCGTGGTAATGGTCTGTTCACCAAACCGAAATTGATTCGTCGCGACTGAGCGCGGCCGCAACAATTCGATCTCTTCGCGCGTGCCAAAGAATAGTGCCTGACTGGGACAGACGGTTGCGCACATTGGCTTAAGACCCTCTGAAGTGCGGTCGTAACACATGTCGCACTTCATCATTAGTTTGAAGTCGGTCTTCATTTTCGGAACCCCAAACGGACAAGCGAGCACGCAGTTATTGCAGGCAATACAACGCGGCTTGAGCGCAGTTTGTACAACACCATCAGCCGTCTTCTTAATGGCATCCGCAGGACACACCTCGGCGCAAGTTGGCGAATCGCAGTGCAGGCAAACTACCGGGGCGGTCTGGACTGAGTGAGCCCGGTCGATGACGTCCAGGTGAATCATCGAATATCCCTTATGAGTTTCACACTCGCTGCAGGCTTGCACGCACGCTTGGCAACCAATGCAGCGGTTTGGATCCATAAAGAATTCGTTTTGTTCAGGAACCATTTGGGCCAGCCTTCCGCACTCGCACCGCACAAACCTTGTATTCGGGGATCTTCGAAATCGGATCTTGCGCCGAGATAGTTAGCTGATTCGCGCTTTTTCGTGCCGGCCAATGATAGGGAACGAAAACAGTATCGGGTCGAATTGTAGTTACGACCATTGCCGGCAAGGTTATTTCGCCTCGTCGTGATTCGACCGTGGTCAAGTCGCCATTAGCAATGCCGAGGGTTTCTGCCAGCTTCGGATGCATCTCGACGAGCGGCTCGGGGTATTGATCCACTAACGGTCCGATGCGTCGCGTTTGGGTTCCTGAAAGAAACTGGCTAACTACACGGCCGGTCGTTAGCATCAAGGGGTATTCGGTGTCTGTATCTTCGGCGGGTGGCGTATAGGGAGCAACGTTAAAGCGCGCCTTCCCATCAGGAAAATAAAATGGCCCGCTGCCCTTCGCGATTGGATTCGAGGATCCCGGTTCAAACAATCGCGGCGTACCGGGATGGTCATCGTTGGGACAGGGCCAAAAAACTCCGTATTGCTTAGCAATCTTTTCGTAGGTTATTCCGGAGTAATCTGCGATGCCTCCCTTTGAGGCCACTCTCAACTCGTTGAAAATCTCACGCGGCTCGGTGAAAGTGAACCCCCGCTGACGTCCCAAAGCCTTTGCAATGTCCTGGATAATTCGCCAGTCCTGTTTTGCTTCGCCGGGAGGATCGACCGCTTTATTAATCTTTATTACGCGCCCCTCGATTTGTGTTACCACTCCTTCATCTTCTTCCTGCAGTGAGCCAGGGAGCACGACGTCAGCGTGGACCGCAGTCTCATTAAGAAAGAAATCGATGGCCACATAGAACTCGAGTTTTTCCAGACAGCGTTTAATAAAGTTGTTGTCAGGAAGTGAAACCTTAGGATTAAAACAGATGCTCAGCAGACCGCGTATCTCGCCGCGATCTATCAGCCGAAATATCTCGTAAGCATCGACACCAGCTTGCGGGAGTTCCTCCGGTGTTATTCCCCACACTCCAGCGACGTAAGCGCGGTGCTCAGGATTGCTGATGTCGCGCATTCCAGGAAGCTGGTCACATTTTTGTCCGTGCTCGCGACCGCCTTGTCCGTTAGCCTGGCCGGTGATTGTCGCGTAGCCACAACTTTCGCGACCAATCCGGCCTGAGGCGAGCACCATATTAATAGCGCCGAGACAATTCTGAACTCCATGGCTGTGGTGCTCGATGCCGCGCGCGTGTAACAGGAAACTTGATTTTGCCTTACCCCACAATTCAGCCGCTTCCTGAATTGAGCGTTGGGAAATGCCGGTGACTTCAGCAGTCTTCTTCGGATTCCATTCTTTAACATGTTCGGCGACTGCTTCAAAACCCACAGTCTGTTTAGTAATAAAGTCGTGGTCCAGCCAATCGTTTTCGATCATCAAGTGTAGGATGCCATTGAAGAGTGCGATGTCGCGTCCTGGCTTTACGGGTAGAAACAGATCACAAGTTCGGGCAATCGGCGTAATGCGTGGGTCGACGACAATGATCTTCGCGCCATGCTCTCGCGCTTGCCACACGTAGTTCGTGGTAATAGGCGCGCATTCGGCAATGTTGGCTCCACTGATCCAGACAACTTCGCTTTTGAGTATGTCTGACCAGGGGTTGGCTGCGCGATCGATACCGAAGGCTTTCTTATTAGCCGCGCCCGCACTGACCATGCATAGCCGTCCGTTGTAATCGATGTTGGCAGTTTTTAGACACATGCGCGCGAACTTACCAATCAGGTAGGCTTTCTCAGTCGTCAAGCTGGCGCCCGTAAGAACGCCGAACGCATCTTTGCCATGTGTTGATTGGATGCGCTGTATCTCAGCAGCTACAAGGTTGATCGCCTGGTCGTAGCCGAGCTCGCGAAATCCATTTTCACTCGCGGGCTCGCGTTGATAGGCTCGAAGCAAACGATCAGGGTGAGAACCCTGTAGGTAACGCTTCACGCCCTTTGGACAAAGCATGCCGCGATTGAAAGGAAACTCTTCCCATGGTTCGAACCCGATGACCTCATTGTCTTTTACCTTTAGTTGAATGCCACACTGCTGGCCGCAGAAACAGCAATGCGTCTTCACCAGCTTGTCAGGTTCGATTCCCGTTGCCAGTCGCACTCCGCTCGAATAAGCCGGATGTGGGCCAAAGTGCTTGGTGAATTCTGAAGTGTTTTCCGGGGCTTGTGCCATGCAGATCCTGTCGCTCTTTAAGGATGAAAGTTCATCCGGTCCTCTTCGCCCAACGGCCCCTGATTGGGACCGGGATTGCCAAAAACCGGCGTCGGCATCATGTTAGTCCCACCGAGAGGCACGCCTGATTCCCGGCTCCAAAGTTCGCCTTGGGCCAGAGCCAGCATTGATCGCCGGCATGGAGGACAGATCCACTGGTAATGCTCGGCTGGGTGATTGTTAATTTCGTAGCGATAGCCAAGTTGCTTTTCCACTTTGATCAAATCTTCTACGTGCATGCGTGACGTAAACGTCGCGCCGCAACGCCGGCAGTTTGCCGGATCTTCGCGTTGGCCCACGTCTTTGTAGAAACTGACCCCCAATTGCGCCGGGCGCTGAAAGATGTGGAAGAACTTCCCGAATGGTAACCATAACAATGTGAAGATCACCGTTATCGCGTGGATAATCGCCAGAAAGTCGTAGGCGTAGCCTTTCATCCAGGTGTAGCTGGCGGTCAACATTAGTCCAGTTACACTTATCGCAAACAAGAGGATCAGCGGCAGGAAGTCTTCCCCAAACTGCTGTAATGCAGCCGCGCCGTGATCTCTCATACGGCGTCGCATTGCCAGCATCACACCAGCCACAACCAGGATCGATGCCCAGACCAATCCATGAAAGACTACAAAACCAAATATCGAATGAATGGGAAATGTAAAAGTAGGAAAGCCAAAAAGGTAAGCGCGATACCAGTCAATATTGTTCGGCATGGTTTCGAAATGAATCCAGCCAAAGACGAGCGGAAAAGTGATGGCGATTGCGATGATGCAGCCCCACATCAGCAGCATATGCGCGGCCCAGCGAAGTTTACCGCGCTGAAGGATGAAGACATTCAGACCGAAGTCACTCGGTACTCTTATCAACCATTCCTTAATATTTTTGGCCAAGTGACGCGGCTGCAAAAAAACCTGCCAACCTCGCTTCCAATAAAGCGCGGTTGGCGGCCGTTGCAACCACATTGAATATCTATAAGTGATACCGAAGGTGGCAAAGAGTACCGCAAACGTGTAGCCCACGAGCGCAGCGTCGAAGTGCGCGAGGTTTCGTGAACCCAGCACGATCAGGCCGGCCATGATCAGAGTGAACAGCGTCCCCCAAGCCCCGGCTTTGAATGTTTCTTTTCTCATTGTCCGGATGTTTTCGATTCTTTCGCGACGTACTCAATAAGTCAAATGGAACGTCCGGTATACTGCAGCTTAGCCGCGCTTATTGGAAAGCGATATGACTCATGTCACACCTAAACTCACCCTTGTGAACATCTCGGGTCTTTTCGGAAAGAGCGTGATTTAAGTCACTGCGTCGAAGTCTGGCCTGGCGTAGGTTGTCCGTGTCGAGATAAGGAGAAGTAATTATGTTTGAGGCTACAAAAACTGTTAGAGAGTACGCTTTGGAGATACCTGCTGCGACTCGAATCTTCGAAAAGCTTGGTATTGATTACTGCTGCGGGGGCGGAAAGAGTTTGGCGGATGCTTGCGCCAATGCCGGGGTCGCAGTAGAGGAAGTCCTCGGTTCGCTTCAGAACAACGCGAGAACCGACGGCACCTCCGTTGACGAAGATTGGACCACCTCGTCGCAGGCTGACCTAATCACCCACATTGTTGAAAAACACCACAGGTTTACGCGAGAGGAGTTGGAGCGGCTAGATGCTCTATTAACAAAAGTATGTGGGGTGCACGGCCAAAACCATCCGGAACTTTTTGAGATTCAGCATCAATTCGGGAACCTGCGCGGGGAGCTCGAGCCTCACATGTTAAAAGAAGAAAGAGTGCTCTTTCCCTATATCGTTCAGTTGGAGGAAGCTGCGATGGCGAAGCAATTTCTTCCCGCACCGCCTTTTGGAACTGTGCGGAATCCAGTGCGTGTGATGATGGCCGAGCACGATGCCGCCGGATACATTTTGGGAAAAATGCGTGAGTCTGGTTCCAACTACACTGTCCCGCCGGATGGATGTATAAGCTATAAAACCTTGTACAGCGCGCTGGCAGCGTTGGAAGTTGACCTTCATCAACATATTCATCTGGAGAATAACATCCTGTTTCCGCGTGCTGCGGAAATCGAAGATATGTCGCGCTCGATCTAGAGACGAGTTAGCGGTCAATAGCCAGCAGAATCCCGGCCAGCCATTTCATCCCCAACAAGAACGTCACCGTTGGGATAATTCCAGTGCGCCATGACGATAGCAAAGAGCCTGGAAAGAGATCCTGAACGGCTTGGTTAATTTCGATTATTCTTCACTTCTTTTCTCATCAGCTCCTCATAGTTCGTCTTCATCACAGATAGACCGCCAGGCTTCATGATCATAATACTGAAAGCGATGCCATGTGCGATGAATGACCGTGAGAACACGTGTGAGGAGCAAGTGTTTTCACGCTATGAACCATCCAGGCCTTCCTTTAAGTTGATATCAAGTCTTAAGTAATGGAAGGACACGGAAGATGGAACACATTATCGACAACTCGAGGCGCATTTCTCGGACCAAAACGCAGGCTGGCCAGGACGTTTCTGGCCCGGCCTATCAAGCTTATCAAATCCTGCACGTCGCCTTTGTCGTCGCGCCGGTAGTCGCGGGACTGGATAAGTTTTTCAATATACTTGTGAACTGGGAGCAGTATATACCTTCGTTCGTTAACCGAATGGTCGGCGGTCATGGTCACGAATTGATGCTCGTCGCTGGCGTCGTCGAAATCATCGCGGGACTCGGAGTTTTGTTCAAACCGAAATTCTTTGCCTATGTTGTTTCGGCCTGGCTCTTAATGATCGTGGTGAACCTGCTGATGATCCCAGGCTACTACGACATCGCGCTACGCGATTTTGGTCTGGCGCTTGGCGCTCTTGCCCTTGCGCGTCTCAGCCAGAATTTTGATCGCTGAGCTTCGCCTGTGACTGAGCGGGCGTAACGTCCCGGCAATTGGCTCCGGTGAGAG
>DASROI010000322.1:0-4965 GCA_035646955.1 Pyrinomonadaceae bacterium
ACGTTGAGCAGCAGCGCTATCAATTACACCTTCTTGCAGCCAGACCGCCCTGGCCCCAAGGCTGATTGCTTCATCAACCGCGGTGCCCGCTTCATCAGATCGTCGAAATATATTTACCAGATCGAAGTTCTCCGGAACGGAGGTCAAATCGGGATAAGATTTTTCTCCAAACACTGCAGCTTCGTTTGGGTTAACCGGAATGATCTTGTAACCATTCTTACGCATGTAAGCGGAGACGCTGTTAGAAGGACGAAAAGTATCAGATGAAAGTCCGACGACTGCGATGCTGCGACACTCGTCGAGTATTTTGCGGATGTCTTCGGGATCATTAATCGGCAAGCTTTTATCCTCCCTTGTTCGTTCAAATGGCGTTAACTGGAACTCACGGCGTCCATCGCCCCCTGCATGGAGTGCAGTTCTTGTAGAGAGTGGACACTTGGTCGATTTGTCTCGGTTGCTGCCGTTATTGCTTCGACCAGGGCTTGCGCGCCTGTCATCGTTGTCACACAAGGCACGTTGTACTGGAGCGCCGCACGACGAATCGCTTGCTCGTCATAATGCGAAACGCGTCCTAACGGTGTGTTGATGACCAATGAAATCTCACCGCTCTTTATGTGATCGACGATGTTCGGACGACCTTCATTTACTTTGAACACAGTCTCAATTTCGATTCCAACCTCACGTAGTCGCATTCCAGTGCCCACGGTAGCGACGATCTCAAATCCGAGCCTGCTGAGTTTTCGGGCAAGGATCACTGCCGCGCCTTTATCAATATCATTGACACTTAAAAACGCTTTGCCGCTCGAGGGAAGTCCGAGGCCAGCGCCCATCATCGCTTTTCCGTAGGCCTCGCCAAACGTTTCTCCGATACCCATTACTTCGCCGGTTGAATGCATCTCGGGACTCAGGATGGGATCAACTCCGGGGAACTTGGCGAAAGGAAACACCGGCGACTTGATAAAGAACCGCTTAACCGAAAGCTCTTCCGGCAGATTGAAATCCTTGAGAGGCTTACCAGCCATAATTAGCGACGCAACTCTCGCAATCGGAACTCCGGTGGCTTTCGACACGAACGGCACCGTGCGCGACGCGCGTGGATTTACTTCGATTACATAAACGCGATGGTCCTTGATCGCAAATTGAATATTCATCAGCCCACATACAGATAGCGCCGACGCGAGTTTGCGTGTGTAATGACGCATCGTGTCCAAATGTTCAGGCTCGATACGAACAGGGGGCAACACGCAAGAGGAATCTCCTGAGTGTATTCCAGCCTCCTCGATGTGCTCCTGGATACCGGCAATCACGCACGCGCTTTGATCCGCAAGAGCATCGACGTCGAATTCAGCAGCTTGTTCGAGAAACTTATCAATCAGTACTGGCCGGTCCGGAGTGAAACCAACTGCGGTTCGCACGTATCGCTCAAGCGACTCTTCGTCGTAAACAATCGCCATGGCCCGTCCGCCAAGCACATAGCTGGGTCTGACTAACACTGGATAGCCAATCCGTCCAGCAACCTCGCGAGCTTCTTCAACCGAGGCGGCCATTCCATTTTCAGGTTGCGGAATGCCCAATTCTTTTAGTAAGGCGCCGAATCGTTTTCGATCCTCTGCGAGATCAATTGAGTCAGGCGAAGTACCAATTACGCGCACTCCAGCTTTGTGCAGTCGCATCGCGAGGTTGAGCGGCGTCTGACCGCCAAACTGAACTATGACACCTTCAGGTTTTTCAACGTCGACGATATTCATCACGTCTTCGAACGTGAGTGGTTCGAAGTAGAGGCGATCCGAGGTGTCATAATCCGTCGATACTGTCTCAGGATTGCAGTTGACCATGATTGTCTCGAAGCCGGCTTCGTGAAGCGCGAATGAAGCGTGACAACAACAATAGTCAAACTCAATTCCCTGCCCGATTCGATTTGGACCAGAGCCCAGGATCATTATCTTGCGTCGATCAGTTGGCGCCGCTTCGTCTTCCTCTTCGTAAGTCGAATAGAGATAAGGCGTATAGGATTCAAACTCGGCGCCGCAGGTATCAACTCGCTTGTAGACCGGTACCACACCTAATTTCTTCCGATAACTGCGCACTTCATCCTCGGAACGCTCGGTAAGATAAGCCAGACGACGATCGGAAAGAGCGACTTCTTTAAAAGCTCGCAACTCTTCTGCCGAGATGTCCTCGAGTTTGGTGCCTTCGATGTCCTTTTGAATGTCCATCACCTGTTGCAACTGATCGAGAAACCATGGATCGATCCTGGAAAGGCGATAGATTTCCGAGATGGGCCATCCATGTTGCAGCGCGTACGTGATATAGGAAAACCTTTGAGAGTTGGGTCTCGCAAGCTTACGTTGCAACTCGTCGTCAGACACATCTTCAAGTCGCAAAGGCTTTACCGCTTCGAGCGATCGCAGTCCTTTAAAAAGCGCCTCTTTAAAAGTGCGACCGATGGCCATCACCTCGCCCACGGACTTCATCTGGGTGCCGAGCACGTCCTCTGCTTCGCGGAACTTTTCAAAATCCCATTTAGGAATCTTGGCCACAACGTAATCGATCGTGGGTTCGAAGGATGCTGGTGTTTTTTTCGTTATGTCGTTTGGAATCTCATCGAGCGTGTAACCAACAGCGAGTTTCGCAGCGATCTTCGCAATTGGAAAACCAGTCGCTTTCGAAGCCAGTGCGGATGAACGAGACACGCGCGGGTTCATCTCGATGATGCGAATATCACCGTTTTCGGGATTAACTCCGAATTGAATATTCGATCCGCCAGTCTCAACTCCGACCTTGCGAATGATCTGTATGGCCATGTCGCGCATGCGTTGATACTCGCGATCGGTGAGAGTTTGCGCGGGCGCGACGGTGATCGAGTCGCCAGTGTGAACTCCCATCGGATCAAAGTTTTCGATTGAGCAGATGATGACGACGTTGTCGGCAAGATCTCGCATCACCTCGAGCTCGAACTCTTTCCAACCGAGGATTGACTCTTCGATCAAGACTTCGTGAATCGGAGAGGCTGCGAGTCCTGACCGAATGATCTCTTCAAACTCTTCCGGGTTATAGGCTGTTCCGCCACCAGTGCCTCCGAGTGTGAATGACGGTCGAATGATCGCTGGATACCCTGTGGTTGCGACAATCTGTTTTGCTTCTTCCCAGGTTTGCGCAAAACCACCGCGCGGCATGTCGAGTCCCACCTCGTCCATCGCCTGTTTGAACAGCAAACGATTTTCGGCAACTTTTATGGCTTCACGATTGGCGCCTATCATTTCCACGCCGTACTCGTCGAGCACCCCAGCATCAGAGAGAGCGATGGCCAGGTTCAGCGCGGTTTGACCACCTACAGTTGGCAGGAGCGAATCAGGACGTTCTCGGCGAATAAGTTCGGTGAGAGACGGAACGTTGAGCGGCTCGATATAGGTGACATTCGCCGTTTCGGGATCGGTCATGATCGTCGCCGGATTGGAATTGACGAGAACAATCTCGTATCCCTCTTGGCGAAGAGCTTTACATGCTTGAGTTCCGGAGTAATCAAATTCGCAGGCTTGACCAATGACTATGGGACCGGAACCTATGATTAGAATCTTTTTAATATCGGTGCGTTTGGGCATCAGGAGACGTTTATTGTTTTAAATTTTGAGCCGACTGAAGAAAGCATTTTACATGCTACCCCCCATATTTCGTAGGGGCGTCCCTCCGCGGGCGCCCCACTTCGCGGATCGGGCCTTTCTAAGTCAGAGAATCCGTCCATTTTCCATTTCTCCTTTCTCATTTCTCATTTTTCATTTCCCGAGTTCGTGAGGCCTCGTCCGACAGAAACACTCATGGCACAGAAATCTACAAGCACCGTTGGGTATTCGCCTGATTGTTGTTGAATGATGCGTAATGAGGGTGGGAGTTTCTTAGATTTTCTTTCGCCGATAATCGTCACCTTCAATCTTCACCTCAGTACACATTTCGAAGAGACGACTGCGCAATTTGGACCCAATGCGATCTTCAAGAGTCGCCATTTCACGGATCCGCTCGGAAGCTTCCTTCCTACCCATCGGCCGATCACTTGAATCCGATTGACTCTTCAGATCAGTTCGTACTTCGTCCAGGTAGTTTGTGGTGAAGATTGTCAATTTCCTGTCGTTGTACCTTTTATTAATGATCTGGTACATCGTGTCGCGGACCCAATCAGTCGGCATCGTTGCTCCCAGTTCATCCAGGACCAGTACTTCTGCCTGAAAGACCGGGGCCAGCACTTTCAATTCAGACGACTTCGAGATGGGATTGTAGGAATCCTGAATCTCCTTCAAAAGCGATCCAAACTCACAAAACAGACACGGAAATCCTTTGGCAAGCAGGCCTTTTATGATGGCTACCGAAAGATGGGTCTTTCCGACTCCAGCTGGACCCATAAACAGCAATCCTTTATCGACGGCCGGAAAATCAAGCACGAGACGGCCAGCGTAAAGGAACGCCTTCTCCTGCGAACTATCATGCGCAACTCTAAAATTGTCCAACGAACAGTTTGCATAACGCGCTGGTATGCGCGCCGCCCGCAATAATTTCTGCGAACTTGCCCGGGTCTTACAAGGACACGGCATTGCGCCTTTCACCGGATCAAGTTTGGTGCCTGTGCCAAAGCATTGATCGCAGACGTCGCCTTCTGACTCAGGTTTTGAAATCGGTGACTCTTTCACGCCTTCAAACATATTGTGCACTCTAACAGTCTTCGCGGCGAATTATAACATCCGGTATTTAAAAATTAAGCGGCGCTTGTTTTATCGGGCTGATCGCCGGTGATAGCTTTCTCAGGGCGCGCTCACCACGAAGATACCAGGGACACAAAAGAGGCACAGCACGGTCGCAACCAAGCGCCAACGGGTTTGCTAATCCCACTCAGGATTGCTTCACCTACAGTACCGCGAGCGCAGCGACCGGATGCCACACTCAATTTCGGCTCTGTTCTTACGATGCTTTGTTGAG
>DASROI010000323.1:0-23179 GCA_035646955.1 Pyrinomonadaceae bacterium
ATATAATAGGGGCGCTGATGCTGTGTGTTGGCTGGGCCACGCTTGGGCTTTTACTCGGCCTTGTTCTTCATCGCTATCCAGCCCAGGACAATCTTCTACATGGATATCTCAGCTGGTTACTGACGAGTCTGCCGTGGTCGGTGTTTATGTACTTCACGGTCCTCGGTTGTGTTTATGCTTTTACTTACTATCGAGAAATGCGAGAACGAGAGACGCAACAAGCTCGACTCTCGGCCCAACTATCAGAAGCAAAATTGAATGCGCTGCGAATGCAGTTGCACCCGCATTTCTTATTCAACACTCTGAATGCAATTACTGTCCTCGTCCGCGACCATCGATTCGACGAAGCCTCGCGAATGCTAGAGTTATTGAGCACTCTGTTAAGACAAGTGCTGCAAAGCGACCGAGCACAACTGACCACACTCGACCAGGAAATAAAGTTCGTTGAGCAATATCTCGAGATTGAATTGGTCAGATTCCCTGACAGACTTCAAGTCACCTGGGCCATCGAAGAATCAGCCCGAGATGCGCTCGTTCCTGAGTTCATTCTCCAACCGTTGATCGAAAATGCAATCCGGCACGGAATCGCCAAACGCATCGAAAAGGGAATGCTGACTGTTGTGGCAATGATTGAAGGCGATCAACTTGTATTGATGGTTCAGGATGATGGTCCGGGTTACGATCCCATCACTGCCGAAGGCGTTGGTCTATCGAACACGCGCGCACGCCTGGCTACACTTTACGGATCAGCCGCATCGCTTGAATTCTCTCGGGCTGATGGTGGCGGAACAGTCGCACGAATGCGGATTCCTTTTAAACGAAGAAACCAGTGATGCACGGAGATAACGAGATCACAGTGCTAATAGTTGATGATGAACCGCTTGCTCGCCGGGGAGTAAGACAGCTGTTGGCTCGGCACGAAGAGTACAGAGTTCTTGGAGAGGCCAGGCACGGTCGGGAAGCAGTTGAAAAGATTTGCGCACTCAAACCCGACCTGGTATTTCTGGATATTCAAATGCCCGACATGGACGGTTTCGAGGTTCTTGCAGAAGTTGGGCCAACTGACCTGCCCATGGTCATTTTCGTGACAGCTTATGACCAGTTTGCCGTTCGCGCCTTTGAAACCCACGCTGTTGACTATCTGGTGAAACCTTTGCAAGTAAGGCGTTTCGAAGAGGCGCTGACACGTACCCGCGTCCAAAAGCAATCAGGAGATGCGGTGGCGCTTGCGCAAAAGCTTACGGCCTTGCTGCAAGAGAAGCGAAAACCAACCCGGTTACGCGTGCCAACTTCAACCGGAGAACTCCTGCTGGAGTTACGTGAGATCGATTGGATTGAAGCGGACGATTACTATTCGGCGGTTCATGTTGGCGACAAAAAACATTTGATTAGAGAGTCCCTCACTTCGCTAGACGACAGGTTGGGCTCAGATCGTTTCTTGCGCGTACACCGTTCGGCCATTGTTAACCTCGAACGCATACGCGAACTTCGCAACGATGGTGGTGAGTCGGTTTTGATATTGCGAGACGGAAGTCGTGTCCCGGTCAGTCGTCGCCGTCGCGAACAAGTCAATCAAATATTGCGCAAACTCTAAAGTAATACACCAAGAGCACAGAACGGCGAACGCAGTGACCGGACGGAACACTCAAGGCAAAGAATCACGAGCAGAAGTCGAGTTTGTCATCCGAGCGCTTCGCCCGCAATTCTGTAATCAAGGGCCGTTGGCTGCAAATTATGAGCCGATCGCTGAAAGCTTATTGAACTAAGCTTTGGAGGGATTCACAATGGCGGCCGACCATTAAATCCAGGAGGTAACGTCCGTGATCGCGAAACTAGTGTTAGTCTCCACCCTTTCGTTTCTCGCAGGTGCGTTCCTTTTTTCCTCTTCACGCCCAATCGTCAATGCGGTCTCTGCAATTGACGATCGGGCCGCCGATCGAGAAGCAATCCGGCGACACATCGGCAGTATCTTTCAGGCCTTTATCGACTGGGATGTCGATAAGATTTACGCCACGCATACCGAGGATTGGCGAGGTTTCCTCGAAGGTAGTCGAGCGCCAATCAAGGGCATTGATGAGTACATGAAAGCTAATGGGATCGATTGGCCGGCCGTCAAAGGTTCGAAACCCTATCCGAATCCCAACACTACTTATCAGATGAAAGACTTTGACGTGATGTTTTATGGACCAGACCTCGCCGTTGCCTGCTTTTATGGTGAGTTTGAAAGAAAATCTGAAAAGGGACCGGAGACCGTCAAACGCTTTCAAATCATGGATGTTTATGCAAAACGCGGCGGCAATTGGATCCAGGCTGCTTCACACACTGTGGTGGATCCATCCTGGTTAACCGAGCAGAGTCAGAGACGGACGAATGTTTCACCGCAAATGCGCGAGCGAATACTCAGTGCTCGCGATGCCGTCTGGAAAGCTTATTTCGCGAATGATCGAGCGGCGCTCGAGAAGGCAGTTCCTGAGGACGTTATTGCGCTTGATGGAGGTTCTCCCGATTTTGCTGACCGCGGCAAAGTTTTCGAAGGCGCACGTCAATTCGCGGAAGGCGGCGGAAAGTTAATCAAACTAGAATTTCCCAAGACCGAGATACAGATGTACGGAAATACAATCATCCTCTACACGACATATTCTTACGAGCTCGAGTCGGGCGGCAAGCGAACTACGAAAAGTGGACGAGGAACAGAGATTTTCGTCCGGCGAGGCAACGAGCTGGTTAACGTCGGCTGGCATTTGGATTAACCTTGGAGTGCGCCGGCCCAGCGGCGCTTTTCACATGAAGTCCCGCCAACTCAATTCTGTTAAAAATAGTCTTTGCGTTCTTTTCTTGAAAACGTCAGCCTGACAAAGCGGCGCCGGGCAGTGCACCGACTCCAAGAGGACTTGTCATCTCAACGCCTCTCACCGTATTCTGCATTCCAGCCGTAAAGAAGCACAGACTGAAAGCTGCTTAAGCTAATAACCCTTCAGAGTTTACCGGCGCTGGTAGACCGCCAGTTCTGCCGGGAGCTTTTCACCAAGGTGTTGATTCGGCTGGGGAAATCTCATTTTTAAGGACGGGTAAGGCAACGACGCGCGCCGACGGCCGCATCACAGCCGCGTTGAGGGCATTTGAGCCTCGCTTCACAACCCGGCGTGAAGATCTCGAGCACGAGTGCCGCTCCCTTGAAACAGGCTGAAGCGTGATATCGTGCCGAACAAGCACGGAAGTTGTGAGATTTCTTCCAGCTTGCCCGAGCAGACGACACGTGACCGCTGCCGAATCTGAGACACCGCAAACGACAGACTATGAGCTGGCGCAAAAAGCTGCCCAGGGCGATATGGGCGCTTTCGAGGATCTGTACCAGCGTCATAATCGCCGCGTGTATTCACTGTGCTTGCGGATGACGGGAAATGTTTCGGAAGCTGAAGACCTCGCCCAGGAGGTTTTCATTCAGCTTTTTAGAAAGATTGGTAGTTTTAGAGGCGAATCAGCCTTTACTACCTGGCTTCATCGTTTAACAGTCAATCAAGTGCTCATGCATTTCCGTAAGCGCGGAGTTCGTCTTGAGCAGACGACTGAGGACGGTGAAACGCCGATTCAGATTGTAAAGGGCACGGAAAATCCGAATGCGATGCCCGTTGTTGACAGGATCGCTCTGGATAAAGCCATTGCCCAGTTGCCACCCGGATATCGAGCAGTGTTCACCCTCCATGATATTGAGGGACATGAGCATGAAGAGATTGCCAGAATGCTGGGTTGTTCGGTTGGTACTTCGAAGTCGCAATTACATAAAGCACGTATGAAATTGCGCGGACTTTTGAGGCAACAGAAAAGCGTCGATTAGCCTCGAATAAGGTTGGGCCCGAACCGGGCGAGCCGCAGTCTTCCCTTATTGATGACAACCGGGACGGTTCTGTCAGCATAGAGTGAGTAAGCTAATCAGAAGGAATTGTGGACAGAACGAAGGTGGTAGCAATGAACTGCGAGAATTGTCAGGAACTTATCCACGATTTTCTCGATGGATCAATTAGCCGCATCGATGAAATCGCTCTAAATACGCATCTGGAGCATTGTTTGGATTGCGACAGCGTGCGCCACGATCTGGAGTCAATACTTGGGTATTGCCGAACACATCGAGGTGAGTACGCTGCACCGCCCAATACGGCTGCTCTTTGGTTACGCATTCGAAACGTTATCGAAGCTGAAACTCCGACCATGGCGGAGTCGATTGAGCCTCGCAAATCAATTTTTAGTAGTTTGATGAGTCGCAGTTGGCAGTTGTCATTACCACAACTCGTTTCGTCGGTAATCGCAATCGTTGTGCTAGTCTCGTTGGTAACAGTTGTGGGTATTAAGCGCTGGAGCGTGACCACAAATTCTCAACTCGAAGCTGCAGTCACTGAAGGAAACTCAGATGTAAATGATCGAGTCTTCCAACGAAACCAGGTGATCAACTATTGGAACCAGCGCGTTGAGTTGAATAAGGCTCGTTGGAGTCCTCAAATGCGAGAGACTTTTGATCGAAACATGGCAGTGATTGATCAGGCCGTCAGTGACTCGATGAATGAATTGAACCGCAATCCCCATGATGATATCGCCGAGCAAATGCTAAACGAATCACTCAATGACAAACTAGCGCTGCTCAAGGAGTTTTCCGATCTGTGATACCGGCGCGATAGCGACCGACTCACTGCGGATCGAGGAATTTGGAAAAGCCCCGCTGATGAACGTTAAATTCTCAACTTGGTCTGTGCCTTCCCTGGCCAAAATAGCTTCAATCATTGTAATCGGCTCGCTGTTAGGCAGCTTGGCTGCGCAGTCTCCTCAACGACTGTCAAAGCGTTATACCGTTGGGAAAAATGTTCGAGTCGAGTTGAGAAATGTATCCGGAACCATCGAAGTTGAGTCATGGAACCGGGATGAGATTCGTCTGTCTGCCACGATTGAATCTCCGAACGCTCACGTTGTTCCGAAACAGCTCGATTCGAGTCTCGTAATCGACGTCATGAGTGACAACAAAGCTCGCGGTGACGTTGGGGATATAAATTTCAAACTTCAAGTTCCTATTAGTTCCTCAGTTGACCTGGAGACGCGTCGTGGCCAGATCAGTGTCAGTAATTTGCGTGGAGCATCCGTTCGTGCTCACGTTTCGTCCGAGGGCGATATCACGCTTTCAAATATCGTCGCGACCCAGGTGATTGCGCAAAATACAATTGGCAATATTTTCTTCGATGGTGAATTTTCTCGTGGCGGCACTTACGAGTTCAAATCTACCAAAGGCGACATCACAATCCGTATTCCAGGAAATTCAGATTTCCGGATGGTAGCGACTTCGCCGGCTCGGAAAATTAAGCTTGGGGATTTTTGGAACGATGGATTTAAGACTCAGGACGGTCGAAAGTATGTCGGAGATGTTGGAGACGGTCGTTCCTCAGTCTCGGTAACAAATTTCAACGGCTCTATCACCTTCATGCGCAGATAGCGTTGGAATTCAATATTGCAAACCGACTGACGGACGCTCCTTGGAGCGTCCTTTTTTTCAAGTCCTGCAGGTTCTCAGTAGGTTTTTGCCCGGCATTCCAGCTCAACGTGCTATTCTCCGCACCGGAGGAAACCGATTTGCCCTTTGTTAGTAAGTTTTTGATCGCTGCCGCCGCCTCGTTACTCTTTTCCATTCCCGCCCAGAGTCAATCAACTTCTCAAAAAGATAAGACTCAAGTAATACCGGCTGGTCCTTTGTTAACAAGGACTGCCACTCGTCGAGAATCCCAACGATTGGGCTACGGTGGAACTGTAACCGTTGTGGGCGCTCCGCGCGGCTCAGTAACAATAGAGGGTTGGTCGAAGAATGAAGTAGAGCTAATTGCCGATATAGAACTGAAGGCGCCGAGCGAAGACGATCTGAACCGCCTCGCAGCCATCAACACCTTCGTGTTCGATCAGGACCTGAATCATGTAAGCGTGCTTACCACCGGGACTCACGATCGCGCGTACATGAAACAATTCAAAAAGTTTCCCAAGGAACTGCTAAACCTTCCCTGGAAAATCGACTACCGAATAAAAGTACCGGCCACTACGGATCTGGAAGTTAATGCTGGTCATGGTGCGGTGAAGATTTCAGGTGTTGAAGGCGCAATGCGAATCAGTGCCACCGAAAGTGACAGCTCATTTATTTTAACGGGTGGTGTCGTCTCAGCAACCATTGCGGTGGGAACCGTGACCCTCTCGATTCCCACTAGAAGTTGGCGCGGTGGCGGTGCTGACGTACGCGTTGCTTCGGGGGCGTTGACTGTGGAGATTCCTCCGGGGTTCAGTGGAGACATTGATTGCGATGTTTTGCGAGTGGGCCAGATTGTAAACAGCTATGAGGGCTTAGAAGTGCGTGAGAAGCCGGGAATTACTGAGCGATCGGTTCGAGCGCGCGCAGGGGCCGGCGGACCTTTTTTCAAGTTCACGATAGGCGATGGAATTCTGACGATTAAGAAGTCTCCTTCATGAGGATGGTTCCTCGCTCTGGCCGCTTTGACTTTGTTTCCTACACGACTAGAATGAGCGCTCGTTTTTCCCAATTCCAGCACATTTTTTAGAGAAGTCACAATGATCAAATCCGATAAATGGATCCGCAGAATGGCCGAAGAACACGGGATGATTGACCCATTCGAGCCTGGCCAGGTGAAAGAAGTAGCTGGCCGCCGAATTGTCTCGTATGGGACGTCGAGTTACGGTTACGATATTCGATCAGCGGATGAGTTCAAATTGTTTACAAACATCAATAGCACGATCGTCGATCCTAAAGAATTTGATTCGAAGAATTTTGTCGATGTGAAGTCCGATTCTGTAATCATTCCGCCGAACAGTTTCGCCCTGGCGCGAACCGTAGAGTACTTTCGTATTCCGCGAAATGTTCTGACGATCTGTTTGGGAAAAAGTACTTACGCCAGATGTGGTATTCTCGTGAACGTGACTCCCTTCGAGCCTGAATGGGAAGGGTACGTGACTTTAGAGTTTTCCAATACAACACCGCTGCCGGCCAAAATCTACGCTAATGAAGGAGTTGCCCAGGTCGTATTCTTCGAATCCGATGAGGTCTGCGAGACTTCATATAAGGATCGCGGCGGCAAGTACCAGGGGCAAACCGGCGTAACACTGCCTAAGCTTTGATTTCCCTCAATGTCGATTCCACAACGTTCTGTTTCACCGGCTGAATTGCAATTCAAAAGACTGGATGAGCGAGCGACTCTGCCAATGCGGGGAAGCGTTTTATCCGCAGGGCTGGATCTGTTTTGTATAGAAGATATCAGGCTGGAACCAAAGAGCCGTATCCTCGCACGAACGGGCATCGCCGTCGCAATCCCAGTTGGTTATTATGGTCGGGTCGCACCTCGGTCGGGTCTGGCGGTTAAAAACGGCATTGATGTTCTAGCTGGAGTTATTGACTCTGACTATCGTGGCGAATTGTGTTGTGCCCTCCTCAATACCGGCGACGAAGCAGTTGTTTTGGCCACGGGTAGTCGTATCTGTCAACTCATAATTGAAAAGATAATTACACCTGAGCCTGTTTGGGTCGCGGACCTCGACAACACATCCCGAGGCGATGGTGGCTTTGGTTCCACTGGCTGATTCGTTCACTCTTTAATTTACTTCCGAATCTACATCCATGATTACTCACCTGAATTCTCTACGAAGATTTACGCTCATTGTTTTGCTTGCGGGATCGTTAACGGCAACTGTCCTGGGACAATCTCTCGCAGTTGCACCAGCGAACTCCCTTTCTAGTGCCGAACGGGAACTCTCGGAGAGCGTGCGCACGGAAACTATCCGCGAGATAGTGAAAGCACTTTCTGCTGATGATATGCAGGGTCGCGGTACGGCCCAGCCAGGGGGTGACAAGGCCGCACAGTTTATTGCAGATAAATTTGCAAAGTTGGGTCTAAAGCCGCTGGGAGACAAGGGCTCATATTTTCAATCGATCAGGTTTCGTGAACTTCAGTTCCTGGCTGACACGTCACTGAAAATTGGCTCTGAAAATCTCAAGCTGGGCCAGGATTTCTTTATTACTCCGCCGTACTCCGGTGATAAGAACGTCAAGGGCGATCTTGTGTTTGTTGCTTATGGTGTTTCAACTCCATTCTTGAAGCGCAATGATGTGCAGAATCTCGACCTTCGCGGCAAGGTGGCTGTGGTACTTGAAGGACCACCTCCGGAAGTTAAGAAGGATTCGTGGAAGCAAGCACACGCTCAGTCGATTGTTTTGCGAGGGCTTATTGCTCGAGGTGTGGCCGGCATCATTCTTCTGAACACTGGTCCACAAGAACACACTTTTTCCGAGCTCGCGGATTATTTAACCCGGCGCCAGGTGGAGCTGGCCGACGAAGATGAATTTCCTGATTTCTTACCTCCATTCCTGACTGTTAGTGAGGGAACAGCAGAAAAACTTTTTCAGGCCGCCGGTCTTACCAAACAAGATGCAATAGCTAAAGCCGCAGTTGAGAGCTTTACTCCCATCATGCTGCAGCAGCAGCTGTCGATAACGATCCGCTTGAAGAAGAGCAAAGGCACATCCAGCAATATCGTTGGAGTGTTAGAGGGAACTGATCCACTGTTGAAGTCTGAAGCACTTGTGTACTCAGCTCACTACGATGCTTACGGTTTGTCCGCTGACAACAGGATCTACCACGGAGCAGCTGACAATGCGCTGGGCGTCGGTCAGATGATCGCTATCGCCGAGGTCTTAGGCAAAGCAAAGTTGAGACGCTCAGTTATTTTCATGGCGCTTACCGGCGAGGAGTATGGTGGATACGGCTCAACTTACTGGGTCAAGAATCCTACGTGGAAGATTAAGCAGGTCGCGGCAGATCTTAACCTGGATGGCATGGGCACCGAGGTTTACGGACCAGTAAAAGTGGTCGTTGGTTATGGTGCCGAACATTCTTCGCTGGGATCAACTCTCAACGATGTTGCTGTGGCTAATGGCTTAAAGGTAATACCTGATCCAATGCCTGACGAAAAATCCTTTTATCGTTCAGATCATTACTTCTTTGTGAAGCGAGGGATTCCGGGAATAATGCTTCTGGGCGCACCCGAAGGTGACACAAGCGTGTGGATTGAACGGCTCAAGCAGTGGGAGAAGGCTGACTATCATCAGCCCACAGACGTGATTCGCCCTGACTGGAACTGGGATGGGCCAAGTACCATCGCAAGGGTAGCGTTGGTGATGGGCCTTCGAATTTCCAATGATGACACGATGCCTTCATGGTTACCGAATTCGATTTTCAATCGCGAGCGAGGCACGGATAAACCAGCGCCTCCGGAACCCTGATTTTTTATCCTATTTGGAGTGTGGAAATTTCACCGCGGGAACGAACAATCACCCTACGATAGCGAGGGCTGCAGCCCCAATTAGCCCGTTTAGTTTAAGGTATCCCAAAAGGTCTACTGCTTCTACCGGAACAATCTTTTCAAATCACATTTCGGTGTAGCATCGCGATTTGTCAGAGTTATTGAGCAAACTCTCGTGACAGATGTGTTCTGTGCTCGTTCAGACCCAAGTCATTTTGTATTGTTTTGCACCAGCCAACCCTCGTTTATCCGCCCCCGTCGCTGCTTGGCACGTCATTTGAAGCAGTCCAGGCCTAGGAGGGCCCTTTGATCATGAGTTCATTACGAAAAACGATAACGCCTTTAGCAATTCTGGCGTTTACACTTTCAGTTACAGCGGTCTCCGCTGTGGCTCAATATAGAAATTCAGCAGCTTCAGACATTGTCAGGCGGATTCAAGCTCAAACAAACACGCTGAGAACCAGCGTTCAGAATGCGTCTGACCGTACAAACTCTCGAACAGACGATTTCAACCGACTAATCAATGACTTCAGCACCGCGACTAATCAATTAGATCGCCGTTTGACCAACGGTCGCGCGACATCTTCGGACGCCCAGGTCGTGTTGGATCGTGGCGTACAAATTGACACTTTTTTTGTTAACAACCGGTTTGGTCGTGGACCTCAGCGCAATTGGCAAACACTGCGAGGCCAGTTGGATGAACTTGCGCGAGCGTATAACCTGAGTTCGAATTGGAATACTGGAGAATCCACCGGCAACTCTTATCCTAACGATCAACAACTATTGCAGTTGATTCAAAGAATTGATACCAAGACCACTACCTTTAGCCGAAACTTGCGTCAGGATTTGAACACACGACGTTTAGACAATCGGTACCCAACTGCCCAGGTTCGTCAACAGCTCAGTTCTTTTGAGTCGGCGGAGATTCAAATTCGGAATCGAATTAACAGCCGGCAGGTCAACTCAAATGATGTGCAGACCTTTCTGCAAAGTGCAGTTGTGTTGAATAACTATTTAGCTGATCGACAACTTTCGTATCAGACTGAAAATAGTTGGACTGTTCTGCGACAGGACTTGGACCAACTCGCGAGCTCCTTTAACGTCGCATGGAACTGGGCTACACCCTATCCTGGTGGCGGTGGCAACGTAGGTTATGGCACCTTAACTGGAACGTTCAGAATTGCAACCGGACAATCTGATGACGCTCGCCGGGCGGCCGATACGGCAACCAGAACGCTACCTTCTGCTGATCGCCAACGAGTTTACGACTCATTGCTCAGGCGATTAGACCCGCCTGAGATGCTGGCAATCGATCGACAGGGCAGTTCAGTCACTATTGTTTCGACAAGAGCTCCGCAGATTAACTTCGTTGCCGATGGTCGAGAACAGGTCGAGACCAATGCCAACGGACGGACAATTCGCGTACGAGCCAGTCTGGTGAACGATCAGTTAACAATCACCAGGTCCGGAGATCGCGCGGATGATTTCAACGTGACGTTTGAACCTGTAGAGAACGGACGCCGGTTGCAGGTTACGCGGACACTTTATAGCGACCGTCTCACCCAACCACTCACGGTGCGTAGCTACTACGACCGCGTGTCGGATGTCGCTCAACTGAACATATACGACACGAACCGTGAAAATGCGGGCCAGGGCCCAGTTGGCAGTTTCGGTGTACCCGATGGCACACAGATCGTCGCGGTCTTAAACAACGACTTGTCTACCGAAACGGTCCGACAAAACGATCGGTTTACGATGACCGTAAGATCGCCGGGCCAATACGACGGTGCGACGATTGAAGGTTACGTTACCAGCCTGAGTCGAGGTGGTCGCGTCAGCGGGCGCTCGGAAATGACGCTCGACTTCGACACGATTCGCTTCAGAGATGGCCGGAGTTATCGATTCGCGGGCATCCTCGAGAGCGTTAGAATGCCAAATGGCGAAGTCGTCCAGGTCGATAACGAAGGTGCGGTGCGAGACAGTGACCAAACTAACAAGACTGTTACACGCACCGCTATTGGAACGGCCGTGGGAGCCATCATTGGTGCAATTGCTGGCGGAGGTAAAGGCGCAGCCATTGGCGCTGTTATCGGTGCGGGAGCGGGCGCCGGTTCAGTTTACGTCCAGGGAAGAAATGATCTGGATCTTACGGCTGGAACGGAAGTGACCGTTCGAGCAACGGGACCACGCGGCTAAGCAAAAGGGTGGGGTACCTCTTTGGAGTTACGCCCACCCTTTATTTGTCACTGCTCATTTGTCATTGTTCATTTCACCATTTCTTCATTTTCCTGATGCGGATCGAGTCTTAACAGTGCGAAGGTTTTGTCTTGACACCGTTGTTGGGTGAAACAGATGAAAATATGGGAAATGGGCAATGACAGGCAGAATTCTCTTAAGCTATAGTCTGACTACTATGATTAAAGCGATACGTGGCAGCACCAACTGATAACTCACCAGAGAAGAGTTCGAAAAGCTTATCGAACCTTACCGGCGACGGGATAATTGTGGATATCGGGACCGGAGACGGTCTCTTTGTGTATCAGACTGCAAGACGAAATCCCAACAAGTTTTACATCGGGATCGACGCCAATCCGACGACGCTAAGAAAGATTTCCGAAAGGATCCATCGTAGGCCTGAGAAGGGGGGCGCTCCAAATGTGCTCTTTATTCAGTCGACGGTTGAAGAGCTACCGACGGAACTTGACGGCGTTGCAAATGAGGTCCACATACATTTTCCCTGGGGCAGTTTGCTGGCAGCAGTCATGACGGGTAAGCAAGACGTCCTCGCGAATGTCAGGCGTATTTGCACCGTTGGAGCACTGTTGGAAATAGTTCTCGGTCTGGATCCGGTAAGGGACGCAGCTGAGCTGGAGCGCCTCGAGATAGCGCCTATCGACATCCCTTTCATCGACCGCGTGCTTGGTCCACTATATCTCTCAAGCGGCTTTTCGATAGTGGAGCGAGGAATTTTGCCGGGGGTTGAGTGGTCAAAATTTCACACCACCTGGGCCAAGCGCCTGAAGAGTCGCAAGGAGCGATTGCTCACTTACATTATCGCGACAGCTGTCTAGCTAGTCGGTTGCTCTCCATATTACCGACACAATAAAAACATCTAAAGACGGTTTATATTACGGAGCCCTCCAAACATTTCCTGTAAATAAATTTGTATGAAGTCTATAGATTCAATGCCGTGAGAGTAATTTGGGTTCTGTTATTAGTGTTAGTTGCGCCGGGGGTTGCTCTTTCACAAGTGTGGTCCAGCCGGTAGTTGCCGATTCGCAGCGCCAGTATTCCAGGATGGAGATTCTGTCTGAGCGTCTGAGCCAGCTTAAAATTGCAGAGCAACTATGCTGGGCCAATGTCACAAACACCTACCGTTGTTGCCAAGCGGGTGGACGATTATGTCTTCCCAACCGCTCGCACTCGATTTACCCCGCTATGTGAAGAGTACGGTTGGACCATTCGGTCATTTGCGCACGGCGGCATCCTCGGCAATCAATCAGTGGAACGATACTCCTGAAGAGTGGGAGCAAGTCGCTAAAGGCTACGGCAAACGCTTTGCCTCTAATTTTGGAAAGAATGTAATTCGTCAAACGACGCAGTATGGATTGTCAGAAGCGATGCGCCTGGATACCGGCTTTGAAAAGAGTAAACGCAAAGGCTGCTGGCCTCGGGTGGAAGACGCATTGGTCCAAAATGTGACTTCGCGTACGCGCAGTGGCAAGCGTGTCGTTTCAGTTCCGATAATTGCCGGTGCTTACGCGGGGTCGATTATGCCGGCGGAAACCTGGTACCCCGATCGGTTTAGTTATAAAGACGGCCTGAGATGGGGAACCTACAGTCTTGCGACAGGATTCGGCATAAACCTCATTCGGGAATTCATATTCAACTGGTGAGGTGCTGCCTGGGCCGCTGTTAGATCTGACGAGTGCCTGAATTGAATGAGCTTGTCGTGGAGGTGCGGATTGGCTGACCTTGCTGCTTGGTTAGTTTAGTTTTCTTCTTGTAAGTTTGAGCGAAAGTAGGCTCTTGCTGACGGGGTGAAAAGAATGATGCAAGCGACTGCCAGCAGAAGGCAGTGCATAATCAGTTCAAATCTCGTGTGCCAGATACTCAGGATAACGTGATATGTAAACCATGCAATGCATAGCCACCGGGCCCATTGCCGTCCGGTCAACATAAAGACTCCCGACACAATGGCGAGCACTCGCACTCCTGAGGCCAGAATAATTTCCAGCGCACCGACCTTAGAGATTTGCTGCAATCCACCAACCAGGGTGATGATGCCCATCAGGATCATAATGACACTTAAGATTGTTGTTGGGAGCGGGCGCTTGTGGTCCATAGTTACCTAAATGTCAAAAACGGCGGTAAAACGGTTCGAAGAAACGGCAGAGAAATCTTCAAACATAACGACGACTTCTTCATCCCGTAGAACTCTCATTCTACTTGCATTCGCGGCCATTTATCTTATTTGGGGGTCGACGTACCTCGCCATTCGTTATGCGATCGAGACCCTACCTCCATTTTTGATGGCGGCCACGCGTTTTCTCAGTGCCGGCCTGATCCTATCTGCATGGGCCATTGTGACTCGGCAACGACTTGCTATGTCAGGCTCACAGTGGATTCGCGCATTTATCATCGGCGGTCTTTTGTTATTGTGCGGAAACGGGGGAGTGACGTGGTCCGAGAAGTTTATTCCTTCCGGACTGGCTGCTTTGTTAGTGGCAACCGAACCGTTGTGGGTCGTTGTTTTCAACTGGCTGCTGGGACATAAGAGACCTGATGGAAAAGTGTGGTTAGGAGTTTTTATAGGACTTGTTGGCGTCGCGCTCCTGGTCAGCGGCGAGTTCGGCAGCAACACTAAATCCTCCGGTGCGCTTCTTGGCGCAATAGTGGTTGTCGCGTCTTCGCTCGCCTGGGCAGGTGGTTCGGTATACGCAAACCATAATCCAATAAAGGCGTCTACAGCTGTTGCCTCCGCGATGCAGATGCTTGCGGGTGGAAGCCTGCTTCTGGTTGCAGGCCTGATTGCGGGCGATTTTAAAAGACTCAATATTGCAAACGCCTCATGGGTTTCGATCGGCGCACTAAGTTATTTGATAATTTTTGGTTCGCTGATAGCATTTACTGCTTACAGTTGGTTGTTGCGAAATGTAGCTCCGGCGCAAGCGGCAACCTATGCTTACGTCAACCCGGTAGTGGCGGTGTTCCTCGGTTGGTTGATCGCGAGCGAGCCAGTTAGACCACTAACATTGGTGGCCGCTGCCATTATCGTTGGGTCGGTGGTGTTGATAACGACTTATAGCCACGAACGCAAGGCCGATATTAAGAAAGATATGCTCGATGACGACTCTTGCGCTCCTCATCCGTGCGCTTAGAGCCATTGTTCCTCCTAAACAATCTAACTTGAACGCCCGCCATTTAGGGGACAGGCGTGAACCCCGTTAGCGGATTACCGTAGAACGCTTCGGTTTTCCAAGCATTCTTGTCCCAGACTCCGTCCTGATCGCCAATGATTTGCACCGGAATAATCACTCGATCACTGCCAAGTTTGTTAGCAGTGGCAATACCGTTTTCGAACTTTCCACCCGGCTGAACTGTAAACTTCAAAGATCTTGCGAGATGGTTATTCCACAGGATCTTCACTTCGTACTCGCCAGGATTTGCCGCAAGGTTATATATGTCACCGAACATACCTGGACCAGCGCCGGTCTTGTCACTTCCCTTGATGTTCGGAAAATCACAAATAACTCTGGCCCATTTTGCTTTCTGCGGCAGCGAGTCTTCCACGTAATGAGTCGTATTGTTTTCTACCTCAGCTTCACAGCTCGCTTTGCCTACCTCGATTCCGTCCATTGACTTCTTGCCAATTTCTTTGCCGCCGAAAAAAATGTGCGGGTCGATACGGGTGGCTTCTCCGCGCACCCAAAAGGCGACGTGAAATTCAGGCAGGTCCCAACCCTTAATGCTGTCCGGGGTCAGGAATACATAACCAATCGGGAGGTTCCAATCGTGGTCGATAAAGTAGACCCACTTGTTAACTGCTTTTGGACCAACCTCATTGGAATGAGCCTTTGCAACTTTCATCTTGCCGGTGAAGAGCGTTGAGTCGGTGCCCGCAAGTTCGTTGCGGAGCTTGATCTTGAAAGTGACAGGCCCTGTAAATAAAGAACCTTTATCTTCTGGTATGTCGCGCCCGCCACAAGAGACTTTCCACCAGTAACCCTTTTGTGTTTCGTTGGTCTCGCAGTCAAACTTGACCCATGGTCCGGTTGGTAGTGCGAATTCAACATAGAGCTGACCGCCACTCGCGATCGGACCATTTACACGAAAGTCCATTCGCGGAACCCAACTCCAAGTGTCGTAATTCCCCTTGTAGACGTTGAAGGTAAATGCGGTGACCTGGACTGAGTCCTTCGCGATTGTCGCTTCGTCCTGGGCAACAACGTTTGAAGCATAAAGGAAGGGGACGAGCAAGAGCAGAGAGACAAGTCTCCAACTCACCAAGCTCACATTCTGTTTAATCAAGCTAACCTCCTCGTTTTGTTCACGATCAGTCTGGGCAAAACGCCGAGGAGTTTACATGTTTAGATTTTTATTTTCCATGCTCGCTGTTTGGTATTGATGTGCACCGTATGCGACCGCCGAGACCCTGGTTTCATTTCCGGGTCGGCGGCCGCTGTACCTGATGAATCAAACTCGAGGTTAGTTCTATGATTGCCGGACTTTTGTCCAGAAAAACTAAGGATCACAGGCAGCGTCGCAGCCGACCGGTCTTGCCTCGCATCAGCGTATATGTGCCCATGCTCTCTTTATTTTTTGTGAGTGTAATCGTCAACGTCATTTTTTCGCCGTCAACGATGCCGGAAAAGTTCGCTGGAGAGGCTGTGGGATTTTCATCTTCTCGGATTGGTCCCCCGCGCTCCCTGGTGAATGAGCCTTCGACCTCAAATTTTCCGTTACTGTCCGGTAACATCGCCTCGGTGATGGCGCCGTGAGCGCAGTCAAATGTCAGCGTGGTACCGCTGGTCGCAATTTCCATCACAATTCCCTGGCCACCCCAATTGCCTGTGAGTTGTTCCCTCTTGGGTTGAGTTGGATTGACCTTCTGGTTTGAATTGTTTGAGCTTGCTTTCATTTTGGAACCGCCGCACTGTCCACTTTGCGACAGAATCAATACGATTGAGACGAAACCAATTGAGTAAAACGGAGCTTTGCTTCTGATCATAAAATCCTCTACCTCGAGAAACTCGATTGTGTCTGATCAATCGAGCTCGTCAAAACTCCGGATCACCACATGATCAGGCGCGGCGCGCTGTTTGGGATTGCCCGGTCGAACGCACAGTCGCGTTTTCATCCCAGCCACACTAGCTGCCTCTAGCTCAAGCACGACGTCGGAGACAAAGTATATCTCGTTGGGATGGAATCCAAGCTTCCCGGCGATTTTTTGATAACTAAGCGGTTCGGTTTTCTTACCGACCTTAGTGTCGAAGTATCCATCTATAAAACCGCTGAGATCGCCGAAATTAGTATGAGCGAAAAGAAGCTTCTGTGCGAGAACACTTCCTGATGAGAAGATGTTAATACTCACCGAAGCCTTTTGCCAGCGTTCCATTGCTTTAAGAACGTCCGGGAACATCGGAGCTTGCAAGCTTCCGTCCTCGTAGCCGTGTTGCCAGATTTTTCCCTGGAGTGACTTCAACGCAGGAGACTTCCTGTCCTGGTCTATTAGCCAGTTAACATACGGTTCAATCAGCGCCGGCGGCTGTAGACCGCCGCTTGCATCCTGTTTGTGTTCTTCTTGAAGAAGTGTCAAGTCCGCAATTACGTCAGGTCGACCGCGCTGTGTTTCCAAAAAAGTGTTCAACCCATTGCGAGAAAATGGAAACAACACATCATGCACAAAAGAAATTGGGGTCGTTGTTCCTTCAATGTCGAGAAGAACTGCGAGCATAAACTTGCTTTACCGCCGAGGCTTCGCACGTCCAGTTTGTCGGGCTTTGACTAAGTACTCACATCCGCGGGCACTTGTGATTGGCCAAAGCATAAAGGTTGGTGCTGCCGATCAATACGGGTTTCGGTGTAATGCGGAGTCCAGCCACTCATATCCTGAAACAGACGGATGGCTCGGATCCGACGGTCGGAACACAGGTTGAACCAGTGATGTGTGCCGCGCGGAACGCGTATGAGATCACCTGGTCCAACCTCAATCGCGACTACTCCGGCGTCGCCGTGAATATGAAAAATCCCACGACCAGCGATCACAAAGCGCACTTCGTCTTCGTCGTGCCAGTGTTCGCGATCAAACCTTGCGAGCATTTCGTCTAATCCTGGAGTTTCAGGAGTAACGTCGATGACGTCCGCGGTAACGTAGCCGCCTCGAGTTTTAAGCTTGTCGATCTCTTTTGAGTAAGCTTTCAGCACGTCTTCCGACGTGGCCTCATCCGGGAGTTCATACTCGGGAGACCAGCGCTCATAGTCGATATGGTACTCGCTCAGACAGTTTCGAATTGACTGCTCATCAGTCAGCGTTTGCTTGTTGGCAAGAATCGTTACTATCGCCATAAATATGGGTTCCGTTAAGGTAATTTTGAATATCTTCAGTACAAGACCTGGGGGCTCACCTTAGGGTTCGGGTTCGACCAAGTACTTCAAACAAAAACTCAAGAATCTCAACGTGCCGTTTTGCCTCTTTGAGATCGCGTCCCCAAGTATAGAGACCGTGGCGATGAAGTACCAACGCATGACAGGCCGGGAATTCAGCAAGTGTCTCCTTTACTTTCTGGGCCAGCTCGGGCATATCCTGCGAGTTCTCAATAATGGGAATCCATTCACGATGGAGATGAGTCTTGACTCCGCTTAATCCCTTCAACATCTCAAAGCCTTCGATAGCCAAGCCCCGCTCGGAATGATGTAAATCGGAGAGTAAAGTACTCCACACGGAGTGAGTGTGGAGTACAGCGCCGGCGCCCCGGCATTCTACGATTGCCACGTGAAGCGCACTCTCATCCGACGGCTTGCCTGATGTCGGATGAACGGATCGTAACTGATCGTCGATCAATAGAATATCGGCGGCGGTCAACTCTCCTTTATCGATCCCGCTGCGAGTTATCGCCATGTGTAGAGGGTCTGCTGTAACGACGGCACTAAGATTTCCACTTGTGCCGAGAAGCCAGCCTCGTCCGTGAAGACCGATCGCAGTTTGGACCAACTCAGTCGATAGGTGCCGAAAAATGTCACTCATGGTCCTGGTCTTAAATTTTCCTTTTGAATTGTAGGATAAGTCTTCACTCTCCGACAGACAACTGCTCGGTCCAAGTGCGATTGCCTGTTGCTAAAGGCCACATGTGTCAAAAATCGTATGATAATTTGGATTTATCTATAAAAACTCGTTGACGCGCTCTATAAGGAATGGTAGCTTCCAACGTTCTTTCTACTATGAAACATCTGGAAGGAAAAAGTCGTGGTCAAATTAATCCGGGTTCTCCCGGTCTTTGTATTGGTAACAATCCTCGCTCATACGCCAACCCTTAAAGCCTCGCCGAACGTTCAAGATCAAAAACCAGAAAAGGCCACCGTCGATACGGATAAGGAATCTGGAGCCAAGAAGAAAAAGAAGAAGAAGAGTTCAACTGAAGGTGTGCAAATAATCTTGCTTCCTCAGATTCTTCAGAACAATTCTCAGCCTAATACGTCGGCAATGGTCTCAAATGTAAGTCCAGTAATCATCTCGGCGGCTACTAACTCAAAGGGAGGCGCGACGGCTTCCAAGACCCCTGGCATCAGTATTTTTCCCGCAGGACAGCTTGGACCATTAGCAACTGCAACTGCGGGTCAGTTGGTAATTTCAGAGTTTCGCGTGCGAGGGCCAAATGGGGCCACCGATGAATTCATCGAAATTTACAACAACAGCGGTGCTGATCATACAGTCACGGCCGCAAGCGGTTCCGGATATGGTATTGCAGCCTCCGATGGTACGACCCGATGCTCCATTCCCAACGGGACTGTGATTCCGAATCGAGGCCACTATCTGTGTGTCAACAGCGTCGGCTATAGCCTTGCCTCCTATCCGGCAGGAAATGGGACCACGGCTACCGGTGATGCGACATATACCACGGACATTCCAGACAATGCTGGTATTGCACTATTCAACAACAACACCGGCGGTGGAAGCTATTCGTTAGCAAACCGACTCGATGCAGTGGGCTCCACTTCAGAGGCGAATACGCTTTACAAAGAGGGAACAGGATATCCGGCGCTAACCCCCTTCAGTATTGATTATGCCTTCTATCGCGACAACTGTGGCAAGCAAGGCTCGATTACGACAATGGGTGCTTGTCCCACTGGCGGCAACTTAGTCGATACAGATAATAACGCCGCGAACTTTGTCTTCGTGGACACGAATGGTACTTCAGCGGGTGCAGGTCAGAGATTGGGCGCTCCTGGTCCAGAAAATCTCAGCAGTCCAATTCAGAGGAATACTAGCTTTACCTCTCCAGTCCTGGACACGTGTGTTGCCGCTGCGAGTCCGCCAAATAGAGTTCGTGACTTTACTTCAGATCCGGCGAACAACTCGACCTTTGGTACGCTGGATATTCGCCGCTCGATCGTAAATAACACCGGCGGAAATGTGACACGACTTCGGTTCCGTGTCGTGGATGTTACAACCTTTCCCGCTCCGTCAGGCATCGCTGATCTGCGTCCACGAACGTCAACAGCGGTCGTAGTTACAGTTGATAGGCCACCGTGTGGTTCTGGTACCAGCAATGTGTCGGTGCAGGGAACAGCGCTCGAACAACCGCCATCACAGCCAAATGGAGGTGGATTCAATTCATCGATGTCAGCTAATACAGTGACACTTGCGACCCCATTGGCAAATGGTGCAACTCTTGACGTGCGATTCTTGTTGGGCATTCAACAGACAGGTAGTTTTAAGTTCTACATCAACGTCGAAGCATTGCCATAACCTAAGTTCAACGTTGTAGTCTTCTTGAGGAGAGGTCCGGTTGGACCTCTCCTCTTCTTGTGTCTACTAAAGTTCGTGTCTTATCGCGTATTTGGATAATATTTGGAAACTGAACCTCAATGAGTCAGAAACCTTTAAGTGATGACGCCCTTCTAAAGCTGCAGCGCGACACGTTTGGGTACTTCCCAGGTGAGACGAATATTCGGAATGGCCTGGTTCCTGACAACACGCGTAAGGGCGCACACTCGAGTATCGCCGCAGTAGGCCTGGGTCTCGCAGCATATCCCGTTGCGGTCGAGCGAAACTTTATCGCGCGCGAGGACGCTCTCATACGCGTGCTCACAACACTCCGTTTTTTCTGGAACAGCCCACATGGTCCAGAGCCTGACGCAACCGGCTATAAAGGATTCTATTATCACTTCCTGCACATGGATTCTGGACGTCGTGCCTGGGAAAGTGAACTCTCGACGATCGATTCGAGCGTTCTCATCGCTGGGGCACTGGCAGCAGCGACTTATTTTGACCGTGAGACTCAAGAAGAGCGAGAGATCCGACAACTCGCTGACAATCTCTATCGTCGAATGGATTGGGAGTGGATGCTCGCTGGTGACGCTAAAGTTGTGATGGGCTGGAAACCGGAGAGTGGCTTTTTGCCATGGCGATGGGAGGGGTACAACGAGTCGATCCTACTTCACGTTCTAAGCCTGGCTTCGCCGACGCATCCACTGTCGCGCGAAACTTATAGAGCATTTACTACAAGCTTCGAATGGAGAGAAATTTATGGCCGCGAGTTGCTCTACAGTGGTCCATTGTTCATTCACCAGCTATCCCACATCTGGATCGATTTTCGGGGGATACAGGATGAGTTAATGCGAGATAAGGGCATCGATTATTTCGAGAATAGTCGACGCGCGACTTATATACAGCAGGAATATGCCATTAGAAATCCCAATAAGTTTCGGGCTTATGGAGAATACATCTGGGGCCTGACGGCCTCAGACGGACCTGGGCCAGCCTCGCTTATTGTCGATGGGATCGAGCGTCACTTCTTTGATTATGAAGCGAGAGGGGTCCCCTATGGACCGGACGATGGGACTATCGCTCCATGGGCGGTTGCGGCGTCACTGCCGTTTGCGCCGGAGATTGTTTTGCCCACTCTTCAGCACTTCAACGATGCATATCCGGAAATGACTAGTAGGTATGGCTTCAAGTGCAGTTTCAATCCTACTTTTAATGATGGGAACCAGGGTGAGCGGGGATGGATTTCCAAAGGGTACTATGGATTGGACCAGGGACCAGTTGTGCTAATGATTGAAAACTACCGTACCGGCTTCTTTTGGGAGTTAATGAAAAAGTGTCCATATATAGATGAAGGTTTACGTCGCGCTGGTTTCACCGGTGGTTGGTTGTAGAGTAATTTTACTTGCGAAAGAAAAGTGATGATTTTACTATTTGGACATTACAGAATCGTTGAATAGATTTGAAGTCTTTCCAATTCTCAGTAACAACCGCCGTTTTCCACCGGCGAGCGCTAACAGCCAAAAGTACGTCGAGCGCCATGCGTTGTGAATTACCTGGTAGTAATTTTTCGAGCTTTCCTCCACTACTTTTCCTTCGATCTTGAGTCAACCAATACAGAACTTTACTCGCAAACAACCAGTCATCCTCGTTGGGCACAATCAGAGTGTTATCACAGCGGTATGTTTGAAAGAGCTGCTCGTATAGTTTCCGCTGTGTCTGATCCTTTGCGCTTGCTGATAATTCCAACAAGACGACGGCGGATAGGAGAAAACTGCTTGTACGACCAGGTAAGTCGTCAAGTTTTTTAGAGATGATTACGGATGTGTCGTAGGTGAAGTACGACATTTAAATGTTTTATGCTTCAGTGCTGATGATGGTTATTGTATGCCGTCTGAAATGCCAATAGCGTGAGGGCCTTTTTCTCAGCCAATCTCCTTTCGCGTTCTTCGTTGGTTTCAGAGAGAACGACCGTTGGCTTGGCGAAAGATTTTCGACTCCGACCCTTTTTTGATGCTACCTGCTTCGACTTAGCTTTTTTGGTCAGCGAACTTTGCTTTCTTTTACTACTCTTGGTGGCTTTCTTCATGAAGTAGAAAGCATACATCATCAAAATCCATCACACCAAATTTTCCCGTGATTTAACCCTGCTACGAAAATCTCTCCATCTGTGCCATCATCTTCGGACAAATGATGCGCGTGACACGAATCTTTTCTCTTATTTTTCTCCTCCAACTATCGGGTGGAGTGCTCGCGGTTCAGCCGGACAATGGACCTCAAACCGTCGTTGTAAAGAGTGGCTCGCTAAAATTGCGTGCTCTCCTGTGGCAGCCTCAAGGTAATGGTCCTTTCCCCGCCGTCCTTTTTTGTCCCGGAAGTGGCTTGACTCCACAACCGCAGACTATTGGACCACTCTTTGCTCGGCATGGTTACGTTTTTCTTGGACTCTTTCGTAGTGGGCAAGGCCTTTCGGCGAAGGAAGGATCAGAAACAAGTGTTCTTGTAGAACGTGAACGTGATGCAAAGGGAGACGATGCCGCCAATCGCCTGCAATTACGGCTTCTTGAAAAGGATCAACTCGACCAACAATTGAATTCGCTCGAATTCTTACGCGGTCTGAAAATTGTCGATTCTCGACGAGTTGCTCTTGTGGGCCATTCGTTCGGAGGAATGCTGGCGATGATGAATGGGGAACGTGACCATTCCATTCGGGCGATTGTAAACTTTGGTGGTGGCGCGCGCAGTTGGCCCCGCTCTTCGTATTTGCGCGAAAGAGTGACACAGGCGGCTGGGCAGATTACATCGCCTGTGTTTTTTATCCAGGCCGCGAACGATTATTCAATCGCTCCGAGTGAGATACTC
>DASROI010000324.1:0-8767 GCA_035646955.1 Pyrinomonadaceae bacterium
CCTTCAAGGTCGACTTATCTTCGTTTACCTCTTCAACCTTACCAGTAAAGCTTTGGAACGGTCCGGACTTGATGCGAACCGTTTCGCCGGCCGCGTACGAGAACTTCGGCTTGGGCTTTTCGGCAGCCTCGGTAACGTTGTGAACGATCTGATCTACTTCTTGAGGCGTTAACGGAGTCGGATTGTGGCCGCCAACGAACCCTGTAACCTTGGGAGTCGACTTAATAAGGTGAAAGACATTGTCGGGAATATGGCCCCGATCATCACACTCTATTTGTACGAGCACGTAGCCAGGGTAGAACATTCGAGACGACTCGATCCGCTTATTGCCGCGCATCTCGACAACGGTTTCAGTGGGAACCAATACCTCACTGATCTCATTTTGCAGATCGGTATCACGAATGCGCGCTTTCAAACTGTCGCGCACCTTTTTCTCATGACCCGAATAAGTATGAAGTATGAACCACTGCTGCATCTGAAACTCTTTTTTCTCAGGCAAGACCAACGAACCTAGCAATTTTTTCGATTAACCAGTCGAGACCCAGAATTAATCTTGAGAGTCCCTGATCGATTGCGAACAAGTAAACAGCGAAGAAGATCACCGCGATCAACGTAATGATAGTGGTGTTCTTGACCTCATTTAAACTAGGCCATGACACGCGCTTCATTTCAGCCCGAACGTCGTGGATAAATTGTCCCAGACGTGACGGCCAGCTCGTTTTGGAGACTTGCCCACGCTCGCGATTAGCGGGCTTGCCTTCCGGGCCTTCACCAAAGCGTGCAGTCCTGGGCGCTACCAAAGGCGCTTCTGGATTATCTGTTTCAGCCATAATTCTATGCACTTCAATTCTGCCGCTTTAGAACGGATCTGGCAGGGGTACCAGGATTCGAACCCGGACTTTCGGTTTTGGAGACCGACGTGCTAACCGTTGACACTATACCCCTTCAGCTTGTGACGCAGGTACCGCAGACGCAGTCTTACTAGCTAAGCTATGGCGTGCAATCCGCGTTGCCAAGCGCTAACTGGCCGATCTCACTTAGTTTCCTTGTGATCAGTGTGTTTGCGACAACGGCGGCAGAACTTGCTGAACTCCAGCCGGTCAGGAGTAGTCTTTTTATTCTTAGTCGTAACGTAATTGCGATTCTTGCAATCGTTACACTGAAGCACAATATTATCGCGCGGCATAAATCACCTCTTGGCCTTGGGCCTTCGATCTTTGGTCTTTGATTCCAAGGTCCTAGACCAAAGACCTAAGACCTAAGACCGTTTATTCAATTACTTCTGAAATGGTGCCGGCGCCGACCGTGCGGCCACCTTCACGAATAGCGAAGCGCAATCCTTTTTCCATGGCGATCGGCGTGATCAACTCGATCGACATCGCCACGTTATCGCCAGGCATCACCATCTCCACTCCATCCGGCAGCGTCGCCACTCCCGTCACGTCCGTGGTCCGGAAGTAAAACTGCGGCCGGTAACCACTGAAGAACGGCGTGTGTCGCCCTCCTTCTTCCTTCGTCAGCACATACGCTTCTGCCTTGAACTTCGTGTGCGGCGTAATACTGCCCGGCTTCGCGATCACCTGTCCGCGTTCAATGTCCTTGCGCTCAACGCCGCGCAGCAACAACCCCACGTTGTCGCCGGCCACGCCTTCATCCAGCAACTTCTTGAACATTTCCACGCCCGTTACCACCGTCGTGCGCGTCGGCTTGATGCCCACCACTTCCACACTCTCGTTCACCTTCACCTTGCCGCGTTCCACGCGACCCGTCGCCACTGTCCCGCGTCCCTGGATCGTGAAGATGTCTTCCACCGGCATCAAAAACGGCTTCTCAATATCGCGTTCCGGCGTCGGAATGTAGCTGTCTACCGCCGCCATCAATTCCAGCACCGTCTTCTCCCATTCCGGGTCACCTTCCAACGCCTTCAACGCCGAACCTTTGACCACCGGAATGTCGTCACCGGGAAATTCATACGCGCTCAATAACTCGCGCACTTCCAGTTCCACCAACTCCAGCAGTTCCGGGTCGTCGACCGCGTCCGCCTTGTTCATGAACACCACCATGGCCGGCACTCCCACCTGTCGGGCCAGCAGGATGTGCTCACGCGTCTGGGGCATCGGGCCATCCGTCGCCGCCACTACCAGAATCGCGCCGTCCATCTGCGCTGCGCCCGTGATCATGTTCTTCACATAATCGGCGTGACCGGGACAATCCACGTGGGCGTAGTGACGATTCGCCGTCTCATACTCCACGTGCGCCGTCGCGATCGTGATTCCGCGCGCTTTCTCTTCTGGCGCTTTATCGATCTGGTCAAACGCGACGAACTGCACTTTCGGATTATTCTTCGCCAGCACTTTCGTGATAGCGGCTGTCAGCGTTGTCTTACCATGATCCACGTGTCCTATCGTTCCGATATTCACGTGCGGCTTTGAACGATCAAATTTTTCCTTCGACATCTATTTATCCCCGTGTGCGCAGTAATTTCAGCTGCGACTTGTTTAAACAAAAAAATTAGGCGCAGGCTAGAGCCTGCGCCCACTTTCTATTTTGCTACTCCCTGAACTTTTGCAATGACCTCGTCGGCAACGTTCTTAGGTGCCTGATCGTACCTCTCGAAGTGCATCGTTGAAGTCGCGCGACCCTGTGTTGATGAACGCAGGTCAGTCGTATAGCCAAACATTTCCGACAATGGCACAAACGCGGTAATTACCTGTGCACCACCCGGACGCGGCTCGGTTTTCTCGATTTGACCTCGACGCCGCATCAGATCCCCATTGACCGCACCCATGTATTCATCAGGAGTCACCACCTCAATACGCATGATCGGCTCGAGCAACACCGGCTTTGCTTTTCTGACGGCGTCCTGGAATGCGAGCGAACCGGCGATATGGAATGACCGCTCATCCGAATCCACTTCGTGGTAGTTACCAAACACCAGTCGGACCCTGATATCTACCAGCTCATACCCAGCCAGAAAACCACGCTCCATAGCGTCTCTAATTCCGCTCTCGACTGGCTTGATGTACTCCTTAGGAATGGCGCCGCCGGTGATCTTGTTTTCAAATACGAAACCTTCTCCCGGAGCAGGCTCAACCTCGATCTCAACGTGTCCGAACTGCCCACGACCGCCGGTCTGTTTCTTATAAATCTCTTTACCTGGTGCTGCCTGAGTAATTGTTTCTCGATACGCGACCTGTGGTTTGCCAACATTCGCTTCAACACTAAACTCGCGCTTCATTCGATCGACAATAATCTCGAGGTGAAGCTCACCCATACCCGCGATAATGGTTTGCCCCGTTTCCGGATCGGTGGAGACATTGAACGAAGGATCTTCTTGAGCAAGGCGATTCAATGCGACGCCGAGCTTGTCCTGGTCTTGTCGCGTCTTTGGTTCAACTGCGACGCGAATAACCGGAGCCGGGAATTCCATCTTCTCGAGGATAATTGGCTTGGTTTCATCGCAAACCGTATCTCCGGTGGTAACCTGCTTCATGCCGCCGATCGCGATGATCTCTCCCGCGCTGGCAGTTTCAATATCTTCCCGCTTATTAGCATGCATTCGCATCAAGCGGCCCACGCGTTCACGCGTGTCCTTCACAGGATTGTAGGCATACGAGCCTGCTTTAATGGTGCCACTATAAATGCGCACAAACGACAATTGGCCCAGATGTTTGTCGGCCATGATCTTGAAGACCAATCCAGCAAACGGCGCTGCTGCATCAGCTGGCCTAGATTCGAGATCGCCAGTTTTCGGATTGATGCCCTCGACTGGAGGAACATCAAGCGGTGAGGGTAAATAATCCACGACCGCATCAAGCAACGTCTGTACACCCTTATTCTTAAAAGCGGAACCAGTCACAACGGGCACGAGCTTGAGATCGATTGTGCCCTTGCGGAGCGCTGCACGGATTTCCTTTTCAGAAATCTCTTCGCCCTCGATGTACTTGTGCATTAAGTCGTCATCAACACTGGCGACAGCTTCAATCAATTTCTCGCGGGCCTCGGTCGCCGCCTGCTTCAAATCTTCTGGAATTTCGACAGTTTCGTACTCTGAACCCTTGCTCTCGTCGTTCCAAATCAAGCCCTTCATGCCGATCAGGTCAACGACACCTTTCAGCTGATCCTCGAGACCAATTGGAATCTGCAAAGCGACGGGGTTTGCGCCCAGGCGAGTGATGATTGACTCAAATGAACGATCAAATGAGGCGCCAGCGCGATCGAGTTTATTAATAAAACAAATTCTTGGAACGCCATACTTATCAGCCTGGCGCCAAACAGTTTCAGACTGAGGTTCAACCCCAGCGACTCCGTCAAACACTGCCACTGCACCGTCGAGCACCCGGAGGGATCTTTCGACCTCCATCGTGAAATCCACATGGCCCGGAGTGTCAATAATATTGATTCGATGATCGACCCCGTTACGCTCCCAGAAACAGGTTGTCGCAGCGCTGGTAATAGTGATACCGCGCTCCTGCTCCTGCTCCATCCAGTCCATGGTGGCCGTACCCTCGTGGACTTCCCCAATCTTGTGGGTTATGCCCGTGTAATAAAGGACACGTTCGGTCGTGGTGGTCTTTCCGGCATCAATGTGAGCCATGATGCCGATATTTCTAAACTTGCTTAGATCGTTCTTAGCCATTGCTTAATTTGGTCTTTGAGCTTTGATCTTCGGTCTTTGGTCAAGGCCAAAGACCTAAAACCAAAAACCAGTTGTTACCATTTATAATGAGCGAACGCTTTGTTCGCGTCGGCCATACGGTGCGTGTCCTCTTTCTTCTTGACCGCATTACCTCGATTATTGGCGGCGTCGAGAATCTCAGCCGCCAATCGATCGGTCATCGTCTTTTCGCCTCGGCCGCGTGCGTACGAGACAATCCAACGAATGGCCAGGGCACCGCGCCGCTCCTGGTGTACCTCAATCGGAACCTGATATGTCGAGCCCCCGACCCTGCGTGATTTAACTTCAACGGTCGGCTTTACGTTGTCGATCGCGCGCTTGAAGACCTTCAACGGCTCCTCGCCGGTCTTGTCGCCAACCTGCTTCATGGCGTCGTAGAAAATTCCCTCAGCCAGGGATTTCTTGCCCTGCCACATAACGCCGCAGATGAACTTGGTTACCAACGGACTGTTATAAACAGGATCGGGAAGTACGTCGCGTCTCTCGGCTACTCGTCGTCTAGGCATATCGTAGGTTCCAGCTAATAGATACTATTCAACAAAAAGCCCTGGCCTCGAGCCAAAAGCTTCTTTAAGTTCTTTACTTGCCACCGCCGGCTTTGGGCCGTTTGGCACCATATTTGGAACGACCCTGCTTCCGGTCGGCTACACCGACGGAATCCAGCGTTCCACGAATCACGTGATAACGAACACCGGGCAGGTCTTTCACGCGACCACCTCTAATAAGGACGATCGAGTGTTCCTGTAAATTATGACCAACGCCGGGGATGTAGGTGGTCACTTCAATACCATTGGTAAGTCGAACACGAGCCACTTTGCGCAATGCAGAATTGGGTTTCTTAGGGGTTTGCGTGTAAACACGCGTGCAAACACCTCTTTTTTGAGGTGAACTCTGTAATGCGGGACTGGCCGTCTTGTACTTGACCTGTTGGCGACCCTTGCGAACGAGCTGATTTATGGTCGGCACTTGTTATCCTCTTCTGATACTTGCCAGGCTATCTTTGACGCGCAAAAGGGCGCTTGCCTGCCTCTTTCCGGAACTAGTCCGGCAGTCAGCGCAGGCGGCTGCCCTGTTCAAAACTGGTTTAGGGATGTTCTGGTCTCGCTGGGCGGGGTGCGGATCGTGGCTTCCCTTAAGCCGAAACTTTTCTGTGGCGTCGCTTTTTATGGCGAGAAGTTACCCTTCACGCGAGCGTGCGCTGGAGCGGAAGAAATCTTCCACGGCGCAGGCCATTTACGCCACAATACGTGTCAACCGACTGAAATTCACAGTCGCGCAACGCCTCCACACCAACAGAACCAATAACGACGTTGCTTTTATTACTTCAGACCATCCGTCCGAAACGGGAGACTATACGGATGCGCCGCACAACTGTCAAGCGCTCAGCCTGTTAGCCCCTGTTTCGATCGTCCTCCCCACAAAGTTATTTGAACTCCTCATCTACACTGCACAACCTCTTCTGCCGGACCGCGCGCGTCCTCACGGGCTAACTTTAAACACAAGCCACCTTAGCCCGCGAGGACGCGCGCGGTCCGGCAGAAGAGGTTGAGTGTAATCAAAAAATACTGCGTGATTCAGAGGATTTTACTCACCAGAATCCAGGCACCGTAGCCGATCGCGCCCAGTACCAGCAAAACCAGCACTGCAAGGGCGAACATCAACAATTTAAACTTGCGATAGCGACGCTGGTCGGGAGGTGCCAACGAACTCTGCGGAAAATAAGGCGGTGGAGTGTAAGTAGCCATAATTAAAATCCCTGGGGACTCTTTGCCGGAGCGGGTTTCCCGGAAGGTAACTCTTCTCCAGCCTTCTTCAATTCCTCATCTTTCTGCTTCTTCAACAAGTCTTCCTGGTGTTTTCGCCCGGCTCTCACCCGTTTTACTCCTTCGCGAGCCTCTTCCAGGGCGTCTTCCGCACGATAATTCTCAGGATCGATTTCAAGTGATTTGGAAAACGCAGATGCGGCCTCGTCGTACTGGGCCAATCTCATCAATGCGGTGCCAAGATCGTAATAGATGGCCGGATCATCCGACTTAATCTTGGTCGCCTGCCTCAATTCTCGGGCGGCGTCCGAATACTGGTGCAGCCCAGCATACACTTGGCCCAAATCGTACCGGGCCTCGGCGTCTTTTGGGTTTTCCTCTAAATACTTCTTATAACTCTCCACCGCCTTCTTGTACTCAGCCTCAGCTTCCTGATCCTTTTGAACTGCTTCATATGCAAGAGCCAGCCGAAAATGAGCTTCAGGAAGGTTTGGATCTAGCTGGACAGCTTGCTGAAAGGCTTCTAGTGCTTGCTTATCCTGATCATCCTGATAAAGACTTTTTCCCTTGTCCAAAAGGGCCTTAGCTTCAGCTTGATGGCCGCCGGATCCAGAACCATTGGCTGGTGGCTCCGACGCGCTGTTGACCGCCTGCGACCGATTTCGATTGCAAGCCGCTGAGCATAACGCTACGGTTAGAACGCAGATTGTCAGTAAGCGTTTCATCGCAGAGAATCGTATTGGCCGGGGACCAGAATGGCCTATCTAACGTTATTCAGCCCAGCTAGTCAAACAAGATGCCAGTTTTCACTTATATAGCTGAAATCTGTAGCATGGGCTATATTGTTGGCCCGGCTAGTCTTTGGAAAAAGAACGTGATTCAGCCTTTATCACTCTCAACTAGCTAGTGGAGAGTTCCAGTTGCCAACTCAATAATTGTCAGGAGTTTAAGATGTCGCGATACGCCACGCCCGTTCGAGCAGGCCTGCTGATTGTCCTCGCCGTAATATTGTCCTCTGCTACCCAACTTTTCGCTCAGAAAGTAACTGAAAAAACCAAGGGTGGGCAATTGACCTTAAAGCTCGCTTCCGATATCCCGAATGTCTCAACCTGCGCTGGGGTGAATCAGGTAGTTCATTTGACAGCAGATGCCATCTCACCGGAGAGCCATCCAATTCAATACCGATGGACGACTCCGGTTGGCCGAATTGTTGGAGAAGGTCCAAGCGTCGCATGGGATCTCTCAGGTGTTGCTCCGGGCCAATACAAAGCGTCTGTCGAAGCGTTGAGTTCAGGTAGTGATGGTAGCTGCACAGCCTTTTCATCAACGAGCGTAATCGTCCAGCCATGTAATGTCGCGGCTTGCCCGAGAGTCGAAGTGTCATGTCCGACGAACGTCATACCAGGCCAACCGCTGGTCTTCACGTCACGCATTGTTACCGCTGGTTTTCCGAATATCAAACCAATTTACAATTGGACCGTATCAGCAGGAACAATCATTGAAGGACAAGGAACCAACACCATTCGTGTGGATACTAGTAATCTCGCCGGCCAACAAGTTCAAGCGAGTTTGAATATGGGTGGCTACCCAGTTGATTGCCCGGCTACCTGCTCGGTCCAAATACCTGTACCTCCCCAGGTGTGCCGCAAGTTCGATGAGTTCCCAGACATTGCCCGAAATGACGAGAAAGCTCGGTTAGACAATTTCGCAGTTGCTCTACAAAACGATCCAACAAACGTCGGTTACGTCGTCATTCACCCCGATCGAGCTGCTAAAACTAACGCTGCCCAGAACCGCAACTCCAGGATTACAGACTATCTAGTAAACACACGAGGAATGGATGCCAGCCGGATTGTCTCAAAGACAGGTGCGGCTACTGACGGCCTGCGTGTGGAACTCTGGATCTGTCCGAAGGGCGCCACCGCTCCGTAAACAAATCATTGCCCAGTGCTCATCGAGCATTGATCATTTTTCATTTATTGCGCCATCCAATTACTGAGATCTGCTTCACCCACTCAAATGGCAAAATGACAAATGGACAATGATCAATGACCACTTCTACTCTTACTACGTTGCTCCCGCTCCCAGCACTTCATCGGTACTCCCATTGCTTTGTATCGCCTCAGCCGTAGATTTCGCCTGTTTTGTGCTCGTTTGCGAAACGCGACGGCACAGATTCGTACTAAAAGCTTACACGGTTGGGGGTCAGAATGTTTTTACGAAAAACTCAATATGCGACGTTGTGGGTGGTCCTGGTCTTGATTGGATCTTTGATACCAGTCTTGGCCCAGGACAAAGACAAGGATAAGAAAAAAGAGTATTCGGG
>DASROI010000325.1:0-6085 GCA_035646955.1 Pyrinomonadaceae bacterium
GTGCTGTCTCAGGTGTGACTTGCCAATCATTGGGACTCGGCAAAGCGCGCCATTGATCCACCTGATAACGAAGGTCATTAATAATTGGCGTTGGATCATAAGCCTGCTCCTGAGTCGATAGTCCTTTGCCTTCGTCAAAAATAATCTGCCGCTGTTCGCTGGACCCCTTTCGCTTTTTCGGCTTAGGGATCGGCGTGATGAATGAGGCCCGACGACGATCCTCGATCGTTTTTTGCGTCGGCTGGCCCTGATCATCCAGTTCCCAGTGACGACTTGGGATTTCGTAAGGAGAATTTAGGATTGGATGTTCGAAGAAAGGATTGGACATGGATACGTGCTTCGCGTCGCGATGCGTGTTCGCCGAGTGGGACTGGTAAACTTTTCTCTAAGAAGGAGTCGGAATGATCGCCTTAGCCATTCTTCGCCCTAAAACGGTTAAGAGTATCTTGAGCAAAATGAAGATCGATTTGTTTGGCGCAGAGTGGCTTGCCTCAGTTGACTTAGTGCAGAGGTGGCTTCTGTGAGAGCCCACCGGCTGCGGCGGCCGTCTCCGTGACCATATATTGCCTCAACTGTTCCCGTTTTTGCACGCTGTGGCAACCGTATGCGGATTACCTAAACTTTGTTAACGAAGCGATTGACGCTTTGATAGCTGTGCTCAACGCCATGTTCAGTGACCGAGTCCTGCCAGATGGCCATCGCATTCCGCCTACGCTGCAACGCCGCCTCGATGAGTTCGCGATATGCCTCAGCGTGGCGGAGAGTGCGCGCTTTTTCAGAGTGGGTTATTGCTTTCGCGAGGAGTCCTGTGAGGCCAGAGTCGGTGGTCACCTCATTGGCCGCTTTTGAAAGTTGGCGCTGGTTTACTGACTCATCACCCGTTTTGCTGGGGTAGAGTCGGTGGTCACTGCAGATGGAAGTACCTTCGTCCCTCGAAAAGCCACAATAAGTGGGTTTGCCACAAATCCAACAGGGACGTTTTTTGCTAATACGCTCAAAGCCGACCGAAATCATGGGTTTATGTTTTGCGGCCGCTCGGTTCGTATGAGATCGTGCGCGCAATTCTCATTTTATGACCTACAAATTTCACTTTATGACCGAACCCACATCTTCATCATTTAATACTTGCAATTGGAAGGTACTAGCTTGCTGAATGAGGGTTCATTCAGTATTATGACGGGTGTTTAAAACTGCCCCGGAAAGTCTCCAATAACAAAAAGGGATTACACAAACGCATGATGCGGATTCAGAAAGCGGCGGTGCTTGGCGCCGGAACCATGGGGGCCCAGATTGCCGCCCACCTCGCCAACGCCCGGGTTCCTACTTTACTGCTCGATATTCCTCCACGTGACCTAACTCCAGACGAACAACGTAAACGGTTGACCCTGGAATCTTCTGGCGTGCGGAATCGCATCGCTCAAAGCGGACTCGATGCGGCTAAAAAGGCAAAACCAGCTGCCTTCTTTGTGCCCGAAAACGCAGCCCTTGTTACTGTCGGCAACTTTGATGACGATCTCGGCAAACTCAAAGATTGCGATCTCATAGTTGAAGCCGTCGTCGAGAATCTCCAGATCAAACGCTCTCTCTTTGAACGCGTTGAGCAACATCGTCGGCCCGGGTCAATTGTCGCTTCAAACACCAGCGGCATCCCTATCCATCTCCTTGCCGAAGGGCGTTCCGAAGATTTTAAGCAACACTTTCTGGGTGTCCACTTTTTCAATCCGCCTCGTTATCTCCATCTAGTCGAAATTATTCGGACCGAATGGACCAAGCCTGAGGTCTCGTGCTTTCTGTTTGGCTTCCTGGACCAGCGACTCGGTAAAGGTGTCGTTCCGGCTAAGGATCGGCCCAACTTTATAGCCAATCGTATTGGTACTTACGGCGCGCTTCTTACTATCAAGACGATGCTCGAAGATGGTTACTCGATTGAAGAAGTTGATCGAATGACAGGTACCGCGGTCGGCCGCCCTAAGAGTGCGACCTTTCGCACCTTTGATCTCGTTGGCCTGGATGTCTTCACGCACGTCATTAAAAACCTGTACGAAGCTCTGCCTGATGATGAAGAGCGTGAGATGTTTGTCGTTCCGGGCGTGCTCGCAACGATGGTCGAACGCGGATTGTTAGGCAATAAAACAAAAGCCGGTTTCTATAAGAAACAACCAGGCAGCGCCGAAAAGCGCGAAATCTGGACCCTCGACACCGCCTCTCTTGATTACCGGCCTTCCGAAAAGGTCAAACTGCCGGCGCTCGATATGGCTAAAAACGTCGAGAACCTGGCCGAAAGAATTAAAACTCTCGTCTGGTCTAAAGACCGCGTTGGCGCTTTTCTGTGGAAGACGTTTTCCCGCACGCTTGTCTACTCGGCGAAACGTATCCCAGAGATCGCTGACAACGTCGTGGAAGTTGATCGAGCAATGCGATGGGGGTTTGGGTGGGAGCTTGGTCCATTTGAAGTTTGGGACGCGATTGGTGTCGAGAAGTCTGTGAATCGCCTAAAGGAGGAAGGCATTTCTGTTCCGGCTAACGTCGAACAAATGCTCGCCTCTGGTGCCACAACTTTCTACAAAAACGAGAATGGTCAGCAGTTCTATTTTGATTTCGCTGTCGGAAGTTATGTCGCGCTCAACGAATCACCAGGTGTGCTGGTATTGAAGTCGCTCAAGGATCGAACCGGAGTGATCAAGAAAAACTCCGGAGCTTCTTTGATCGATCTGGGTGACGGCGTTGCCTGCCTCGAGTTCCATTCGAAGATGAATGCGATCGGTGGCGACACTTTACAGATGCTTAAATTCGCACTCGGTGAAGTGGAGAAGAATTTCCTTGGCCTGGTTGTAGGAAATCAGGGACCAAATTTTTGTGTCGGCGCAAACATCATGCTCATGTTGATGGAAGCCCAGGATGAAAACTGGGAAGAGCTCGACATGATAGGCCGCCTGTTTCAGAGCTCGGTAATGAGCTTGCGATATTCACCCAAACCAGTCGTTGTAGCTCCTTTCCAGATGGTTTTTGGTGGTGGCTGTGAAATGGTGTTACACGCTGACCGTGTCAGGGCTGCAGCTGAAACTTATATTGGTCTCGTAGAAGTTGGCGTAGGGATAATTCCCGCAGGATGCGGAACGAAGGAGATGCTGGTCCGCGCTCTTGATTCCATTCCAAAAGGCGCAGACGATGCTGACCCGTTCCCGTTTGTGAAACGAGCTTTTGAAACTATCGCCCTGGCAAAGGTTGCGACGTCTGCCGAAGAGGCGAGATCTCTCGGTTTTCTTTCGGTTGACGATACGATTTCGATGAACTCGGATCGGCTAATTGCTGACGCTAAAAAAGAGGTTCTCGCGTTGTCTGCAACCGGTTACGTTGCTCCTCAACAACGCACAGATATCCTGGCCATGGGGCTTCCTGCACTTTCGACTCTCAAGCTCGGCATCCACCAAATGAAGCGTGGTGGTTATATATCCGAACATGATGCGGAGATCGGCACTCGCCTGGCTCGAATTTTAACCGGTGGTGATCTAAATCATCCGACCCTGGTGTCTGAACAATATCTCTTAGATCTTGAGCGCGAGGCTTTCTTGTCTCTAATCGGAACCCGAAAGACCCAGGAACGGATGGCGCACATGTTAAAGACAGGTAAGCCGCTTAGAAATTGAAACAAGTAAAAGGGTAATTATGAGAGAAGCAGTAATTGTATCGGCAGTTCGCACGGCTGTAGGCAAAGCGCCAAAGGGAACTCTGCGAACTACTCGTCCGGATGAAATGGGCGCTGCCGTGATTAAAGAAGCCGTCAACAGGGTAGCCAACCTGGACGCATCCGAGATCGAGGATGTCATTATGGGTTGCGCCATGCCTGAAGCTGAGCAGGGAATGAATGTAGCTCGCGCCGCCGCAATAAGAGCCGGACTTCCAGTCGAGACTAGTGCGATGACGATCAATCGCTTTTGTTCGTCGGGCTTGCAGTCAATTGCGATGGCCGCCGACCGGATAAGGACCGGAGGCGCGGAAGTAATTGCAGCCGGCGGGTTGGAGACGATGTCGATGATCCCGATGGGTGGTCACATCATTCGGCCCAATCCCTACCTGGTGGACCACTATCCTGACTTCTATTTGAACATGGGCCTGGCGACTGAAAATGTTGCGCGCAAGTATGAAGTTACCCGGGAGCAACAGGACGAGTTTGCCCTCCGATCACATCAGCGGGCAGCGGCAGCATTGGATGCTGATAAGTTCAAGGATGAAACGGTTCCCATTCAGGTCGTGCTGGAGGAGCTGGACGAAAAAGGTAAGAAGCAAACTCGCGTAGCAGTCTTTGATAGAGACGAGGGGGTGCGTCGCGATACTTCAGTTGAAGGACTAGCAAAACTCAAACCAGCATTTGCTGTTAAGGGTACGATCACTGCAGGTAATGCTTCTCAGATGTCCGATGGCGCCGCAGCGGCGATTGTTATGTCCGATTCCAGGGCCAGAGAGTTAGGCGCAAAACCGCTGGCTCGTTTTGTGGCTTACGCAACTGCCGGATGTCCGCCAGAGGAAATGGGCATTGGACCAGTGTTCGCCATTCCTAAAGCCTTGAAGTTGGCCGGACTCACTCTTGCCGATATCGATGTCATCGAGTTAAACGAGGCCTTTGCAGCGCAGTCACTTGCAGTCATCAAGACGCTTGGCCTCGATCCCGACAAAGTGAACGTCAACGGCGGCGCAATCGCGTTGGGTCATCCGCTTGGATGTACCGGCGCCAAATTGACGGCGAGTATCCTGCGCGAGCTAGAACGTCGCCACGGAAAGTATGGAATGGTGACTATGTGTGTGGGCGGCGGGATGGGAGCTGCAGGAATATTCGAGCGGCTTTAATTCGTACGGGCGTTCCTTCGTGGGGCGCCCCTTCTTTGCAATTGAAGAGCTAACTTGGAACCAGGGGGAGTGTCGCCCCTTACAAACGGAAAAGGAAACTGTTATGTCAGCGATTCTAGAGCAAAAAGTCATCGTCAAAGGCGGTGCGTTCCTGATCGAAGAACGGAGTCCGGAAGAGATCTTTACACCCGAAGATTTCACTGAAGAACACCGCATGATAGCCGACACCACCCGCCAGTTTATCGATAATGAGGTCAACCCTCGGATCGATGAACTTGAAAAGCACGACTGGAAGCTGGCGCGAGAGTTGGTCCAAAAGGCGGCCGAACTTGGGTTGATCGGGGCAAATATTCCAGAAGAATATGGCGGGCTAGGTTTAGACCAGACAAGCGGGGCGCTGGTCGGCGAAAACATCGGACGTTCGGCATCATTCGCTACGACTCTGGGTGCTGAAAGCGGTATCGGGTTGTTGCCCATCATCTATTTCGCCACCGAAGCTGCCAAGCAAAAGTATTTGCCTCGCATCGCTTCCGGCGAATTGATCACTGCATATGCGCTGACCGAAGCTGGATCCGGTTCAGACGCGATGGCGGCCAAAGCCACGGCAAAGTTAAGTGACGACGGCACTGAGTACATTCTCAACGGCGAGAAAATGTGGATCACCAACGGTGGCTTTGCTGACATCTTCATAGTGTTTGCGAAGGTCGATGGAGACAAATTCAGCGCGTTCATCGTCGAGCGCCAACCAGGCCTTACCTCAGGTGCCGAAGAGCATAAGATGGGTATCAAGGGATCCAGCACTACGGCGCTTGTACTCTCTGACGTGCGGACGCCGGTTGAGAATCTGCTGGGCGAAATCGGCAAGGGGCACAAGATAGCGTTCAATATCCTGAACATCGGTCGCTTCAAATTGGGTGCAATGTGCATAGGTGGGATGAAGCTGATGGTGAACGAGTCAGTTCGTTATGCCAACGAACGACACCAGTTCGGAAAGAGCATCTCTTCGTTTGGCGCGATCAAGGCAAAGCTTGCCGAGCAGGCAATTCGCACCTGGGTAGGCGAGTCGATGATCTATCGCACTCTCGGAATGATCGAAGCGGGAGTTGGCGCTGTCGACTCAAATGACATGGACGCCCGGTTGCGCGCTATCGAGGAATATGCCGCTGAATGTTCGATTATAAAGGTCGCACTTTCTGAGTACTGCGACTCTGTGGCTGATGAGATGGTCCAGATCTTTGGT
>DASROI010000326.1:0-3532 GCA_035646955.1 Pyrinomonadaceae bacterium
CCGTGGTCCGTGGTCCGTGGTCCGTGGTCCGTGGTCGGAAACAGACTACTGACTACTGACTACGGACAACTGACTACTGACTACGGACAACTGACAACTGACAACTGACCACGAACAACTTCTTTTCATTTGGCGTCGACGGTGACCGGGGTGCCATTGAAGGCGGCCGTTCCGCAAAGTGCGTCGATCAATTGACTATCAGTTAAATCATTAATACTCGCACCCGAGTGTTGTTGGGCCACAGCTTGTTGAACTCCCGACCGATCATGCCCCCAACCATGAGGAATGCTCACCACTCCCGGCATGATGTCGTCGCATAATTCAATCGGAAGCACCACGGTACCGATCTTCGAGTGCACGACAACCTCCTGACCTGACAATAAGCCTCTTTGCGCGGCGTCGATTCGATTTATCAACAGCGTGCACTGCGGTTTGCCCTTTACCAACCTTTCGCTGTTGTGCAACCAGGAGTTGTTACTTCGCAAATCCCGTCTACCAATTAACAAAAGATGACCATTAGCGTTGAGGGCGCTATCGATGAACTTTGCCTTTACGCGATCGACATCCTTCACCAAAACATCCGGAGCCAACTTAATTTGCTTGTCAGCTGTCCGAAGCCGGCCAGGTAAGCATGGCTTTAATGGACCAAGATCGATGCCGTGCTCTGCTTTCATCAACTTTCTCAACGATAGACCACGCGAAAAAGGGTTGAGCTTTGCTCCGTATGGTCCAAATCTGAGTCCCAGGTCGATAAGACGGTTAGGACCAAAAAAGCGGCCTATCAACTTCCCTTTCAGCCGCCGGAACAGACCGTCCCCTTCCATTCTCATCTGCAACGCCAACAAGATCTCCCAATCGTGACGTGCGTCAGATACAGGCTGAAACAACGCGGGCGAGAATTTGGCAATATTACGAACGCCCAGGAGATGAAACGCGAGATCGTAATGGCCACGCTCGAGCGGAGAGGTTGGAGGCAGGATGATGTGCGCATGCCTCGTCGTCTCATTTATATAGAAGTCAATAGCTGCCATGAACTCGAGACTTTCAAGAGCACGGTCCAGCTTCTGGCCGTTTGGGGTGGACAGCACTGGATTTCCAGCAAGAGTCACCAGGCCTTTAACTTGCCCCGGTCCCTCAATCAATATCTCTTCTGCCAGTGCGACAACGGGCAATTCGCCTCCAAACTCAGGTAGCTTCCGCACGCGACTGGTCCAACGCGCATAACTGCCTCGAGGTGCTAACCCTTCAGGCGCAGTAATTGGATCGAATGCCGGAAGGGTGAACATCGCCCCACCTCGTCGATCCAGGTTGCCCGCTACGATATTAAGAACATTGATCAACCATTGACAGGCGGCGCCAAATTCCTGGGTACTTACTCCAATTCGGCCGTAACAAACCGCTCCGTCAGCGGAAGCGAACTGGCGCGCAAGTGTGCGTATATCGAGCGCATCTATCCCAGTGGTGATGGCGACTCTTTCAGGAGTGTATTCGGACACAAGTTTCCCGATAACCTGAATGCCGTCGACATATGAAGGGAGGTTGGTGCGCTCCTCTTCAGAGATCACTTGAAGTAAGGCCAGTAAAAGCAGCACATCGGTTCCCGGGCGAATAAAGAGGTGCTGGTCCACTCGTTTTGCCGTTTCGTTGTAACGTGGATCAACGAGGATGACTTTACCGCCACGCTTACGAATCTCTTTCAAGCGGCGGCTCATACCGGGCGCAGTCATCATGCTCCCGTTTGAGATCGCAGGATTAGCACCGAGGATGAGAAAGAAATTTGTGCGCTCGAGATCCGGAATGGGAAGCAACAATTGATGGCCAAACATCAGGTAAGCAGCTACGTGATGGGCCAACTGATCAACAGAGGTTGCAGAAAATCGATTTCGCGTATGGAGACTGCGGATGAAGCCTGGCGCAAACAGGAGCGCCCCCGAATTATGCACTGTGGGGTTGCCGAGATAAGTTGCTAACGAGTTACGTCCATACTTCGCATTGATGCTTTTGAGATTTTGAGCGACCTCGTCGAAAGCTTCGTCCCATCCGATTCTCTGCCAACCTCGCTGAGTGCGACGAACCGGATGCCGCAGCCGATCCTTATCGTAGTGGATATCTTGAAGCGCGACAGCCTTGGGACAAATGTAGCCTCGGCTAAAGGGATCGTCCTTGTCGCCTCGAATTTCCAGGCTTTGGTCCGCTTTAACCGAGATCTCGATGCCGCAGATCGCCTCGCATAGATTGCAGTTCCTGTAGTGCGGAGAAGACTTATCCACAAATGTCACCGAATGCACAGATTATTAAACTTTTGAAGTGTGGCACCTGTTCTACAGTAACAAAAGTCCCACCATCTCTGTAAATGAATCTGTGTGAATCGGCGTAATCTGTGGATGATTAAGGCTTTTTGAAGAGAGCGTCGTCTACAGGGATGTTGTGCTGCAGCTCGTCGATTTTTACAGTGAAGCTGAAAGATTCGAACGAGAACCTGACATTGAACGGAACCATCACCCCGTCAACATCCTTGTAATCGTTGAGGTGAACTTTGACGAAGACAGTGCCGCGCTTTGGCTGTTGTCGCGCCATGTCCCAACGCACCAGCAAACCATTCTCGACATCGAAGAACAGTTTTTCAGCGGGACCCTTGGGAGGTTTGCCCTCAATTACATTCATGTCACGACCACCGAGCCGCGCCTTACTTTCCAACTTCAGACTCTCGAACTGGCTTCTGATGTTTCCTGCGCTGTAGACCACCGAGTCTCGGTCCATCTCCGCAATTTCTTGAGGGCTCGAATCGGTAACGGTTCCGGCGGGAGTTTGCACCCAACGCGTTTCACCGTCGAAACCTTTCTTCAGGGTTCCGAGCCGCGGAAATTCAAGAATGATTAGTGTCTTTTTTGGTTCCTTACCCCATGCCTCAAACGTCCCTGGTTCTCGCAGATTGGAAAGTTCGAACGATCCTTTCATCTTGTAACTAGTGATCCGCTCGATTGCTTCGCGACCACCAACAGCTTTCTCATAACGATCGAGTATTTCATCAACAGGATCATGATGCGGCGTGGCAGAGGCTGTCGGGCTTGAGCCCGCCGGTGCCTTGAGACGAGCACATGAAATTTGAGTGATGATCGTAAGGCTGATTAGAAGTGACAGCAGTGCAGGACGTTTTATTGGCATGTGCAGGGATACCAGAATGATGCAGTTGGGAAGGGACGATGCAGCTTAATGGTCCTTAACCAAATAGAAGCTAACTTCGCCCCCCGCTGAAATCCCTTCCAATCTATCAAAACCGGGCCCTGCTTAACCACACTTTTTGCATTCCCGGCCCCGATTCTTCACGAGGATTCCGCACCAGAGAGGCGCGAAGACGCAGACGAGTGTTAGACGTCGGAAATTCGTTGAACAAAAATCGGCGTAATCGGCGCAATCTCTGGATCTACTGGATTTATCACTTCGCGGCGGCCGCCTTTTGTGCTACAGCTCGCATCTCTTGTTGAATTGTTTCCTCCAACTCAGGTGACAGATCGGATTCCAGTAGCTTGGG
>DASROI010000327.1:0-3603 GCA_035646955.1 Pyrinomonadaceae bacterium
CAAAAGAAGAGGGCCAGGAAGATTGTTAAAGCGAGTAAGTGTGATTTAGGGCCTGGTGATTCGCTCATATTGTTATCGGCTAACCTCCACTCGTTAATACCAGATCACGCCGTCGGTCCGATCCGCGAAGAGTGTGAATGCCTCCTGTGCGCGGTTAAATGGAAAGACCGCCCTTCCGGCAGCTCCGGCAATACTTCGTAGACAACGGGATGATACACCGAATTCGATTTCTAAAGTTCCAGAGTTATGTCCTACCGCACTCCTCTTATTGGGCCAAAGCGGCAAAGGTGCTCGTGTTCGGGATGTAGCCAGGGAGGTTGGAATATGTAAGCGGCGCTTAAACCATGTGTTTGCTGCTCAGGTTGGTCTTTCACCAAAGCTGTACAGCCGGATACTGCGATTTGAACGAGCGCGGGCTTTGGCGGACAAACATCGGCCACTTGATTGGGCTCAGCTCGCAGCGACGTGTGGATATTTCGATCAGTCGCACTTAATCAACGATTTTCAAGAGTTTTCAGGTCTAAGTCCCCGTGAATACGTTCATCACCATCAACCCGACAGTCGTTTAAAAAGCCATCATGTTCCTATCCCCGGATAGTTCCATTTTTTCCAATACACGGCCCCCTCGGAACTTCATAATCACGGCAGAAGCGCGGAACATTTTTTTCTACCAGTTTAAGGGAGGTGAATATGATAAGAACTTCGTGCGCTTTGTTTCTGTGTTTCACCTTCGTGGCGATTGGAGGTTACATGAATCAAAAAGAATTGTCTCAAACATCATCTCAAGTTGGGTCACAGGAAAGTAAAAGCGCTGTCTTGGGTCTCTGGGGTGTTAGGTATCAAGTGAAGGACGTGAGTCGCTCAATCGACTTCTATACAAAACAACTTGGTCTCAAGCTGGATATGAAAAACCTCCCTGCTTTCGGCCAGGTCTCTGGTGAGAATTTCAAACTTATCCTGAGTGGTCCGGGCGCTTCCGGTTCCCGTCCTATGCCTGATGGGCGTCAGCAAGAACCTGGCGGCTGGAATCGGGTAATTCTGCAGGTCAAAGACTTGCCCGCTCAGATTGAAGCTCTGAAGAAAAGCGGTATGCATTTTCGGAATGAGATGGAGGTAGGCCCGGGCGGCAAGCAGATCCAGTTGGAAGATCCCGACGGCAACCCGATCGAGCTATTTGAGCCAGCTCGGTAGTCCTCAAAAATCAAGGCTTTGCCTGGGCGGCGGGGAGTTTTTTAAAGCCTTTTTCCAGGGCCTTGCGCAATCGATCGACGGCGGTGGTTGGATCGCCGGCGAGAACAGGATCGGTGTACAGCAAAACGTCACCATTCCTGGCATCCACTATCCCGATCCGTAACTTCAAATAAGCGGGCGCTCCACCAACGAGCAGCGTAAATGCAGTCTTGCCGCCGGTCAGTTTCTTTCCTTCGCCACGAATAAAGACTATCGCATCCGTCGTCTTCTCCAGGTTCAAGTTCAGTACCTCATCGCCCATCGTAAAGCGACCTTTTTTAACATCGCTCCGCTTCTTCATAATCTTGGGTAGCAAATCGTCAAACTTGGTTTGAAAGTCGGCGACATTGTAGTTCGGTTGCGCGTCGCCCTGGCCGGTCCCCTGGGTAGGCGGCGATAATGTTGCCACTTGTTTCTGTTTCGAGAGGACCTCAGTGATTACCTTTTCTACGCGCACGCTTAGTTCGTCAGACTCTGCTGCCATACCTTCTGGTCCCTTCATGCTATCGCGGACCACGTTCACTTTCGCGGGGAACACGACAACCGTGCGGATGGCGGTTTCTTTCGACGTGATCTTCGGATGAAGAAACTGCGCGTTGATCGAGTGCGAAGTGAAACCTATAAGTAGTAGTGAGGCAATGACGAAGATCAATGCTCGCAGCCTGAAGACGAGGACAGCACTGGTAAGCTTCAATTTTAGGTTCTCCTTAAGGTTTCAATGCGTTTCTTGATTCGTTCGCGATCGATCGCGGTCGGCGCCAGCTCGAGATACTTTTCATACTCACTGGCGGCATCGCTTGGTCGTCCAAGCTTTTCGTAGAGCATGCCAAGCCCGCGATGGACCACCGGCACCGGGTTCTCGGAGTTCAGCGCGCGCGAGTACAATTCTTCTGCTTTTTGTAGGTGCTTTTGCCAATTCTCTTTACCCGCCGGCGTCGCGAGCAGTTCCTGCTCTTCTTCTTCCAGCGTTCGCTTCACACGTTTTTTTGCAGCATCTTTCTTGGCGCTGTTAGTCAGTTCTTTGTCCGTCAGCTGTGGCAAACGAGGTCCGAGGGTGCGGTAAGCCTCTGCCAACCAAAACAAGTTTTCCGAGTCAGGGTGAAAATCGACCAGGCGTTGTGCGTGAAAGACAGCTGAACGAAAACGTCCAGCGCTGATCGATAGTTGAATGTCGTGGCGCATCACCGGTTCCATGATTTTGAAATAAGCGGCGCGTTCGCGATTGAGCTCCATCTGATGCGTCACTCGGTCGGCCCTCGTACCCAGATACGAACTCAGATATTTTATTCGCTCATCAAGTGATGGATGGTCGTTATAGAAGAGTCGGATGTTCTCGCCTTCGATATCCCTATCCAACAACTTCATCACGTTGACCATTTCTTCCGGCGAGTATTCAGCGCTGATCATCATGTCGACACCTTTGAGATCAGCCTCCCGCTCGAGGTCCTGGCTATAACCGTAGACCGTTGCCATCAAAATAAATGGTGCGACTGTCGTCACGACAATGATGACCGCTCCGACAATGCCTCCGGGTGCATAGGCGCCGACTGCAGCCATGATGTTCATGGTAAGAAATTTTTTGCGGTTGCTACGATTCTGGACGTAGGTGTGCCGCCGCATAACGTGGGTCAGCTCATGCGCGATGATTGCAGCCAGTTGTGATTCATTATCGACGAGGACAATCAAGCCAGTTGTCATGTATACCGAACCGTTGGGAAGCGCGAAGGCGTTGGGCTGCGGGTCACGCAGCACGCGAAAGTTCCAATTGACCCTCTCAAGTTCGAGTCCCTTGGGAACCAGCGATTGTCCGATGCGACGTACATAAGCATTCGCCGCGTCGTCATGGAGCACGAGCCCATCACGTTCGAGCTTTCTATCGAGGAGATCAGACTGTTCAAGAATCTCTAAATCAACATCGCCGAACTTGAACTCTTCCCGCACGGGTGGCGGGGTTGCTTCGACTGGCGCGGTTTTTTTCTTTTGCGCCTCGGCGGGTGGGCAAACCGCGGTGATAAGCAAGCTCATGCATAGCGCTGAGACTATTACTCTTTTAGACTTTTTGAGGAACATAAAATAGGTGAAAACCCCGGAATGTGAAGGCCCGGCAATCTGACTTATCCTCGAATTTCCCGATATAGTCAAGATTGTTTTTTGTCGCCGCTGGAACCTATAAGCCCACCGACTGACTCTTCTGCGGTACCACTGGCTTCGGACACTGTGTGAAAACTCAGCGAGATAAAATGCTCGTCCACAGATTGCGCCGATTTCACAGCGCGGCTTAGACCGCAACCAAAAACAATCAAGTGGCGAGAGCGGTCAGTACCGAATCGCGGTAGCGTCGGGTGAGTCTCAAAATGCCGACAACTGCTTGAT
>DASROI010000328.1:0-6806 GCA_035646955.1 Pyrinomonadaceae bacterium
ATCTTGTTGACGACTTTTTTGGGATGAGATTCATTCGCGGCCTTCATAGCGTCTTGTAGTTTTGCGCGCGGAATATCGCCGGTAAGCGTCACTTCCCCGTTAAGCACTTCAGCAGAGACTGTGGTGATTCCATACTTCGTCAACCCTGCCATGACGCTTGTCTTAAGTTGCGTGTCCGGAGACACCGGCGGCGGAGTGGCATTCACAATTGGTGGTCTAACGAGCAACGAGTTGGTTACCGACTTAACTCCGTCCACACTCTTTGCTAACTCTTCAGCCCTGGCCTTGTTTGGCTCCGTATTAATATTTCCGGCCAGGGTGACTACTCCGTCTTTGGCAGAAACGTTGACCGTTTGGGTGGCCAGCGCCGGGTCGGCACTGATTTTTGCCTTCACCAGTTGTGTCAGCGTTTCGTCATTAGGACCGCGATTACATCCCACTAGCGCGGCCATAAGGGTAAGCATCACTACGATGCCGGCTGCTTTTCTTTTCACTGTGGTGTTCCTCCTATGAGTTGAATAGTTTGATTACAGATTGGCGAGCCGATGGTCGGCCGCAACTAATAATTCAACCTCGTCGACCGACCAGCGATGAGTGCTTTAACCTCAGACTCATTTGAAAAAATTGCCGGCGACCCGCCAGAGGTCATCCATTGCGCTTCCATCTTTATTCTGGTCCAACATTGAACCCAGCATTCCCATCACATCGGGGGCCGTGGCCTGCGCCTGCTGCTGCTGAACTGCCAACATGTTTGAAAGTTGCGAGGCGTCGAGCCCGTTTTGCTGTTGGGCTTGGCCCACTGCACCCATCACAAGTGGGGCGACCATCTCCATCAGACCCCCGGCCGAACTCTGATCGATTCCCGCAGCCTGGGCGAGGTTGTTTTGCACTGTGGCCTGCTGCCCTGCAAATACATGGCCCAGAATTCCTGCTCCGTTTGCCGACTGTGGATTGCTAAGATAGCCCATCAAGTTATTGAAAATACTTCCGTCATGATCGGAGTTGAGTGCCTGGTGCAAATTTTCTGCGCCTTGTGGTTGAGCCGCATTGCGGGCCATGGCGGTCAAAATTAAAGGAACAGCGAGTTGAATTGCTGTGTTGGCTGTCGATTCACTTATTCCGAACCGCTGCGCTATTTGTTGGGATGCACCACCGGCGATTTGTTGCATGACCATCTGTGTTATGGCATTCATAATAAAACTCCTTTTGAAAAATTAGAGTAGGGACGCTAGCCTTTGGTTAAACGCTTCATTGTCGAGCGCACAGTAGCAGTCGATCTTCAACTGTTGAACACGTCTCTAATCAGGGCGACAAGTTTGGGATCTACTGCCAACCCGCGAGGCTAGATAAACAGGGTACAAGTCGGTGGGCGTGCGACTTGAGGCTCAGTTTGCGCGGGACTTTCCGATTACTGTCCTTCGAATATGTTCAAGGCGAACTGTTTGCATTTTCCCTTGAAGATTACTCGGAGATCAGGCATGGAAAAACATCATTGGGGGAATTGCGAAGAAGTATGATCGACAGCAAATAATTCGCTGTAAGTTCAGCTCAATCTCTCTGCGTGGGAAAAAGAGTACACCAAGTAAACATTTCCTGCGACACACGGCTGCCGTTTAGGATGTGGAATTATTGTTACGTTGAAATACCTATGCGAACCAGGGATTAACCCGGAAGTTTCGCAGCTAATACGTCAACGTTCACAATCGCCGGCGGCTTAGCAAGTAACTCAGAAGCTTTTGCCATTAAAGCTGCTGCTATCGGTCCTGAAAGGTGAGCGCTACGACCTGCTTCATTTGGAAACGCGTCGAAAATTCCAAACGTTGATGGACCAAGACGCAATGCAAACCATGCAGTCGTATCGGGTTCGTTTTCAGCCAGAGGCAGTCCCGACAACAAGAAGTCTTCGACATCTTTCTCTTTACCAGGCTTTGCGTCGAGCTGCACCCAGAGAGCAACTTTAACCATAAGCTCCTCCAAAATATTAGAATGACTGTACTATACGCCTCGCAGTTAATGATTCCTATTTGGGAAACTTCTATAAGTCAGGTTGCGAAACATGAACGACTTAATGGACTTGTTGGAAAAGAATCGCCAATGGGCCGAAGAACACAAGGCTCAAGAGCCAGAGTTTTTCGAATCGCTGGCTAAACAGCAAAACCCAAACTATCTGTGGATAGGATGCTCCGACAGTAGGGTGCCAGCTACTCAACTGGTTGGGCTGCTGCCGGGTGAAATGTTTGTCCACCGGAATGTTGCAAATGTGGTGGTCCATACCGACTTCAACTGTTTGTCGGTCTTACAATACGCAGTGGAGGTGCTTGGGGTCAGTCACATCATAGTCTGCGGCCATTATGGTTGTGGCGGCGTAAAGGCAGCCTTCGAAAACTTGCAAATGGGATTGATCGATAACTGGCTACGACACGTCCAGGACGTAATGATCCATTATGAGCATCACCTTGCAGGTCTCGCAGGTAGCGAGAAGCAACTGGATCGGCTCTGTGAACTGAATGTAGTGGAACAGGTGCTCAGCGTTGGTCGCACTACAATTGTTCAGAGTGCCTGGGGCCGTGGACAGGAGTTGGCTATTCATGGGTGGATCTACGGCATCAGTGATGGCCTCTTGCGAGATCTTGATCTAACTATCTCGAGTCGTGCAGAGCTGACCGACGCCGCCCGGAGACACGGCCGCCGCAATTAATTTTCAGTAGAGTAGTCGAGTGAATATTTTGCGATCGCTGTGTGCGAACGAAACGCCATCTGCGTTTTCGAGATCATCACCGTCGAGTGAGGTCTCATCAATTTGCACCACGAACCAATGGTCCGAAAGCTCAAGGTGCGCAGTCAACGGGATCAGAAACTTAAGCTCACCCAGATCAATAGAATCGTTTGCCTTAACAACCCGTTGAATGGCGATTGCCGGCGCCGAATTAACTATCTCCCAACCTTTTTCAGTGCGCGTGGCCAGCCCCACTCTCAACGTGGTTATAAGCCTTCGACCCTTGTACGGGCAATTCTCGCTTATCGTTATTCGGGACTTCTCAAACTCCAGAGCAATACCTGATCAATAAACTCTGAACTTCCCTGAGAATTGAGCCTGAACCGCAAAAGGAGTGTTCAGGGACGAAATCTTCACCGCCTGACTCTCCGACGAGACGCTAGTCTGGGCCATCGTCGAAGCGGCCAGTAACAGCAAGACGAGTAACAATGAGTGTCTCATCTCAGAGCCCTCAACAATTCGTTTCAAAACAGGCGGGTGAAAAATCGGATTGACACGATTTTCATTTCAAGGCCCTCGCGAATAATAGAATAGCCCTCGATCGCGTAGTACTTTTCGCCTCTTCTGAGACCCCTCGACTCGTCGGTATTTACTTGCGGCTGCACTAAGTAGTCTTTAGGAGGGTTAAACGGCCCCGAAGCGACTTCGGTTTTGAACTTTTGAATACGCTCCGCCACGTTTGCGTTCTCACGGGCCAAGTGGTCCAAGTGTTCTCTGAAGGTTCGTACGTCTTGTTCCATCTGAGAAACAAACGAGCCAAACTGTTTCGGATCCGCGTCCGGTTTACGATCTAATATTTGCTTGATGTTTGGCGGGAAAAAAGATTTCTCCTGGTCGGTGTTATCAGGACCAGCCAGTATCAACATCAAATAGAAGAGCTGCATTCGCTGTTTATACGCAGCTATGAGCAGCGAGTCGGGAACACTATCCAAATCGACACCGCTAAATTCTCCGTCACGGATTGCAACTGCCCGCCGGCGCGCAACATTTTTCGTAAAGGTCGCTTCGTAGGCGGCGTCGAAGTCAAGATTTTCCGCAAGTATTCGTTGAAACTTCTGGCAGACGCGATACGCGTTAGTCGCCTCACTTGTTTGACGGACGCGCTGTGCACGAGCCACAACGTGGCAAACACCAACTAACGCCAGACATACCATGAAACAGGGGAAGGGCCTGTGACTCATCGTTTCCTATCGCTCAGGGTGGCGGGATTTCTTACGTGTAATGAAATAAGGTCAGCTGACGAGTTCGATTATATTGCGAGAACCAGCCATCAAAGCAATAGCGAATTGAATCAACTCTTCAAACTGAGCCAGATACTAATCTTTTGATTTATTTGGATGGGGTGATTTGAAATTGTTGCTGAAAAATTTCGCCCGTGGTGAGTTTCCCAGGACTTCATGGAGGAGCGCTTTATCGACTCACTAACACTTAGTGTCCTGACATTACTGACACTTTTCGTCAGTGCGGCTCCAGCCTAATTGTCGTCGCCTTCACCCGAAAAGGGGAAGTTATTGGACAGGACGGCCCTCATCTTTACGTGTCCGTACAGGAGTTCGAGATAACAAAGGAACCGGTGCAACAGTGCTTTAGGATCCTGGTTATTTTCGATTGAACTAATAACTTCCAACGCAAGATTTTCGTACCCGCGCCAATCCTTGTACATCAGGTATTGCATCGCTCCGTCTCTGAACTCGAGAATGCGGTCAACAACCTGACGCAGCAAATCGGGCCCCGGCTCAGGCTCGGCCAGTCGGACCAGGCTCATAAGAGATGACAACTCTCTGCAAAGGAGCAATGACTGCTGCAGCCTTAATTCTGTGTCGTTAAATAACGAGGCCCCTTCAACGCTCGGATTAAAAACCTGGAGCAGTGTAATTATGGATTGTTGGAAGCAATTGGTCAGTAGCCCATGAGCGTGCAGAATTTTGCCGTAGACAACCGGAGTCGACTGCTCTGTTACGCCTCGAATGAGCTCTCGTTCAAAAATACGCCGTAAATCGTGGTTAATTCCGTAGGTAATGCCATCCAGGACGCCTCGCAATCGATCGTTTACGACGGGTGATGTCATCGCTCTAGTCGCAATAAATTCCGTCAGCGAGTGAGCTTCAAACTGCAGTATTTCGAGCAACGAAAGGCTCTCAAGCAGGGTATCGAGCTTGTGAAGATTGTTGTCTATCCGGGCAAGCCAATCAAAGAAACGGGCCAGTTCAATGAGGATATTCTCAGCAATGCCCTTCAGCTCAGGATCGCCAATCTGATTGAGAGCACAGGCTATCTCTTTCTGGAGACTGAGCTGTAATTGGTGTTGATCTTCGCTTCGCTGGTCCATCTGCACCGCATCGCGGAGTAGAATCGGTTGAAGCTCGACCTCCTGAATAGTTGATAACGTGGGCATGGTCATCGTTGTGTTTTAGGCGGATGTGAGAGGTCTGGGGCTCAGCAGCCAATTTGACTGTCGAGGTTCTTTGGAGGATTCGAGCGCCGAAGGTTATGTCGGATGAACCCACCAACTTGATATCCAGTGAGGATTGATGGCAACCGTCGTGCCGGATGAGGGGGAGGCAAGGCGGCGGGTGGCATTCTGCCCAGTGGCTTGGTCTATCTCCTACGCGAAACGTGAGGAAATAAGAGACCAAAACCCACCATCAGGACACCTCCCAGCAAAACGGCTCGATAACGTCGTTCGGCGGGGTTTCTTTCACTCAAAGCACCAGGCGGCTCTTTGGCAATATACTGAGGAGGCGGCATTCCCACCGCGAAATAAAAAAGACCGTAGCGTGTCGCCTTTCCCTGGGCTGCTACCGCTTGCCATTGAACCCAGTACAAGCCCCGGGCGGCATCGGCCGGCATTGTAATTTGCAGGGCTTTGGCATTTTCTAAACTTGGCCCCTGGGACCGCAACTGCTTGCCCTCGCCAACGATCTGCTCGCCATTAGACTTCAGAGTGATTGTCGAATGGACCAGGATCGTTGAACTCTGGTCCAGCTCCTCCGAGAGTTTAACCGTCACTAACTGAGGAACTTTGTCCAAAACACTGCCTGGTGCCGGACTGGAGCTTTCATAGTGCGGACGCGGCACAAGTTTGTCCCAAGCGCCCAGAAGTAAGAGCACGAATCCAATAAAAAGCAGTGAAGCACGAATAAGTGACACTGGAGCCACGTTTCGATTCCTCTTGAGAAAACGATGATCTCTAGTAGCCAGGGAGAAGCTCAGGTGGAAAAAGGCTGGAACTGGGCGTTGGGTTGGGAGCCCTCAAGTAGCTACTCTTTTTTGCTGACCCTACCTATGTAAAACCCTGCACCAAATATCATGGTCAGCAGGAAAAACACTGGAATCAGCATTAAAAAACTGTCCCATACTTGCTGCAGCATACGACCTCCTAAGATGCGGCGAAAAGAGGTTTACCGGAGATTACTTCCTTAATCGGCTAATTGGGGCCGTGAGGCGGGTGCTGGCTCTAATCTAGAGCAAGCCGTTTGTTAAGAGCAAGAAGAATCTTCAGTATTCTGGATTTTATTGGTCCATCTTACCAGTTGAAACGAATCGCCAACGCTTAACGTTTCTACATGCCGACTCGTAATTGTCCATCTTGAACTTCGGCATCTTCGCAGGGTTGACGGCACCAATTTCAATCACCGCCGACTTCACTGTGCTACCCGGCATCCCCGAAGCACACGAATCTTCAGTCACCTGTCCGAAGTCTTCAATAACCGTTGCCTTGCCTTGTTCAAAACTATATAGCGCAGCGGTTTCAATCAGTGTCCCCTGAGCCATGTCGCCGGTAGAAACGAGCAACTCGTCGATGCCGTCTCGGTTCAGATCAGTTTTTCTGAGAATGCTACTGTTAAAGTTGATATCCAGGTTGGCGATAAGCTGTTGCCCCGAGAAGATAGCAATGCGTTTGCTGCCGTAATTATCCGCATGAGAAGCATTGCATTCGCCGACAGAAATTATGTATGCCGTCTGCATTTGCCCCGCCGCCGTAAAGCTACCCGAAGAGGAATCAACAACCGAAGGCACAAACTGTCCC
>DASROI010000329.1:0-4202 GCA_035646955.1 Pyrinomonadaceae bacterium
GAGTAAGCAATCGGCAAGTCCACGACTCCGCGACTCGTATCTTCACCCCAAAGAGGGTCGGGTATGGCTTCACACCTTAGCAGGAAGTGCTGAATTCCCGTGTAGACGCTGCGCCAGTAACCACCATACAAAGTCCTGTAACGAACGCCTCCAACTTCAACATACACGCGATCGCCGGTAAGAATTTTGTAGTTGATGCGGCCTAAAAGGTCGAAGAGCCGACTTTGTTCCCTGGCGTCGGGATCCGTGTGAGAAAGAATCCAGTCCTCAGCGGGGAACGCGGCGTCAGCGCTGAGCCATTGACCTGGTTTGTAGTGAAGCGGCTTGCGATTCATATGCGCTCGCCCCGCGTCCAATCGGGAGTGTAGTTTAACTCAGAATCGCTTCCTTGGAATGACTAAATTTGCAGTTATTTTCGTACGAAATCATGGATTGCCAGAACCCAAAGTCTCTGGTGCGCCGTGAGCCCGGAGCGCATTAGCGTTGCGCTGCAGCCCAGTCAATTTGGCTCGTTTCATCGCGCTGCCCCTATACCGCCTGGCGTAATCTGAGGGCTCTAGCTCTAGAATCCCGGCAAGATCCGAATTTACGTTACCTGGCCGCGGATCAAAACGGCGCTCATCGGAAACTTGTTGAAAGCGGTTCCATGGACAAACGTCCTGACAGATGTCGCAACCGTAGAGCCAACCTGATAGCTTGCTCTCAATCTCAACCGGTAGCGAATCGGATCTCAGTTCTATGGTCGCGTAGGAAATGCACTTGTTCGAGTCGAGTACGTAAGGTTCGGTAATAGCGTCGGTCGGACAAGCATCGATACAAAGTGTACAAGTGCCACAGTGGTCGTCGATTCGCTCGGAGTCAAATTCCAGCTCAATATTCAAGAGCAGCTCACCAATAAAGACCCAGGAGCCAAACTCGGGAGTAATAACATTGGTGTGTTTGCCTAACCAACCGAGCCCGGCTCGAACTGCCCAGGCCTTGTCCATGACTGGTTGTATATCAACACAAACTTTGCCCTTGACTCCAGGCCCAATGCTTTCGATCCACGAAAGAAGCGAGCGCAACTTTTCACCAATCACGTCGTGATAGTCATCGCCCCAGGCGTAGCGAGAAATCTTCCCAGTTGCAGAACTGTCCTCGTGTTCGTGAGGTGTGTAATAGTTTGCGGCAACAACGATGATTGACCTCGCTTCAGGAAAGAATTCCAGAGGGTTGGCTCGCTTGGCAGGCTCACGCAACATCCATTTCATGGAAGCCTCGTAGCCTCGAGCCAACCATTCTTCCAGCCGGCGACCTTCGTCATTCAAAGGCTCGGCTTTAACTATTCCAACCTTATTGAAACCTTCGGAGTAGGCTTGGTGTTTAATAGCGAGGGATAGAGCGGCTTTGTTGTCGAGGTCAACCGGCGTGATGTTGCTATCTGGCGTATGCATACCGCTGGAATCCAGAGACAAATCTACCGCAGCACGCCATGGTGCGTGTCAGAAAGGCGAGACCACCAGCTTAAGTGGGACCGGCTAGACTCTAATGCGCAGCCAGTTGTTTGCCGCGTCCTGTTCAGGAACTGTCAATACCGAAGCAAAAGAATTAAGCAGCGCAGACCTTACCGAATGATTCAGCCCACTTGCTTATAACTACGTCGCCGTAGAGTAATTCTTCTTTTTGTCTTCGTATTGCACACGCCATCCGAAAGGCCCGCATTTCACCGTACTTGGCGATGGAAACTGAAGTGCGACCTCTTTTTTCGCGTCCAGCATTCCAGGTCACCTCATAGACTTCATTGAGGTAAACCTTCCCATCTTTACCCTTGTACTTTTTGGCCGTTCGTCTGACTCCCACGACTCCTGTCCGATTTCGCGGATTCTTACCGACTATGACCCAATCGGTGCGGGGTTTTCCTAGCTCTTTTTCCAGTTGGTCACGATACTTGACTGCGCGCAGTAACGCTTCGTCTTTGCCGCCGTGCTTCTGGTCACTGACAAACTTCGACTTGGTGACGTTGCCTAATCTAACTCGAACGTACCAGCCGACAGTTTTATTTTCGGGACAGTCTATGCGACTGATTCCCTTGTAGCCGCTTTTTGCCATAGAACTAATTTTTGATCTCCTGGGCGAAAATCTAATTGAGCAAAACCTATCCTCTTCAGCCACAGATGTCAAAGATGAAATCATAAAAAATTTCTTTAACTCATTTTGTTTTTTGGATCGTTGGCTTCCATCAGCCTGAGTAAATGGACAAACAAGTCCAAAATTTGTCGTCCGTTATGGAGTTAACTTCTGAATCGTAACGCTAACTATCGGGGTGTCGCCCGCCGTGCGACTGTATGAGATCCAGAAGCCGGACTTCGGATATCTGACGAGCTTATGTTTCGAGCCGTCTGGCTTTGCTTCGATATCCGCGCCAAACACTTGTTGGGGCGTTATTACTCCGGATGCTCCATTCGCAAAATCGACTGAAATAGTAACGACTTTGTGAGTGGCTTTGTCATACAGAATTTGAGCAGTCTCTTTTTCATTGAAGATATAGAAATCCTGCTCCTCACCTTTGTCGGCGGGGCTGCCGAGTTTCTTCCGAACATCCTCAGCTAGCCAGCCGATTTGTACTCCGCGATAGTCAGTAAAGATTGGTACGTCTTCGCCTGCCGGTTTCGGTCGAGTCTGGCCGGACGACGGTGCGCCAAGGACAATACAGACGGTCACAAGACAAGCCACTTTCATAGCAATGGGTATTGATAGTCTTGAAAGTCTAATCATGTTTACTCCTTAGCAAGAAAAACATAATAAGAAAGGTGGGTACGGCTTACCGCAATTAAAGCTGCCGCAAATGAAATTTCCCTGAGTTCGTTCGCTGGCGAACAATAATCCTGAAGAAATTGGAATGTCAACCAGAATAGGGGTCAGCGGTCAGGGTTCAGGCTCAAGCATTTTTGATAATTATGAATGAGAAATTTTAATTGTAATCAGTTTTGGCGATCGTTCCTGCTCACTCCAGTGTGCCATCTCATTCTCGCCAAGCTTCAGCTTGGGGGTTAAGAGACATCTGTATCTCAACTCATAATTATCAAAATATTCCGATCGCCGAATCCTGATCGACCGGCCCCGGCCCTGACTGCTGATTCCATCCCTATTGACTCGGTCGCTGCTTTGTCGTAGAAGCTGAGTGCCAGTCTCGTCTACGACCGACTTATATGGACCAGGTCCTTTAGCCGGTGATCACTCAACCTTAACAAGGAGTCGAACATGCGCAAACCCGGAAATGTGTTGTCAACAACCATTTCAACTTTGGGACTCGTCATTCTTCTGACAGCAGTTGGCTGTCAAACAGCAGCTCCCGATACCAATCGCGACGCTTCAAAAGCTGCCAATGTCAACGCAGTTAAGGAGACAGTTGATATCCCGGCCATTGAAGCTGAAGTACTGAAGTTGGAACGAGAGTGGGCGGCTGCCTCTCAAGGTCATAACTCGGAGCCGGTAAAACGGATCGTTGCCGATGACGTCGTCATGGTCTATCCCGACGGAACGATGGGAACTAAGACTGACGAGATCGCTTCAATTGAATCTGGAACAATTACGTCTGATTCATGGGATTTACTCGAACCGAAAGTCACGGTGCTCAACGAGAATGTAGCGTTTATCAATGGCCGCGCGGTTATCAGGAACGGCAAAGTCAAAGACCCGCAAACGAAGAGAACCAGGGACATCAGCGGGGAATATCGTTTTACTGATCTTTATATGAAGCGAAATGGTAAGTGGCAGGCGGTGGCGTCACAAACTACCCGGATCGAGAACCCAACGCCTCCGACAGTTACTCCTGCGCCACCAGCAAAAGCGCAACCTTCACCATCGACGCAGGCTAGTCCGTCCAGGTAGATTCAAGTTTGTGCAAGCTTGCGCTTGCGTCGTACCGAATGAGTCAGGTGAGTCTGGCTTTGCACAAAAGTAAGATGCTAATTCCACGGTACCGCGGGCGAAGCGACCGTTCGGGACACTCAACTTTCCGGCAGGTTTCTGATCGTCGCTTCTCCAGCGGTACCAGACTCGTCGCCAGAAACTCGGCGAGACTATGCAAAACCTACTGAGGTCTGAGGTTCGGAGACTCACCTTGAAGGAGTCACTTCCAGATGCCTGGAATCGAAGTATTGCAACTGGGGCACCTTCCATCATTCGTTACGCTCACCTTGCGAATGATGTAGCCATATCGC
>DASROI010000330.1:0-21438 GCA_035646955.1 Pyrinomonadaceae bacterium
TCATAACGCAGTCCAAGGTTCAATGTAAGCTGCGGACTCACCCGCCAGTCGTCCTGAACATAACCAGCGAAATAGATATTGCTTGCGTCGGGAATCAAAAGTGGCTGCGATGGGTGATTACTTCGCAGGGTCACCGCAAATACCAGATCGTTGTCATCGACTCGACCATCTCCGTTCCGATCGAAATCAGGAAAGTCTTCAATCAATTCAATCCGGCCTTGTTGAAAAACACGGAGGTCAAAGTCGCCGCGCACAAACTGGAGTTCGCCACCAAAGTTAAAGGTGTGATTGCCGTGAACATATGAGAGCGAGTCGGTCAGCTGAACTCGTCTCTGCTTGGTTCCCTGCGGGACGCGAAACGAGGCGCCATCCTGGATGCTGGGAAAGGTCAATTGTGGACCAGGCGTCACCGGCTCAATGTCATTGAAGAAATGACTGTAACTAAATGAGAAAGTGTTGAGCGTAGTTGGGCTGATAATGTGGCTCCAACGGCCAACAACTGAGTGCGTGTTGTTTTCGCTTGCCTGCCGTTCCGACGCCGAACCAATCGCACGGATCAAAGAGCTAGCCGCAACATCATTTTCACGTTGCAGGGAGTAACGCACCGAGAGTTGGTCTTTATCTCCAAAGCTGAAGTCAACACGATTTGTATTCAGAAGGTCGTTAAGCGGTGCAGTTGCAAATCCCTTCCTGATCGATTGCGTGGCCAAATCGCGAGTGCCGACCAGGACTGCACCATCCTGGTTGCGATATTCAAAGGAACTAAAGAACCAAGCTTTATCTCTCTTTATAGGCCCGCCAAGCGCAAAGGAATATTGCTGACGATCGAAGGGCGGCTCGTCCTGCAGTGTCCGATCAAAAGTCGCGGGCAAGCCCTGAAGAGCGCTGTCACGAAAAAAACCGGAGGCCAACCCGTGAAACTCATTTGTGCCCGACTTGGTTACCACGTTGATCACGGCCGAGCCCGATCTTCCAAGTTCAGCCGAGAACCGGTTGGTAGCTATTTGAAACTCGCCCACCGCATCCTGAGAAATATTTTGCACAGGACCACCAACAACATCATCATTGTTGTCGGCTCCATCGATCGTGACATTGCCACCACGACCTAGCTGTCCCGCTGATGAGATGACCAACGTGTTAGTTTTTGTCGGGTCAAAATTCGGGGCGGGAGTATTACCCGGCACCAGCAGCGCCAACTCAAGAAAGTTACGTCCGTTGAGAGGCATATTTTGGACTTCAAGATCACGAATGACACCATCCACCACGCCGTTCCTGGTATTCACCAGCTCGTAACCAGCGCCGAAGTCGTCGGCCAGGACTACTTCCTTTATTCCGATTGCAAGGGAGATGTCGAGGTTTGATGCTTGCCCGACTTGAAGTCTGATTTGCGAAACGGTGCGCTCTTCAAATCCAGTCGCACTTACTTTAATGTCATACACTCCCGTGGCGAGATTAGTAATTACAAAGTCTCCATTCTCATTGGTAGACACCTCTCGAGTAGTTCCAGTGTCTCTGTGAGTGGCGGATACTCGAGCACCCGATACTAATGCACCATTGGGGTCTTTAATTGTGCCGGTGAGCGTCGCTGATGCCGCTTGCTGTCCCTGGACGAGCATAGCCACTGCAAAAATTATCAGAGCTGCAAGAGTTATTGGTTTGCGACTTACTTTCAGGAACAGCTGGGTCATCTGTTCAGGTCCTTTCAGTATCAAGGTGAGTTTTAGTTGCCGCCTGCTAAGGCATCTGAGAGTTCAATCGAATACGTGGAGAAAACAGATTTGTTTGTTCAACCTGGGGATTCACCAAAGAAATCCAAAATTATCCAAAATATTAAATTGCTTGGTTCTAAATGGAGGTAGTCCCGAGTTGATACCTAAACCGGCGCTTAAGAGTCATAGGGTCTGCAACAATTCGGAAGGAAACCCTTAATCGCCAACAACTCGGGACTAATAATTCGTCTGCAACGGGGCTAAGAGTACAGTTCTTAGTCCAACCCGTCACGAGACCGATGGTTGAGCTTCATTTCCAACTTTAGTTGTAGGGGCGTCCCGCCGTGGGCGCCCCCTGGCCCAATAAATATCTCACTTTGGAAGAGGAGGCTCACGGGCATCGCCGATTCGGGTAAAAATCGGGGGCGGCCACGGAGGGCCGCCCCGACAATTATCTGAGATGTACGATGCCGCGTTGGAGGGCGGTTGTGGCGGCCTGGGTGCGATCGGAGACTCCGAGCTTGCTGAGAATGTTGTTGATATGGCTCTTTACCGTCGCCTCGCTGATGTTCAGATGGGTTCCAATCTCTTTATTGCTTTTGCCGGCCACAATCTGTTCGAGGACTTCCAATTCCCTGCCCGTCAAAGCTGAGCCGGTCATCCGTTCAGCCAATCGCTCTGCAACTTCGGCCGGGATTCGCCGCGAGCCAGCATTCACTTTCCTGATGGCGTCTTCGAGATCTTCAAAGAACACATCCTTCAACAAGTATCCTTGCGCGCCGGCCTGAAGCGAACGATAAATGTCTTCATCACCGTCGTAAGTGGTAAGTACAATGATTCTTGCATCTGAAAATTCACGTCGAATTGCTGCGATTGCTTCTACGCCACTTAAAATTGGCATGCGCAAATCGATGAGCATGACATCAGGACGGTGCTGTCGATACAGATCAATCGCCTGTTGACCGTTCGTCCCCTGGGCGACAACTTCCATATCCGCGACAGTGCTAATCAGAGAAACAAAGCCCTGCCGGACCACCGCCTGATCATCAACGACTACGATTCTGATCTTGTTATCACTCATTTGTGTTTGCGATCTTCAAGTTCGTTCTTCCGCGATTGGGACGTCTACAACAATCTCGGTCCCATTATCGGCTGAACTGTTGATGGTTAGTTTACCGCCAATGTTCTCTGCCCGCTCGCGAATTCCAACTAACCCAAAATGTCCGTTCTTCTCGACTTTAGCAGGGTCAAAACCTTGACCATCGTCGCGAATGCTAAGACGCACTGTGCGTATGTCGAAGGTCAAGTTAACAAAGACATGCTCCGGCTTACCATGCGTCACTGCATTGTTGATAGCTTCCTGACAAATTCGTAAGAGATTATCTTCAACACCCGACGGTAAAGAACGAAAGACACCACTAACCTGGACCTGGCTCTCAACTGAATGATCGGCCGTTAAACGACGAACCGTTTCACTCAACGCGGTCGGCAAGTCGGCATTGTCGAGTGCTTGTGATCGCAAGTCCCACACATATCTTCTTGCTTCTGCAATTCCGTGGCGGACCAAAAGGCGCACACGGTCCAGGTGGTTCCTCGCTACTTCTGCATTCGCCGGCATTGTTCGGGCAACAACTTCCAACTGCACCGAAATTCCCAACATCTCCTGCGCAAGATTGTCGTGAATCTCACGCGCGATCCTGGTCCGCTCGGCAAGCACTGCATTAAATTGTGCTCGCATCTGGCGCACTCGCAACTGATAGAGTTGCCACGCCGCCAGTCCTAAGACTAAAAGGAGTAGCGCATAGAACCAGTAGGTCTGGTAGAAGTGGGGTCGCAGGTAGAACTGAAATGTCGCGCCCTGTTCATTCCAAACGCCATCGTTATTCGCGGCAATCACATGAAATGTGTAGTTACCTGGTCGAAGATTTGTGTAGAAAGCCGCTCGTTGTCCTCCACCATCGATCCAGTTCGGATCGAATCCTTCCAACTTATACTTGAATCTAACCTTGTCAGGAGCAACGAAACTGAGAGCTGCGAAATAAAAGTCGAGGCGGTTCGTGCCAGGCGCCAGAGTGACTAATCCACTGGTTGCTAAAGGCTTGTCATCAACCCGGACCTGCTCGATCGACACGGGCGGCGGCTGACGATTGTACTGGGTGTTGTTCGGATCGATCATCGCAACACCTTTGATTGTCGAGAACCACAGCTTGCCATCACTCCCTTTCCAGCCGGCCGGGTAACCTCCGCCACTACATTCTCGCGTCAGCATGCCATCTGAGGTTCCGTATGGGGTCGCTCTGACAACCTGCGTTTTACCATCGGCAAAATCATTCAACTCCTGCAAGGCTATCTTGAATATGCCACGGGGTGTGCTACACCAGAGGTTTCGTTGACTATCTTCGAGGATTCGATAGATCACATTGTCGGGCAAGCCATTTCGCGTCGTGTAAGGAACGAAGCTTCCGTTGCGGAAACGATTCAGACCGCCGCCATTAGTTCCAATCCAGATGTCGTGATTGCCATCCTCGTGTAATGAAGTGACCACATCATTGGACAATCCCTGTTTAGTCGTGAAATTGGTGAAGGAGCCTGCTAGGTATTGACTTAGACCACCTCGAGTTCCGATCCAAAGCACGCCGTTTGAGTCTTCATAAACTGCACCGACAAAATCGTTGGCGAGTCCCTCTTTGGTGGTAAAGGTCTTGAAGTTGCCATCCTTGAGCTGGTTCAATCCGTTACGAGTTCCGATCCAAACCAACCCGTTTCGATCTACATAAATGGAGCGGACAAAGTCACTTGATAAACCTTCTGCGACCGTAATAGTTCTGAACTTACCTTGCTTAAACTCGTTGAGGCCGTCAGGAGTGCCAATCCAGAGGGTTCCATTGCTGTCGCCGTAAAGTGATAACACGACGTTACTCGACAGTCCGTCATTCGTGGTAAACGTTTTGGTGGTCCCGCCTTTTAAAACAGTAAGCCCATCGTTAGTTCCGATCCAAATCGAGCCATCTTTGTCCTGGTAGATGACCTTTACTACATCGCTTACCAGACCCTGCCTCGTAGTCAACGTCGAAAACTTCTTGTCGCGTAAAACATTTAATCCGCCTGACTCAGTGCCAACCCATAGACTTCCCTCGCGGTCGACAAGCAGAGACAAAACCAGGTTGCTGGTGATCGTATCGGCCACCATCAAGTTTGGTTTTGTCGCCGGATTGAGACGCGCCAATCCTTTTAACGTTCCCAGCCAGACACAGCCGGCGGGGTCAGCTGCAACCGAATTGACGTGATCGTCAGGTAATCCGTTTTTGACTGTATAGACCTGCGCTGAATTTAGGTCATAAGCTACCAGCCCTGAATCAGTGCCTAGCCAAATTCTGTCGTTCTGATCTTGTGTGATTGAGTTGATACTTAGCCTTGAAAGCTCTTCAGGAAGGTTTGCACTCGCGAGTGCATCGCCCTTCAAAGTGAGCAATCCTGTGGCAGCTCCAATCCAAACCGTTCCGCTCTTGTCACGGAAGATAGATTGAATGTTATCTAACGCGGGATTGTTCGCAGGAAAAGCTGTAATACCCCCATCGTGATAACGCGCCAAGCCCCCACCTGTCGAAATCAAGACAGCACTGCCAGTCAACTGAGTTATTGGACCAACGCTATTGTCGGGTAACCCATTATCGGTGGTGAACGAAGTAAATTGACCTCTAAAGAGCCGTACCAAACCGTAAGAAGTACTAATCCAGAGCGCCCCAGACTCATCTTCGAATAGTGAGCGAACATCGTTGCTCTTAAATTGAGGCGTATTGTCTCGATCGAAAATTACAAAGTTTACGCCGTTGAATCTGGCTAATCCCTCTTGCGTTCCGATCCACAGGTAACCATCTTTTGTTTGCGTTAAGGCTTGAACAGTATTTTGCGGTAAGCCATTTTCAGTAAGCCATGTTTGACTACCAAATTCACTTAAACTCTTAATCGGATCGAGCGCGAAAACGCTAATCGAGAAGACAAACAGACACAAGACGACCGTCGTATATCGAACAATTAGCGTGCTGGGGGTCTCTGCCATAATCGATGAAAATAAACTTTTGTCCTAACGTGTAAGGCCGTCACTCCGTTGGCGCCCATCTTGACCAGACGCCCTTCGACTAGTTGTGAGGGGTGGCCACTGAGTACCGGACCTACAGTTTAGGGTCCACTCGCGCTTTAACATTTTCGTAAAGTAGTGTAATTAACTGAAGGTAATCTTTCCTCAATAGCTTAAGAATCCGGGTACCAGTATGACAAAAAGCAGTCGAATAACAATTCTTCTAATGGTCGCCATCGTTGTCATTAGTGGCGGCAGTTATGGGGTCGCCCAAACCACGCGCTGGAGAACAGCAACTAAGCAGGAACTCAGAAAGTTGATTCCGGCACGCGCGCCAGTAATCAAAGAAAATATTGAGACGGAGTTCCGTACTGCCTCTGGGGTTTTCGATGGCCAGGGCAAATATGTTGCAGGAGTCGTCATGATCACTGCCGGCTATTCTGCCGAAGGCAAATACTCTCATTTTTTCATCACGCAGGTCCCGTTGCAGCTGGGTGAACTGAATTTACAACCCGGTGAATACGTATTTGGCTATCAGAGAAAGAGTAATGACAGCATTCGCGTCAGCTTTTATAAAGCCTCAACAGGCGATTCCGTTGGTGATGTCGAGGCTCATCTAAACCGGAAACGCAATCTGGTAACGTCGTTACTGATCACTCCCCCGGTTGGCGGCAAAGGGACGATTCAAGTCGGGCGATTCATCTGGGACTATCGAGCGTCCACTGAGTAGTCCAGATTGTCATCTATTCGATGGCTTGAAAAGCATCTAAGGACTTGAAAATTATCTGCTTCTGACTAAGAATTACGACGCTTTTTCCTGCACTCTGTCTCGATAAGGGAACACCCTCAATGAAAACCTGGTCACTACTCTTGCTACTCGTGCTTTCGGTCCAGAGCTTTTGTCCGGTTATACAACAAACTTTAAGTGCGCCACTCCCAATGTTGCAACCCGTCGCGGCAGATGACGTGGAGGATAGCGACGTCTTCCTCCAAAGAGCAATTGCCAGGAAGCCGTCCAAGAAAAATTACGCCTCTGATGTTAAAGCCCTCGTCGCCAAAATGACGCTCGAAGAGAAGGTCGGACAAATGACCCAGCTCGAGATCGGACTGATCACCAAGGGCGAAGGCGACAACATTCAGATCGACCCCGATAAACTCGAGAAAGCGGTGGTTAAGTACGGCGCCGGCTCGATCCTCAACGTTAAAGATCAAGCCCTGACGGTTGATAAATGGCATGAAATCATCGGTGCTATACAAACCGCGAGTCAACGTACTCGACTGAAAATTCCAGTAATGTACGGCATCGACTCGATTCACGGTGCTAACTATGTTCAGGGTTCTACCTTATTCCCTCAAGAGATAGGGATGGCGGCGACATGGAATCCCATTCTGATGCAGCGTGGCTCGGAGGTTTCTGCCGCTGAAACGCGTGCTGCAGGCATTCCGTGGACGTTCTCGCCGGTGTTGGACCTTGGCAGACAACCGTTATGGCCCAGGTTCTGGGAAACATTTGGCGAAGATCCATATCTAGCATCGGTTATGGGAGTTGCTTTCGTACGCGGCGTCGAAGGTGACGATGTCTCATCGTCAAAAAATGTAGCAACTTCATTAAAGCATTATGTCGGATACAGCTTTCCATTAACCGGACGAGATCGCACACCCGCATGGATTCCTGAAAACTACATGCGCGAGTACTTCCTTCCATCGTTCGCGGCCGCTATCAAAGCGGGGGCGCGAACGATCATGGTCAATTCGGCTGAAGTTAACGGTGTGCCCGGACACGTAAATCACCAACTTCTTACGGACATCCTCCGAAAAGAACTCGGGTTCGACGGCTTTGTTGTTTCAGATTGGCAGGACATTAAAAAACTCGTATCGGAATGGCGTATTGCCGCAAACGAGAAGGAAGCCACTCGCATGTCAGTGATGGCAGGGGTCGACATGAGTATGGTACCGAGTGACTACAGCTTCAGTGACTTGATGATTCAATTGGTGAAAGAGAACAAGGTACCGATGTCGCGTATAGATGAAGCTGTCAGTCGGATTCTACTCGTTAAGTATCAGACTGGCCTGTTTGATAAGCCGATGCCTGATGCTTCGCTGAAGTCGAACTTTGCTACCGCAGAATCGAGGGCCATCGCACTGGAAGCCGCTCGCGAATCGATGACACTTTTGAAGAATGAGAATTCAATCCTGCCGTTGAGTAAAGATCGTAAAGTGCTGGTAACAGGGCCAACTGCAGACAGTCTCATCTCGCTGAACAATGGTTGGACCTATGTTTGGCAGGGAAACAACGCCGCTCTTTATCCAAAGGATCGCCCGACAGTTTTACAAGCAATACGAGCTAAGGCCGGCGATAAAGTCTCATACGTGCCTGGTGTAACCTTTGACAAAGAGATCGACATCAATGCCGCGGTCCAGGCTGCGGAAGCTGCCGACGTCGCAATTGTGTGCATTGGTGAATCGTCGTATACAGAGACCCCAGGGAACATCACCGATCTAACGCTCAGCGAGCCCCAACTGAAACTGGCGGAACGAATCGCAGCAACTGGAAAACCGGTTGTGCTTGTTCTGGTCGAAGGTAGACCACGAGTGATCAATAAAATCGTAGACGGCGCAAAAGCAATTCTGATGGCCTACAATCCGAGCAACGAAGGTGGCACCGCAGTCGCTGATGTTCTTTACGGTGACTACAATCCGAATGGCCGGCTGCCGTTCAGCTATCCGCGTACGCCCAACGGGTTGATTACCTACGATCACAAGCTGTTTGAGACAGAAAATACCAGCTACGGCAATACGGCCTTCAGTCCTCAATTTGAGTTTGGGTCAGGTCTCAGTTACACAACATTTGGCTACAGCAACTTGCAGGTCAGCCCGTCGAACACCAGTACCAACGGAACTGTAAAAGTAAATGTTACGGTAACAAACCAAGGTCAACGAGCGGGCAAAGAGACAGTGATTCTTTACGTCAGGGACGTGGTCGCCTCGTTGTCACCTCCGGGCAAACGAGTGCGCCGGTTCGCGAAGGTCTCGCTGAATCCAGGTGAGAGCCGGACGCTTTCATTCACACTTAGACCAGAGGACCTTTCTTTCATCGGCTTGAACAATAAACCCGTGATTGAACCAGGAGACTTCGAAGTCATGGTCGGTGGTCTAACCGGAAAATTCGCGATTCAGTGAGACTGGGACTCGAAGGGTCAGTACCAGCGGTAGGGTTCGGTGAGCCTCGACACATCATCATTTTGTGATAACACGTACCCCCACCCGACGCTACCACGAGCCGGTACTGACTTGGGTTACCGCGTTGTTATCCACATATTGTTCATTATTTGCTCAGAGGGTTTGAATAGAAAATCATGACAACTCCGAGATCATTGTTCGTCCTTATCACAGTTTTTCTCACTGTTCTTCTCCAGCAAGAGGCGTTTGCCAAGATTACTGTCCCATCAGTGATTGGTGACAACATGGTGCTGCAAAGCGGGCAGCAGGTTCGCGTCTGGGGCCACGGTGATCCGGGTGAAGAAGTCTCAATCGAGATCGCAGGTAAAAAGGCAAAGACGTTCACCGATAACACCGGCAACTGGACGACAAAGATTGGGCCATTAAAGCCTGGTGGACCATTTGATCTGACTATCACTGGAAGCAACACCTTAACCATCAAGAATGTTCTGGTAGGAGAAGTTTGGGTCTGCTCAGGCCAATCAAACATGGAGTGGCCTTTAATAAACGCCAGAAACGGCGCAGAAGAAGTAGCCAAAGCCAATCACCCGGAAATTCGATTGTTTACCGTTCAAAAAGCGACGTCAGATTCTCCGCTCGACGATGTCAAAGGTAGCTGGGTTGTTACTACGCCTGACAAGGTGGGCCAGTTTTCTGCTGTCGGCTATTTCTTTGGACGCGAGCTTCAGCAAAGGTTGAAAGTGCCAGTTGGCCTGATTCATACGTCTTGGGGTGGCACGCCCGCCGAGGCCTGGACACAACGCGAAGTATTGGCAACACCCGAACTCCAACCGATCATGGATCGATACCAGGATAGCCTGAAGGATTTGCCGCAACGGCAGGCCGATTTTCAAAAGCGATTGGCCGCCTGGATTCATCAAAATCTTTACGAAGACGAAGGTAACAAAGGCGAGGCAATGGGCTATGCCGATCCGCAAACCAATACCAGTGATTGGAAAAGCATGAACTTGCCCCAGTTCATGGAAACTGCGGGACTGAAGATTGACGGAGCGGTCTGGTTTCGCAAGGAGATCGAGATACCAGAAGCGTGGGCCGGCAAGCCACTCGAACTCAACCTGGCGGCGATCGATGATTACGACACAACTTACTTCAACGGAAAACGCGTCGGCGGAATCGGAGCTGACACACCTAACAGTTATTCCGTTCCACGTCACTATCAAGTACCAGGCGATCTCGTAAAGGCTGGACGAAACGTAATTGCAGTTCGTGTTTTCGATAGTGCCGGCGAGGGCGGATTCGGTACAGGGAGAATGGTTCTTGGACCGGAGGGATTAACGGATTCGCAAAAACTAGCACTTGCTGGACCCTGGAGTTACAAAGTCGAATCGGGTTTAGAGCCAAAAACTCCGGATTGGGGTTCGCGGCCTGAAGCGCCTGGTCCAACTAATCAAAACAGCCCAGGTGTTCTTTACAATGCCATGATTGCGCCTATCGTACCGTATTCAATTCGCGGTGCTATCTGGTACCAGGGCGAGAGTAATGCCGGTCGCGCTTTCCAGTATCGAACGCTCTTTCCCACGATGATTCGTAATTGGCGAACCATTTGGGGAGAAGGCGACTTCCCTTTCTACTTTGTGCAACTGGCTAATTGGCAACCCATCAAGCCAGAGCCGGATGAGAGTGAATGGGCTGAGTTACGTGAGGCGCAAACCATGACTCTCCGCGAGCCAAATACCGGCATGGCTGTGATCATTGATATCGGAGATACGAACGACATCCATCCGCGAAACAAGACTGATGTTGGACATCGTCTGGCATTGTGGGCCCTCGCCAACACCTACAACCAGAAGATCGAGTACTCGGGACCCCTTTTTAAATCCTTTAGTGTCAACGGCAACGAGGCACGGATCAAGTTCTCGCATGCAAATGGATTGAAGACTTCCGATGGGGCGGCACCGAAAGCCTTTGCGATTGCGGGTGCAGATAAGAAATTCGTTTGGGCTGACGCAAAAATCGAAGGTGATGAGATTGTCGTCTCGAGTAAAGCCGTCACCAAGCCAGTCGCGGTCAGGTATGCTTGGGCCGACAATCCGGTGACCAATCTCTATAACAAACTCGGTCTGCCAGCCTCGCCGTTTCGTACTGACGACTGGCCGGGCATTACGATTACTCGCAAGTAATCAAGCAACCTTAACCGACTGCGAATCAGGCAAGCCAAAGAAGCGAACATCACTGGCTTTCACTTCCAGGCTGAAGTGCTGTTCGCCTTCTCGATCTTGCCACTGCTTTGGCTTAAGCCTCCCGGAGACGTAAACGGGACTCCCCTTCTTCAGTGTTTCGGCGCAGAGGTAAGCTCTTTTTCCCCAGACGGCGACGCGAAACCATGTCGGTGAGTTCTGAATCGTTCCTGTTTTATCTCGAACCGACTCGTTGACTGCCAGGTTGAAATTACAAACGGTGGCGCCATCCGGGAGGCGTCGTAACTCCGGCTCGCGTCCAACATTGCCCACCATCGTGATCTTATGGAATCCCATGACTGGACCTCCATCGTAGAAATGAGTTGTTGGGGTGATTGTAAAAGAGCCCTACGCGAATGACCATGATTCAGTCTGTTTTAAGTCATTTCTGCATTCACACCACCGACTTCAGTCGCGTGGTCCTTGAATTTCCACCTAACCCCTCCTTGCACTAGTTCCCGGTGGTTTCAGGTTGCGAATGATCTCAACGAGCGGTGATCACAATAGTGGCGGGGGCGAGACCAGAGGCGGTAGCCTTCAATGTAATCCGGCCGCGCGTACCCTTCGATTGAATGATCGCCAAACATTGACCGTGAAAGGCCTTTCGCTGACTTGCCTTGAAAGATTCGTGACTGATCTGGCTGCCATTGTCCACACCGGCAATGAACCCCTCACCCGTGACATCAAACTTTACGAGGTCATCAGCGTTTGGAATCACAGTTCCATTACGGTCCACAATTTTCACGGTGACGAATGAAAGATCCACACCGTCACTATTAATGGCGGATCGATCAGCACTCAGGACAATTTTCGCCGGTGCTTCAGCGGTCCTGATTTCTCTGGTTAACTCCACTTTCCCGTTTCGCCTGGCAACTGCCTTTAAAATTCCCGGTTGAAATGGAACACGCCACGCAACGTGCAGTTCATCTCCTGACTTGCGTTTCGTTCCCAGCGACTTACCATTCAAAAACAACTCGACCTCATCGCCATTGAAGTAAGCCCAAACATCAACATCTTTGCCATTCTCCCAGTTCCAATGCGGATAGATGTGTAATACGGGCTTGGTGGTCCATTCGCTTTGATACATGTAATAAGTATCTTTCGGGAAACCGGCAAGGTCGATTATTCCGAAGTAAGAACTGCGGGCGGGCCATTCGTAAGGTGTGGGTTCGCCGAGGTAGTCCCAGCCGGTCCAGATAAACTGGCCAGAAAAGAAATCTGCCTTTTTGACGATCTTCCAGGTTTCTTCCTGCGTTGATCCCCATGGTGCGCTGCAATTGTCATAAGCCGAGCACGAGTAGTCGGCGTTTCCATCCTTGAATGGTTCGTCCCACTTCCTGGGCCAACGACGAATAACATCGGAGGGCATATCGTAGGTGCCTCGACTGGCGAGTGACGAAACTGTCTCAGTACCAATCAAAGGACGACCCGGAAACAGAGTCGGAAACTGTGGAATTCGTTCGTGAGCATAGTTAGTTCCTACCAGGTCGAGTCCGCCATCGCTGATCAGTTTGTTTTTAGGATCGACAAAATTGCAGGCCGCGGTGATTGGCCTGGTCTTATCTAGACTACGAACAATCGTTGAGAGCTCTGCGCCTATGATTCCGGCGGCAGGATTACCTTCCCATTGTTCAGAAATTTCATTACCAATGCTCCAGATAATCACGCTCGGATGATTTCGATCGCGCCGGACCAGGTCTTCAAGATCTCGCTTATGCCACTCGTCCCAATCAAGATGGTAGTCGAATTTCGTCTTCTCCTTCTTCCACATGTCGAAGGCTTCGTCCATTACTACGAAGCCCATCTTGTCTGCGAGCTCAAGAAGTTCCGGGGCTGGCGGATTATGCGATGTTCGGATGGCATTAGCGCCCATCGCCTTCAACATTTCCAGTTGCCGCTCGAGTGCTCGCGTATTGATCGCGGCACCAAGTGCGCCAAGGTCGTGATGATTGCAGACGCCGTTGATCTTGAGAGCCTTGCCGTTAAGGAAGAACCCCTTTTCACGATCAAACGAGAAGTACCTGATGCCGAAGGTTGTTTCGTAACGATCGATGAGTTTACCTTGGACTCGCAGTTCAGAAACGGCTTTATATAAATAAGGGTTATCCGTCGACCAAAGATTCGGACCATGAATAACCAGATCCTGGCTCAGCTCAGTCTGAGACTCAGTCTGATTGTTCGGTGAGGCGACCTTTGCTACTTCTTTTCCAGCTGCATTGAGAATGACCGTCGTGAGGTCAAACTTTTCTGCGCTCTCCGAGTCAGACTGCATCCGGCGCACATTTGTCTTTATGTTGACTCGAGCCTGAGCCGTACTCACTTCAGGAGTAGTTACAAACGTTCCCCAGTGATCAACGAACAGACGATCTGTCGTGGTGAGCCAAACATTGCGATATATACCGGAACCCGAATACCAACGGGAATTTGGTTGTTGTGAATTATCAACTTTTACTGCAATGATATTTTTTCCGGGTTTCAAGTGTGCAGTAAGGTCATATTGAAACGAGCTGTAACCGTATGGCCTTTTTCCCAGATACTCGCCATTAAGCCAAACCTCGCTGTTGCGGTAGACGCCATCAAAGTCGATAAAAACAGACTTGCCTTTAACCGGGGTCGCCTCAAAAGCTTTTCGGTACCAGCCAACTCCGCCTGGCAACGCTCCGCCACCGAATCCAGCAGGATTCTTTTGATCGAAAGCACCTTCGATACTCCAGTCGTGCGGGAGATTCAGTAAGCGCCACTGAGAATCATCCAGGTCGGGACGCTGTGCTTCAGGAACGTCACCAAGATGAAAGCGCCAACCTTGATTGAAACTCTTTGTAGCCTGTGGCCGTGGATTGGCAAAAGTAGCCTGGCTCAAAAATGCAACTAAGGTGATCAATAGCGCATGTGTAAACATAGTGGTGTTAGTAACTCTCTCTGCTTGCAAACGTTCAGATTTTTGTTTTTCTGCGATCATTTTCAGGCCCTAGACATTTGAATGCTTTTGAAAAAGTGACCGATTTTACTCCGCTAGGAGTTACATTTTTATAGCCTAACAACACAATCACATACCCAGCGCCATTCGGAGGAGCGGGAGACCTTCGTAACGGGGCCTAGTTGATTCCCGCTCCTCCGAACGGCGCTGGAGGTCACGGTTACGGAGGGCTATAAACATCTCGCTACTAACGGAGTGAAACCCGCTGATCTTTGTCCGCTCATCGGTCAGGAGTAACGCGGTAGATTTTGGCTCCGGTCTGTTGCGTTCCTCGGCCGCTCTGCGTTGAGCGTGTTACCGCGGAGACGGAAGACGCGGAGAATCTACTGTATTGTGATTGTCTTCCGCAGTTTAATATCCGCTGACGATGATCCGATCATGATTTCAATCTTGCCTGGCTCGACTTCAAACACATGCTTTTCTACATTCCAATAACCCAATTGTTCCGCTTTTAGTGGCAGAGTTACCACCTGGCGCTGGCCTGCTTTCACCATCACTCTGCTAAAGCCTCTGAGTTCTTTGAGTGGCCTTGTGACGCGTGAGTCAGGATACCGCACGTATAACTGCACTACTTCCTCGCCATCAACCTTTCCTGCATTCTTGAGACTGAAAGTTATGTTCAGAGATCGTCCGCTGGAAAGCACTGCTGCACTCGTTCCTAGACCAGAATACTGAAAGGTCGTGTAACTCAGGCCATATCCAAACGGGTAGAGTGGTTCACCCCTAAAGTACATGTAAGTCCTGCCGTTTCGAATGTCATAATCCAACATCGGCGGCAACTGGTCTAAAGACCTGGGCCATGTCTGGACCAGACGTCCGGCGGGATTGTAATTTCCAAACAGCACATCAGCCAGGGCACTTCCTTCTTCCTGGCTGTTATGAGCAAGATGAACAATTGCCGGAATATTTTCCTGGCTCCAATTGATTGCATACGGAAAGCTGGAAACGAGCACCATTACGGTTTTAGGATTTACTGCATGAATTCGCTTAACCAGATCTTCCTGCTCCAAAGTGATCGACTCGCGATCTACCGCTTCTCGTCCTTCGCTCGGCGACGAGACTTTTGCCCAAACGGTATCGTAGTTGCCATTCGGATGGTTCCCCACACAGACAATCGCGACATCAGAATTGCGAGCCAACTCAAGCGCCTGACCTGGATCGGTTCCATCAGAATAAGAAACTTTGACCGAGGAACCTACCAGAGTCTTGATTCCCTCCAGCGGCGTGATTCGATAAGGAGGCGTTCCACTATACCAGTCGAGCAGCACCTGATCGGCGCGTGGTCCAATAACCGCTATTGACTTCAGCTGTCTTTTATCCAGCGGAAGCAGTCCGGTGTTCTTGAGCAATACGATTGACTTCTGCGTCGCCAGCTTCGCGAGCGTCTTGTGTTTCTCCGACAACCATGGATCGGCGGGCTCGGAACCGATTGTCGAGTAAGGGACGCGTGCAGCGGGATCCAAAAGACCCAACCTGATCATTACTCTGAAAACCGTTCTCAGTACTCGATCCACGTCTGCTTCTGTCAACAATCCCTTCCGCAGCGCTCCGCGAACAGGCTCGCGATAGTCATCGAGAAACTGACCGATGCCGGCCTTTACCGAAGCGGCGCCGGCGTGCTCAAGATCAGGTGAGTACTGAGTGGAACGAACAAGGTTTGTCATTGCACCGGCATCAGTACAAATAATTCCATCCTGGCCCCATTCCTTGCGCGTCACTTGCTCGAGCACCGGATTAACAGTCATCGGCACGTTATTCATCTCGTTGTACGAAGCCATGAATGCGCGCGAACCGCCCTCAATAACGCCCATGCGAAAAGGAACGGAGTAGTACTCTCTGAAGAGACGTTCGTCGAAGTTTGAAGAGGTCTTATCGCGGTCATTCTCATTGCTGTTTGCAAGGAAGTGCTTCATCAGCGCTGCAGAGAGCCAGTACTTCGGATCGTCGCCTTGCAAGCCTTTAACAAACGCAACGACCATAGTGCCGTTGAAGTATGCATCTTCGCCGTAGCACTCTTCGGTTCTGCCCCAACGCGGGTCGCGGCCCAGGTCCGCGTTTGGAGAACGAATGACTATTCCGCCCTGGTTGTACCTGGGACTCTGGAAAACATAACGAGCTTCGTAACCTTCAACCTGCGCTACTTTTTTCAGCAGTTCAGGATCCCATGTTTCTCCGAGTCCGATACCCTGCGGGAAAGTTGTCGTAGGGATGGTCTTTGGTTTGCCCCACCTGCCTGGACCACCCTGAGTTAGACCATGAATGCCCTCAACATGTCCTGAGCCTTTTATACCGAGACGCGGCACGCTTGGGTTCGTGTCGAGACACTCGACTTTCTCATCGAGAGTCATCAGCGACAGGATGTTGTCGATGCGCTCTTCGACAGGAAGGTCAGGATTTTGAAACTTATAGTGGTACTGATTAAAGGCTTGCGAAACGGGTAGTTGGTTGGACAAAACAAAGCTGGTTATAACAATAAGAACGACTAACGTGGTGAGAATTAGTTTTGTGAGACTGCCGGATATGTTCATGTCCAAATCCCGCCTGCCGAGGTGAATTGTTAGTTCGTTGATACTTCCGCCGCCGGAGCGACAGGAGCTAATAACAGTATTGCGTCAAGCCAGGCGACCGGATGCCACTACTCAATATAGCTCGCCTTGAGTTAAGCGGTCGCATTCGGTCGCTTCGCTAACGGTACCGGAAGCGCGCGTAATTGAGCGCAAAACATTAGGGGACTCACAGCAGATTACTTTGCGTCCGTACTCGCCGGGCGGCCCTGGCCTTCTACGACTTTTATGTATTTATTCAGAGGCAAGTCTGTAAGCTTATCGACCTGGCCGCTGGGCCATTTAATCTGGACGCTATCGAGCTTAGCCGCCTTGCCGATGCCCAGTATCTCTCGAGGGTCATGAGACGATAGATAGCTTCCGCCACTCGTCTTCAAACGCGTGCGCTTTACTCCGCCGGCTTCCCACGTGATCATCGCACCGACTGCTCCGGGATTGCTCTTAGTCGAAACCAGTTGGAGCCCAAGCCAGTTATTCTTGTTGCCACCTTCATTGCGAAGTAATACGGGAGCCTCCCCATTATTGATGATTAGAACATCGAGGTCCCCGTCATTATCATAATCGCCCACTGACAGACCACGAGCGGGCCAATCTTTCGTGAACGCAGTGCCTGAGGTCGCACTGACATTTCTGTACTTGCCGTTTTCGTTCTCGAACATCAATAAAGGCTCTTTGTATTTCACCTTCAGCGATTGAATCTCGACCATGTCGTCCGGATGGCCATTCGCCAGGATCAAGTCAGGATCACCATCGTTGTCGTAGTCAAAGAATTTCAGACCCCAACCACTCAGTAATCGCGTAGCCTGGCCGATCTCTCCCGGTTTATCTACAAACGTCAGGTCCTTTTGATTTTGGTAGAGGCTGAACAACTCCTGATCGATGTTTGCAACAAACAGATCCTGCCAGCCATCTGCATCGAAGTCAGCAGCGTCAACTCCCATACCGGAACGAGGCGCACCTGAATCACTGTAAGCCACGCCTGATAGCAAGCCCGCTTCTTCAAACTTGCCCTTACCTTTGTTTATAAAGAGAAAGTTAGCGAGTGTGTCGTTGGCAACAAAGAGATCCATTAGGCCATCGTTGTTGACGTCCGTCGCTACGGCGCCGAACGACTTACCAAGCGATCCGGCAATTCCGGATGGCCCACTAACGTCGGCGAACTTGCCACCGCCCTCGTTATGAAACAAATAGCTGGGACGAGGCTTAAAGACCCGCGGGACACAGTAATAGCGACGTCCAATGCGATTGTCGCCACAGAAGATTGTGCCGTGACCACTATATTGAACAAAGCTCGAGACAAACAGGTCGAGCTTCTGATCGTTATCGTAATCAAACCAAACTGCGCAGGTGGACCAATTAGGAGCTGCAACTCCGGCAGCGTCCGTCACCTCGGCAAATGTCCCGTTTCCATTATTGTGAAACAAGACATTGCGACCGTAGTTAGTGACGTAGAGATCTTGCCAACCATCTCCGTCGTAATCTCCTGCGGCAGCTCCCATTCCGAAATCGCCCATCTTTCCGCAAGCAACTCCAGCTTTATCAGTTACGTCGGTGAAAGTGCCATCGTGATTATTGTGGTAAAGAGCGTTCTTGAGTGGAGTCTTCGGCGAGAAAAAGTCTGATGGACCACTGTTGACGAGATAGATGTCCATCCATCCGTCGTTGTCGTAGTCGAAGAACAACCCGCCGCCTCCGCAGGTTTCGGGCAGGTGACGCGCTTCCGAGTGCCCATTATCGTGAACCCACGTTATTTTCGACTCTGACGAGGGCACTTCGACGAACGTGGGCCTGGACACTGCCTGTGAAGCTGATTGCTTCGCTTCAGAAGCAGTTGGAAACCGCATGGTTTCAACCACAGCGGCAATTGTTAGTAATAACGCAACTAAGAGAAGGGATCGCATCATACTCCGCTCAATTAGGATACTTTTCACCAGGCTTAACTATCCGAATGTAGTGATCAGTGAAATTAAAATGAGCCGTTTTCAATTCGACTTTCGGCATGTGACACGTCACACAATCCTTGGTTGCAACCGGGCAACTTGGTGATTGGTCCTTAGCAACCGGCTGCCCCTTGAGAGCATGACAAGTGAGACATTTCGAATCGTAATAACCGGCGTCTTCTCGTAATGGTTCGTGTGGATTATGGCACGCGGTGCATCGTATATTCCGATCATCGGAATAGCATTTACTGTGGAAGATTCGATATGGCTGAAACCGCACGTTGTTTAGTTGGGCGCTGCGCAACAGCGAGAACTCAGATGTGCCCCGGTGACAACCCGCACAAAACTGTTGTGTCTGCTCGTCACCACCGAGTCGTCCTGGATTGAATATTGATTTATAACCAGGCTCACCTGCTTTAACAGCGGCGATGTGTGGACCACCTGGCCCATGACAGCCCTCACAACGTACTCCATGGGTCAGTTTCTCCAGTTGGAGGTTTTGTCCGCTTATACCTCCAGTTGAATGGCAGCTGAAACAGCTAATCACTTCCTGAGAAGTCAGAACCCGACCGAAGGCTTCATCCAGCGATGCGGGAACTCCACGAGGCGAACCAATAGTAAAGTCGAGGCCTTTGATCTCTTTATAAAAACTGACGCGGCTCTCATAAAACTTCCCATCATGTTGGAGAACATAAGTCTGGCCCATACGGCCTTGACCGAGCGCATGCTCAATAGGCACTGACATTGTCTCTTTTCCGTCAGTTACCGAGTAGAAACTCTGTTTGCCTTGCCGCTTTATTTCATAAGAGTAAGGACCAATTTGGAGGTTTAGCTTTGGGTTCTCGGTCAGGACTGTCGATTCGTTGACGGGCTCCATCGCGAGAAACATCCCGGTCTTCGGAAAAACGGCAGACGCCTTCTTATGGCATTCGGCACAGGCCGCATCACCAACGAACTCAGTTCCTGCCGGCACGCGACGAGGATTCCATTTTTGGGGCGCGTTCTGGCTTATAAAGCTCGGTCGGCCCGTGGCCACCATGAACACTGCCAAAGCGAACAATACAGTGGCACACAGGACTAGCCCGGAGTTCTTAAAGCGTGAAGTTGTCACTTGTTTCAGTAATGTGGTTCTTATTTAGGATTTGGTTTTTCAGTATTCGTGCTGGGAGAGCTACCTGTTAGCGCTGCATCTGACTGTTGGCGGTATTTCTCCTGGAGAGTCTTAAACATTTCGCGCTCTCGATCCGCATCCACTTTGCGACCTGCGCGCGTATACGCGCGCGCCAGTGCAAAGTGCATCTCGGGACTGGAAGGCGCTAAGCGAACACCCTCTTCCAACTCCTTAACAGCGCGATCAGTCTGACCGAGTTCCAGCAACACGCGGCCTAGAACATTTCGTGCCGGGTACATCTTAGGTGCTAGCTGCACGGCACGCTCAGCCAGTGGAAGTGCGTCGTTGTACTGGTCACGTTTCAAGTACTCGAAAGCCATCTGCACCATAGCCGGCTGATGCAAAGGCTGCAGTTCGAGTGCACGCTGGAACTCTTTTAGAGATAAGTCCGCATCCTGAGCCAATTGAAAAACACCATATGAATAATGGACGTTCGGGTCGTCTGGATAACGCTCGACCAAAGTAGCGAACGCCGAACGTGCCTCGTCCAAACGTCGGGCTGCCATGCTCACTCCAGCTTGCCCCGCCAGGACCACTTGTTCGCGTCTGTCTGCCGGTACGTTGTTAGGCAGAAGAGGCAACCTCAGCATCGTTAACCCAAAAGCTTCGACTATCTTCGGGCTGTTGTTACCGATCAGGACAAACTCTCTTAGAATCTCATAGGCTATTTCAAACTGTTCGAATTTAATGTAGAGGATAGCCGTGTGATATCGAACGACCGACTCGAGTTCCTTGTTGCCATCGAAGCCGATCGACCGACTTCGTTGCAAGGCGATAACTGCGCGTTCGTAATTGCCGATCTGAAATTCACATAACCCCAGCATTCCCCAAACAGGACCTCGCTTAGGTTCCAACTCTGCCAAATTTGCAAAAGCATCTCGCGCCTGGGGATAGAGATCCTTATCGTAGAAAATCGCTCCCACGTACCACCAACCATCAGGCCACTTCGGTCGAATCTTTAATGCGTTCGAGTACAACTGAACGGCTTCCTCGAGCCGACCGGCATTGCGAGCATCATCGGCAAGCTTAACAGCCTGGTTGAATGCGGCGTCCTGTTGCGACGTCGTATTTGCCTTCGGGGCTGGTCGCTTTGCTCTCGTGCTTGATTGTGCACGAGTTGCCACTGCACAAACTGTTAAGAGCACTAACAGAACCGCAATTGATATGCGTGCATTCTTAATTGAGACGTCCAAAGAAATTTATAGCCTCTTCTTGAATTGAATGTGTTGATTATCGAAATCGTCAGGCGGCTTGGTTGGTGCGACCTGATCATCTGGGCCCTTTGAACCGGGCTGCTTGGCCTGCTGATCTTCTGTCAGCTTTTGCACTGCAGCCTTTTCTCGATCGCCGTCCGCCTTCCGATTCAACCGGTAGTAAACGGATGCGAGAAGCACCCGAGCCTCAGAAAACTCGGGGTATTCTTTTGCTACGCCTTCAAGCAAAGGTAAAGCGTCCTTGGGTTTTCCCAAAGAAACGTAAACCGCTGACATATGGTAACGGGCGTACTGGTCGCGTGGCCTCAGATGAATGGCGCGAGACAAATACTGAAGCGCTTCTTCATGTTGCTTGTCTTGTCGGAGCA
>DASROI010000331.1:0-40904 GCA_035646955.1 Pyrinomonadaceae bacterium
TTGCTGGTAGCCTCTAGATCTCCGCTAAACTGTTTGTCGATAGTCATTCGGCCTACTGCCGGTGATCTCCGTCTTGCTGGGGCGTTAGATTGACTTTGAAGTTTCCATTTGCTCGGTCTGTCATCGTTGTCCCTCGTCCTGATTGATCGTTTTTAACTCTACTAGTGGATGTCCGGAATTATGGCGAACTTTGCCCTTAGTACCAAACGCCAGAATTCAACCGATTCCCCTTAGGCAAGATCTTAAGATCCTATTTTTATTTAGTTGCGGCTGTCTCGGCGTTGTTCTTCTTCGTCCTGTGGAAATCGGATAGAATCAAAAAGCTCCATGCCTGAATCCACTGCACCAAAAAGTAAACGCCTGGCACTTGCCGTTGTGCGGAAGTCTGTCCGACACCCAAAGGAACTTTTTCTGATGGTACGAATGGCGTGGTGGATCGGAGTAATCTCCATCATGGCTCAGCTCTGGTCTCTTCCAAAAGCATTAGAACTAGTATCCGGAAAGCCTGCCGGCACCAATTCAAACCGGAGGGATCTGGAAAAACGTTTAGCGAGCACGATTGACCAGTTGCTTTCTGCTGATGTTGTCTTCCTGAAACCAAAATGCTGGAAGCGGGCAGCTGTATTGAGACGCTATTTGTCTAAGAATGGCATACCAACCACGATCGTCTTCGGAGTTCGAAGAGATCCCAATGGCAATCTTGATGGACATGCGTGGTTGGAATTTGAAGGCAAGCCCATTCTGGAAAAGTCTGACCCGGAATATGTCGTCACTTACCGGTACCCTGAGTTGTCCCCTGCAAGTTAACTAGAGATCCCAGCGGCAACACAGAAGAATCAGATTTAGGACACTCGGCCAGGTCCTCGCGGCAACCAACCTTTCTCACCGAGACGACGTCGGAATGAGTCCCAATCGACAAACACCAGGTACATTGCCAGCTGGAACGGAAAAAATATATTCATCAGGAAGAGCGTCGAGATATGAAAGGCAACACCAAACGCCAACAGCCATGGACGCCATCGCCGTAAGATAACGAGCGGAAAAAGTAACTCCCAAAGCAATACGATGAAAACAACCACGGGCAAATAGCTTCGCACCTGTGGGAGCCAAAATGCGAACTTGAATTGTGTGTCGTGTAAGTTATCCAGCGAGTGAAAAATTGCCAGGGCCGGCAGGTTATCAGGACTAAGATATTTTAAACCACCAATTCGAAGCTTAATCAGGGCGGAGCTGAAATAGGTCCAACTCATCAAGAGCCACATCAAAAGCACGGGATATGAATAAGCTAATCTCGGCCTTTCCTTCTGCCTTCTGAGCACGCTATCAACTGAAAATCCATCGCCACACGGAGTAAAAGCCAGTACCACCAGGTAATAGATGGCCAACATCTCATCGTGATTGAAATGGCCAAAACTGCGCAACACCCCTTGATACAAAACCACTAAAAGAAACGAGAGCTTGGTCGCTACCGGAGTGAAAAAGCCAACCGTGCCAGAGACCAGAACCAACACCAGCAACCACTTGAAGAGTTCCATCGCATTCGGTCGAATCAGGTATTCGTAGAAACTCCACGGCAGCAGTTTCATTGCTCCCGTGGGTCGAAAGATTGTTACCGGCAGATGACCGAGTGCTGAGAATGAGGTGAAGAGAATTGATATGAGGAATGTGCCGTGAACTACCGCACGTATAACTCCGAGCGAAAAGGGACTTGCCGCTACCAGTCTATTTACAATTCCTTTCGCCACGATTCCACGTAGGTGTCGTAACCTGAGTAAGTGCCGCTGTTCCACCGATACATATCGAGCTGAATGGATCGCAAACGATTGGGCGCATCAGGAGGTAGCCGGTCGTTGTAGAGATTTCCCCAAGCTTGCAACAGCTCTGGTACTCGAGCCGCTGCTGGAAGCTTTTCCAGGCCACCGGAGCTTTCTAGCAAGGCGGCATTCTGAGGCTCTAGCGAAGATAGTTTAAAGCTCTGATTGTCTACGGTGGCGTTCACCATGGTCCAGGTACGACCGCTCAGCCCGTTGGTGAGCTTTATCGGCGAAATATCAATCCGCTGTCCGGCTAAAGTTTCTCCCCGCAGAATATAATAAGTGCGGCCTCGCTCAAGGTTTCCACCCGCCATCATCACATTCCAGGCCGCGAAGGGATAGAGATTACGCACATATCTAAAGGACCACAGCAGGGGAAGAAAGATCACCGCAGTGAGCAGCGCGTACTTGATGGTCCAGAACCGCTCTGATTGAAAGTTCATGTTCGGCTAAAGAAATTAATCTCGCGAGAGCAGATCGTAATTGCGAAAATCATTTACCACCCGATCAACGCTGCGAGCTGCGTGTTCGGCTGTGACCTCGTAGTTAGCAGTCACGTCGGCGATTATGTCCTGGACAGGCTTATTCTGTGACAGACCTCTCCAGATAAGCATCGCAGTCTCGTTCAACTGGTAATACTTTTTAGTATTCAGATCGACCAGAACGCCCTCTCCACCGTCGAAATCAGTTGCGACGACATGCGTGCTCGTCGTGGGATCGTTACTCATTATTTACACTACCTCTCCATTGAATTTTTTGGGGCGCTTCTTCAAGCCTCAAACGTTTCGCTTCGAGAGCCTCATATTGTGGGTAGGCCCATGCTGCAGCCATTTCGCGAATACGACTGTCCGACTGGCTTCGCTTTGCCAGTGTGTCGCTTTCGAAAGGGCGTCCGCTGATATCCTTCGAATAAGAGCCAGCTGACACCGCAATCTGATTGGCTTCTTTTTCGCTCGGTGTTATGCCGAAAAATTCCAGCACATCCAGCAATGTCTTACTCGAGATCAGTTGGTAGTTAAGCAACAGGCAGTTGCGCTCTGCAAGTTGAGTCGCCGTCGAATAAAAACTTCCCACGGCCCTGGCGCAGAGTTCTGTCGGATCCATCGCTTCGATTCTTGCCACGGGCTCGTCAACGATGGCAGCAAGTACGCGTCGATCCTCATCAAGTAACCAGGCAGGCATGGTTTTGAGATTTGAGACAATCGTTTCAACCGGATCTCTGTACACGAATACCCATGGCACATCCGGCCAGATGCGAATTAACTGGGCCATTTGCGAGGTACTACAACACGAGTACTTTACGATCAGATGTTCCTCTCTGCCTGTTAGTTTCTGGCCAAAAGCGGTCATTACTGATCGTAACAAAGCGCTATAAATTGCCCTCTTAACATCCGCATTTTCCCGATCAGTGACAAGCCTGGTCACGAGTTGATCAATCGCGTTTGCTTCAGAGATCACTATCGACCCACGCACTGAGCGCCCGGCATTCGCGAGCAAGGTTGAGCCACAGCGTGACGAATGGAAGATAAAACCTGATGGTCGAATACTGTCAAAGGATTTCTCCAGCTGCGGCAATAGATAAAATTCAGTGAACCTCGGACTTAACTCGGGATGCTCCAGGCGAAACCTGTCAACTGTTTGCTGAAAGAACGGCTCGGGCATGCTGGCATCATGCATGTCCAGCCACCATAGACCAGGTCTTTCATCAACGATACCGGTGTCTACGGGAAGAAACCCGTTGAGATTTTCGATTTGTGTGGTGGCGATTGACACTTGAGCAGCCAGGGTTGGACCACGAGACTAAAGTCTCAGGCAACAGTTTTGACGGGTAGCGAACGCGTGTTCGTGACTTCAGACCATGGGGTTTTGCCAAAGCTTTGCAAACAAAACTGGCAAGGCGACCCGGTATTGAGATCGGGCTGAATACCGTTCAATCTTAAGTACTGCAGCCTCTCTCTTCGCCGCTCCAGTTGTGTGTTCGCGAGATTCTTCAACCTGCTAAAGGCTGAGGCGAAGCTGTCGGTTTTTAGATCTGCCACGACATCCGAGTCACTTAGTCCTGCATCTCTGAATCCCGACAGGTTGCAGCAGAGCGTCAGTCGCCCTCGGAAATCGACGTTCATGTTGGTTCCAGCCAGCGGAGAGCAAGGAGCCGACTCTTCGTCAATATTGTAATAACCGACGTCTATTCTGACCGGCATCTTCAAAATGCGGGCCAGTAGAGCTATCTCGTGTTCGACATTGCGACGTTCGGTGAGAGTCAGGCTCGATTCGCGCTCGATCGCATCTGACGTTGCAGATACGTGCGCAAAGTTTAGCGCGCTGGCACCCATCCGCGCTGCAAAGATTGCCGACTCTTCAAGAGAGTTGATCAGGTCCCGTCGCAAGTTCATCTTTACGACGAATGGCAGTTGTTTGAGATAACAGCGAGAAAATGCCTGGACCAAACGATCAAACGACCCCTTGCCACGCCAGCGATCGTGAGTTTCACGCGTTGGACCATCAAGGCTGAACGCAACATGACTCAGAGCTGAGCGATGGTTTAGAACGGCGGGCCAAATGCGCTCAAAATGCCAGCCGTTGGTAATAAAACTACCCGTCAGACCGATATCAGAAACAATTTGTAATATCTCGTCGAATTGCGGATGAAGTGTCGGTTCGCCACCTGTGAAAATTACCGACTTGGTTCCAGCAGTATCGCGCGCGTCAGTCAGGATCTTCCGTAATAAGTCGGGCGGGAAGAACTCAGCACGAGAATTATAGAGATTGTCGTCATCGCGGAAACAATAGCTGCAGTGCAGGTTGCAAATGTTTGCGAGTTCTACAGTGAGCCGTTGAGGCCCATAGTCATTTCCCAGCTGTTCGCTGATCTTCATTTATTTGAGACTGGTCTTGTTGGTCCACAAAAGCTCAGTGGCTGTTTGCGAATCCAGAAGGTCAGTTCCGGCTTTCAGTTCGAAAGCCCTGGCTTGCCGCGCGAGCTGCGAAAGTATTCCCAGGTAATTTTTGGCGACTGCTCGATCGTAAGTAGCCCAGGGAGACGCCCTGATTAATTTACTCGCCCCTTCGATGGGCGTTAACTCAGTCAAACTAGATTCCCTTTCGCCGGTAACCCTGGTAAACAACAGGCGGTCGGGAATAGAGTAAGCTACTTTTCGAACAGGTAGTAACGCCGACGGTTCAAACCGGGTTTTTCGACTGCTTTCGGGTTCTGACTGGGCGTAGTCTCCCAAACCGGAGAGACCGCTAGCAAGCCTGGCGGTGTTGCTGACGGCAAAAAATCGACGGAACCCGCGCGCCTGGACCTCGCCGGCCACATAGTCGAGCAGTAGTTCATCGTCTGACAGATAGTTCCAACCAGATAGGACCAGGTTAAGAGCCAAGGTAGATTTGCCGCTGCCTGATGGTCCAATTATAAGAGTGGCCCGCTCGGTCTCAGGAGATACAACACCGGCCGCGTGAAGCTCAAACAAGTTATTGCGCCGAAGCACTGCACAAACCGCAAACGAGGTCGCTTGCGAGAGTTCCATCTCCGAGACGCCTTCGAGTGATTTGAACCAGACTGTAATCGATCGGGTTTCAGCTGGTTCTACCAGGATTAACGAGTTCGCAAAATCGAGATAGTAAGAATCACCGTTGGTATAACAGCGTCCACCCCCGGCGGTTTCAAAGTTGGACCATCCTGCTGGAATAGCTGGAGGAGCCGGTTCAAGAATGAAGTGGATTGTCGCATCAGTCTCGTCCGGTATAAACGCAAGCGGCTCAAGGGACCAGCCGCCGAAAAGCTTCGAGACAACTCGACTGAGGCGATCGTCAGAGACTTTAACAAACAAGAATCGGCCGGCGACCGCGTAACAACGCTCGGACGCCGGCCGGTCAAGAACTTTCATGAGCAAAGAAATGTGCTTAGTTGGTGGCCCCGCTGGATGCGACCTGAAAAAAGGTAGTCGCTTCGAGAACGTCTACGGGGACAGATACTTCCGGCTCAACAAACAACTTCTTAGTGCTCGGCTGCTCGTTGGTGGAAGGGTGTTCAATTACATTGCGTGCTTGTTCTGTTAGCATTGGGTTCTTTTTGTCCAAAGTTAGTGCCTCCTGATTGGCTGCCTATATTATGTGTTCAACATGAGCATAGCAACCGGAATTTAGACCATACAAGTTGAATTGATCGAGGACGTACATTTTAGACCACGTCCAATGGGATAAGAATTTCACTGAACTGAGGCTGTCGCACTCGGCAACAGCAAACGGAGAGCTCGGCGGTCACCTCGTGTCAAATCGGCGCGTATAAAAGCGCGAATACTCGGTGATAAGCGTCTGAGCGCATCTTCAATCGGGGCTTTCGAGATCTCAATGTCTACAATCTCATTTGACTGATTCTGGATGTCGACGGGTATACCCAACTCCTCGCCTATCTTCAGCAGTACGAGAACGAGCGGCTGTTTCTTTGCTTTAACGCTCACCACACTGTCTCGGAACTGAACTCGTAAAGGCTGTTCCTCGAGCTTCTTCTTTTGTTCGTCAGTTGTTGGTTCGACGCCTTCCTCGGTGTCGCCTTCGATCAGTATTGACTGAGTGGTTCCAGGAACAACGGCCGTCACCGGTGGCTCACCCTGGTCGGTATCGAAAAGAAAAATCCCGAGCGGCTTCGGAGGACTTCCAGATCCAGTCTCAACCTCGTAATCAACAAATACATGCGGCGCCAACAGTTGGACCGCCGCTTCAAGTGGTAACTCACTAAACTCGATTGAGACTACTTCAGCCTTCAAAGTTGGACCAAGCATGACCGGAACCTTTAGCCGGTTGGACAAATCGGACGCAATAGCGGCCAAACTGGATTTGTCAGCTTTCAGGCTTAAATTCAGCAGAGGCTCAGTCTTTACAGAAAGTGTGTACCCGGGCTTCTCTTTTGGCGCCGGAGGTGCTTTGCCTTTGTCTTGAGCAGCGAGTCCCGAGAAGACGAGAAGAATGACACAAAATGAGCGGATCATAATGCTGGTAGTTATTCTCTATAAAGCGTTTGCTGCCGCAGATCTTACTGGTGTGCGATGCCGGTAGCTTCAATTTGCTGAAATCACCCGGCCTAAGAATGATTATTATTGAGGCCAACCGTCTCAATTCAATGTCGACCAACGAGCTTAAACTCAGGCCGGACGGGCGAAAAACTTAGCACGAGACGAAATTTTGGTCAAACATTCAAAAAAATCCGTAGTGACCTGACTTGCCCTACCTGGTTATTTAGCTGGTCTAAACAATAAACGAAAAGGCCGCTCGACGTAGTAAATAAATCTCATGCTCGATGGCAAATCTCGTCTTACATCGCTGTCTGTTGGTCGCAGTATGTAAAACATATATTGGGCCCGAGACTTCCAACTCTTGCGCACTGCGATGTTATACCAGAATGTTTCGGCAGTGGTCGCAAGCACCTGGTCACCGGTACCCCTAAACAAAAGAGCTACGATTTTGTCGGTCAGAGCCTTGAGAGCGATGTCCGAATCGCATCGATCTTTGACGGCGGCCGGCAAACTTGTCGCGAACAGCTTTTCGGCCAGCACTAGACCGAGCAGGAACATTCGTTCGCCATTCGTATCGGCTGAGCGGTCCAGCAGAACATTCCAGTGAATTTCACGCCTCGAAATCAACTCAGAGATGTCACAAATCCAGCTGAGTCGCTGCCACAGGTGACGCGAGCCATGGATACAAAGCGAAAACAATAGGTCGTCAGCTGATAACGACTTCATGGTCGTGTCGTTGACCTCGACCTCAATCAGATTGGACCATAGATCTTCAGCACGAACCGACGAGGCGAACAGGTGTGATGCGACTTCCCAATGTAACTCAATGATTGTCCGACGCTGATCGCGATGAAACTGTAGGTTATGTTGAGTTTGCAGCAGTACTTGTTGCTGACTCAAACTAAGCGACTTTGACGACTCGTATCCGTCAGCCAGCAGGATTTCGCGGGCGGCCAGGACATCTTCTTTTCGCACCATGATATCCAGATCAACATAACGCCTCAGGTTCAAATCACCATAAGCAAATAAGGCGAGCGCAGGACCCTTGAACGGAATCGCGGTGATGCCGGATCGATCAAGTAACTTGATTAACCGGCAAAGCTCTGCCGTAAAAAGTTGATTTCGGGCAAAATTCGCCTGTGAGATCTGCTTCAGCTTCTGTAAATGCTCTGGTGGGACGATGTCGGCGGCGTGCCGAGAGAGCTGTTTATGGACCAGTTGTTCGACAGCGTGTATCCGCGACAGCTTGAAAAGGGAGTTCCAATCTAACGTGGCCGAGGCCTTGTTCCTGAGCTCACTGATCTGTTGAGCATCCAACGAGGTACGTGAGGCGCAAAGCAATAATGCAGCTTCAACCCGAATGTCGGCAGGGAATGCAGACGCAGACTTGGACCGTACCATGGCTACTTACTTAGGTCAGCTATTCGTTCACTTTTAGGACTGCGAGAAAAGCCTCTTGCGGGATTTCGACGCGGCCGACCTTCTTCATCCGCTTCTTCCCTTCTTTCTGCTTTTCCAACAGTTTTCGTTTCCGCGAGATATCACCACCATAACACTTGGCGATTACGTTTTTACCCAATGCCTTGACGGTTTCTCGTGCGACTACTTTATTTCCAATAGCAGCCTGAATTGGAACTTCAAACAGTTGACGAGGAATAAGTTGCTTCATTTTTTCCGCAAGAGCTCGGCCCTTGGCCTGCGCGGTGCTCCGATGAAGAATTAAAGAGAGAGCGTCAACTGGTTCACCTGCAACCAGGACATCGAGCTTTACTAGATCGCTTTCCCAGTAGCCTGCCAGATTGTAATCGAGCGAAGCATAGCCTCGTGAAACCGATTTCAGTCGATCGTAAAAATCGAGCACGATTTCATTCAACGGCAATTCGTAGGTCAACATCACTCGATTCGTCGCGATGTATTCGAACCCTTTTTGAACGCCCCGTTTTTCTTCCAGTAACGGAAGGATGCCCCCAAGATGTTCATCAGGAGTCAGGATTACTGCCCGGATCACAGGCTCCTCAATCTTTACTAGTCGACCTGGGTCGGGCATTTTTGCCGGCGAATCGATTTCCTGAACTACGCCATCGGTAGTCGTGACTACATAGCGAACGCCGGGGGCAGTGCTGATCAGATCAAGATTGAACTCTCGCTCCAATCTCTCCTGAACGATTTCCATGTGCAGCAATCCAAGAAAGCCGCAACGAAAGCCAAAACCAAGCGCGGTGGAAGATTCGGGCTCGTAGAAGAACGACGCGTCATTTAATCGCAACTTGTCGAGCGCATCTCGCAGCTCTTCGTACTGATTGGTATCGATCGGATAAAGTCCGGCAAAAACCATCGGTTTGATTTCCTGGAATCCGGGAAATGGCTCCGTGGTTGGTCTCGCTGCTTCAGTGATGGTGTCGCCCATTTTGACGTCGGCAACAGCTTTAATCGAAGCGGTCAAGAACCCAACTTCACCACTGCTCAACTGATCGATCGGTGTGGGTCGCGGCCGATTTACGCCAATGGTTTCTACTTGATAGTCGCGACCGGTGTTGAAGAACCTGATCTTCATGCCAGGCCGAATCGTTCCGTCAATCACTCTGAAAAGCACAATAACGCCGCGATACGAGTCGTACCACGAGTCAAAGATCAGCGCTTTGAGCGGAGCAGTTGTATTGCCGGCGGGTGGAGGTATATCCCGAACGATAGCCTCCAGGACTTCCGCAACTCCGACTCCAGTCTTGGCGCTGGTAAAAATCGCGTTGTGAGTTTCGAGTCCGATGAAGTGTTCAATCTGTTCGATTGCCTTTTCGGGCTCAGCTCCCGGCAAGTCAATCTTGTTCACCACCGGAATCAATTCGAGGTTGTTTTCGAGCGCGAGATAAGTATTGGCCAGCGTCTGGGCTTCAACACCCTGAGAGGCATCGACGATCAATAGAGCTCCCTCACAGGCCGAAAGGGATCGGGAGACTTCATACGAGAAGTCGACATGGCCCGGCGTATCGATCAGGTTAAGTACATACGCCTTGCCGTCGGCAGCCGTATAGTCGAGCCTAACCGCATGAGCTTTGATGGTTATGCCTCGCTCACGTTCGAGATCCATGTCATCAAGAACTTGATTCTCCATCTCGCGTTCGGTGAGGGCTCCCGTCAGTTCCAGTAGACGGTCCGCGAGCGTAGATTTGCCGTGATCGATGTGTGCAATGATCGAGAAATTACGTATGCGAGATGGATCCATTTAGTCTCAAGTTCTGTTTACTATCGAGTTTAGTCGTCGATGTGGTCGTTGACGTACGCAATCGCTTTTTCTTTACTGTTGATCGACTGAATAAACTCCGCGTTGCGGACTGCCCAGTTGAAGTGTTCCTTGATGAATGATTCGAACTCGGGGCTTGGCGTGTAGTCTTCGCCCATCAAGCCGATCTTTATCGAGACGCGTCGCACTAACTCAGCATCACCAGTTACTCCAGCTGCCTGGTAGAGTTTGTGCTTATCGTCTTCGGAAAGGCCCGAAGAACTTGAAGAACTATTGTCATTACTGTCGGAATTACTGTTGGAGGTCGAATTACTATTGGAGTTGCTGTTAGAGCGCACATTGAAATTGTAATTGTTGTTGTAGTTGCCGGCCAAGAAACGGTTCTCTCGTTGGATGAACGCATAAATCAAAACTCCAACTATAACAACGACAATCAGCCCGAGACATCCGGCTCCACCGCAACCAAGCGCAATCTTTTGATTTCGAGTCATTCGGTTCCCCTGTCCAAGCAGATTAGAAATAGCTTAACTACGAGTCTTCATCCAGCTGACGCAGCGCTCGAGATCTGCGCGCATAATTGCAGTATTTGAGTGATGAAAGTTTCCGTGACCAGGTAATACCCATTCAAAACTATACGACAACAACTTCTCCATCGACTTGATTTGTTCAGCCCATGAGTACCAGGCAACACTCCGAAAGGCCGTTAGCGTTTGACGCGAAACTGACCATGCCAGGTGATCACCGGTGAACAGGAACCGGTTTTTATAAAGAAAGACAATGTGGCCACGCGTGTGACCTGGGGTTGGAATGGCAAGCAGATCCCGGTCAATCGAAACCGGCTCCTCACCGTCCACAACATTCTCAATTCCCAATCTTCTCGCTCCATCAGCAGCGTGCATGGTTCGTTCGCAGTTAAACTGCTTACGAAAGCGCTCGTGATCAGCAATGTCGTCTTTGTGTGTCAACAACATCCGGCTGACGCCGTTCATGGCCGTGATCCTCTTCACCAGTTGGGTGGCGAACCGTGGCGAATCGACAAGCACATTACCACCATTTGCGACGCTTCTAGTAATCAGGTAGCTCCAACCACCGAAACTGGATTCCGAAGTAAAGCCGCAAAAGTAGACTTCCTCATCCAGCAAAAGAGGAAATGCGTCAATTCCGATATGTGGATCGTGTTTGAGGGTTGAACCGATTGAACCGGTCGGACAAGCCACTAATGCCATCAGAGCTAATTTGATGTCGTCCGCGGTTTGAGGCTGCTGGTGAACACTGCACTGGTCGCCGTGATCGCGGTAGATTCCCGGGGCCAACTGAGTGCAGGTATCGCAGTCGATACAACTTGAATCGACAAAAAAATCCCCCGGCACATTCTCGGGTAAGCGATGTTGAAGGTTGGCCATTAGGTGTTGGATCTTAGGTCTTAGGTCTTTGATTGCTAAAAGGTAATCGTCAAATTTACAAAGCTCAAAGTCCCAAGACCAAAGCCCGAAGACCAAACACCCAAGCCCTAAGCCCCCTTCCTCTCAATCTCATACTCATTAATCAACCTGTGCAGATACGACCTGCTGATCCCTAAACGCTTTGCGGCGGCTACTTTATTGTTATTTTCAGCATGCAACGCGTTAACGATCATTCTGCGTTTTAGAGCTTCTACGGCCCCTTCGAGCGTGGTTTCGTCTGTCTTACTCACGCCGGGCAGCACCTTAAGCATTTTCTCCGGCACAAACTCGAGGCCTAACGCACCGCCGTTACTCAAAACTACGAGACGTTCAATCAAATTCTCGAGCTCACGCACATTGCCAGGCCATTCATACTCCTGCAGCACTTCGATCAAGGCTGGTTCCAATTCGGGAGATTGCTGATGGTGCTTTTGAGCAGACTTTGTAGCGAAATGCGCGGCCAGGAACGGGATATCTTCCTGGCGCTCTCGTAGGGGAGGAAGAACTAGCGGGATTACGTTTAGCCGGTAAAACAGATCCCGTCGAAATCGTCCTTCTTCAACTTCCTTTTCAAGATCTCGATTACTCGCCGCCACGAGGCGAATATCCACTGTTAGTGTCTTTACCCCGCCAACGCGTTCAAACTCGCGCTCTTGTAAAACTCGCAATAGCTTTACCTGCACACCGGCGCTCAAGTCTCCGATTTCATCCAGAAACAGTGTTCCTCCGCTCGCCAACTCGAAGCGTCCTTTTCGCGTTTGCGTTGCGGATGTGAATGAACCCTTTTCGTGGCCGAAGAGTTCAGATTCGATAAGTGTCTCTGGAAGAGCGGCGCAACTGACGGCCACGAATGGACCACTCGCTCGCGGGCTCTCTTGATGGATTGCTCGAGCGAGCATCTCTTTCCCTGTTCCATTCTCACCAGTAAGAAGAACGGTTGCAGTTTTGGCAGCCACTGAACGCGCCTGTTTCAACACTCGCTCAAGCGCCTGGCTCGTTCCCAGTAGGTGCGAGAATCCCGGCGGCCGTGAAAGCTCATCCCGCAGCTGCGAATTCTCGATTTCGAGTTTCCGCATCCGCGCTGCCTGGCTGACTATGTGCTGGATCTCAGCCGTATCCAGAGGCTTTTCAAAAAAGCCATATGCACCTCGTTTAACCGCCTCCAGTGCCGCTCGCTTCGAGTCGCTGCCTGTGATCACCACAACCTGAGGAGGCGTGTCCTGGCTTCTTGCAAAATCTATAAGCGCCAGTCCTTCACTAATGTCTTCGACATGCGGAGGAAGATGGAGGTCACTCACCACGACATCAATCTCGCGTTCCGACAAAACGGCGTACGCCTGTTCACGCGAATCGGCCTGGAACACGTGATAGTCAGAAGTTAGTGTCCAAAACAGTCCGTTGCGCACTGATTCGTCGTCATCAACGAGCAGAATGGAACCTTTTGTGATAGGTGCGCCGGTCATTCTCGAAATTTAGATCCCTTGATGCTGCACATCCGAACCTCCAGCGTGGGCTTATGTAAAGTTCTGGGCAGGTACTGGGGAACCGGCGTAACAGGGAATGCTCAGGTGGAAAGGAGATGCCGCGCCCTTTTCCAGCTACGCTTTATCGGTTGCGGCTGATGGTAGCACGACACGAAAAGTCGTACCAAGACCCTCAATTGATTGAACGTCTATGGAACCGGCGTTCGCCTGAACAACCTCTCTGCAGGTGTAGAGGCCGAGACCAACTCCGGTCTTTTTTGTTGTTGAGAATGGGCGAAATAGGCGATTGTGAACAAAACTCTGACTCATGCCCCCTCCGGTGTCGCTGATGGAAAACGTGGCGGCGCCGTTTGCGGTTTGACCCGCTTCGACAGTCAACGTACCTCCGGGTTTAGTCATCGCTTCCAGCGCATTGAGCACAAGATTCTCGATTACTTCTTCGATTTGTGTCGCATCGACGAGGGCGTGAAGTTTTTCGGGCAGCCTCAAATCGATAGTGTGTTTTTGGTTTTCAGGTTCGGCTGTAATCGCCACCACGCGCTTTATGATTGGCACAAGATCGACGTCGGTGGGCCGCTTATGTTCACCACTCAAGCTCGTCAAAGGTCGCGATAGTCGGGCAACGATGCCTTTCAACTTGTCGGTGGCGCCTGTCAAAGACTTCAAGGCGTCGGCGCGAAACTGCTCGTTATCGAAGTGTCGCTCCATGTTACCCACGATCAGGGACAGCGCTTCGATCGCATTTTTTAAATCGTGTGTGAGCATCGCTGAGAGTCTGACGAAGGATTCAAACTGGCGCGACTCTTCCTCACGGGCAATTTGAGCACGAAGTCTTTCAGTAACAACATTGATGCGGTCGGCAATTCCGCGCGCATCGTCACTCGACTTGAGCTCGATCCGCCGGTCCAATTCGCCCTTCACAATTGCGGAAAGATCTTCCGTGACTCGTTGAATACCGCGGGAATGTTTGGGAGCTATTTTTTCAAGGAGTACTGCGCCGATCAGTGCTAACCCGAACGATAGCAAAAGTCCGATTATTCCCCATTGATGAACTGCATTTAGCGCTGCCGTTCGCGAGCGCCCCACCGCCAATGAGAAATGCCAACGTGGTAATGGGGAAAATGCTGTTGCGTATACAGAACCCTCAGCTGTCTTCACATGCTCGAGACCGCTCTTATTAGTCGCAGCGGCCGCAGCGATTGGAGCAAGTTCGCGGAATATACTATTTATCGCCTGGCCATTGGTCGATTTATTGGACAGATAAACCACTCGCGATTGATTGTCCGTCGCTGCTACGAATGAAGAGGGATTGGCTTGCGTATCACGCGGTTCACGACTGGCAGTCAGGTCGTTGATGAGTTCGTCTAACCTCAATTCGCCGACAAGTAGTCCGGTCTCATCTACTCGATCATCTCCTGTGAGTTTAATTGTTAGTTGCATGACCGGACCATTTACCACGTTGGCCACAGACTGATCGGGTGCCAGTTCATCAGTAAGAGTTGGAGGTTGAAAGCCACTTTTATGAAACAGCAGCAAGTCGCCCCCAGCTCCGTTTGGCTGTCGCTCTAGCTTAAAACGCGGTTGCCCCTTTTCGTTGAACAAAGCCAACGAAGTGAAGTGCTCCGAGCCTTTCAAAAGCACCACCAGATCCTGGTATAGATCTCCGGGCAATCCAAAACCGGAAACATTCTGGTCCAAGGCCTTCGCTTCAGTTTCAGCTTCTGCTGTCTTGATAAAATTTCGTAATGGAGCAGAGGCAGCAAAGCGCTGGAGAGAGAGCTCGGCCTCGCTGAGATGGTGGTCCAAACTTCCGGATAAGACACTCAAACTCGTCTGAGCTTGTGCGTTAACCGCTGAATCAGCTGTTCTAAACTGTTGCCAGTAATAGATGCCCGTCAGAATGAGAAGGAGCGCAAGGCAAAAAGCGAAGCGGGCGAGAAATGCTTTTGTTCGGGCGTTCATAGGGGTAGAACGACAAACAGTTCAAACTGGATAACGGCCAAACTCATCAAGTAGAGGGGCCATCATGTCAATGATTTCATCGTGAGCGACGCCATTGCTTGCGACCAAACCGTTGCGGTTCTGCAACTCACGCACGTTATAACTCAATGGCGCGCCAAATAGATCTGTCAGCCGTCCGCCGGCTTCCGTCAGAATAAGCTGAGGGGCACAAGTATCCCACTGCTTAGTTCGGGGCGAAAGATGAATATAAACGTCGCACTTGCGTTCGATGATCATTCCGATCTTTATACCGACTGAGCCGCGTCGAATTTCATCCTTAAAGCCAAGCCTTGTAACGACAGTGTTCATCCTCGGACTGCGATGCGACCTACTGGCAGCCAATCGCATCTTTGAAACAATCTTTTGATCCGAAACGTGCGCGCGCTCCTCCGTCCCATCAGTCGATTCGATGTAAGTCCCCTGGTCGAGCACAGCTCGGTACAAAATATTCTTTAGTGGCAAGTAAACTACGCCAACCACACAAACTCCGTCCTCGACCAGGCCGATCTGAACCGCAAAATCACCATTGCCGGCAATGAACCCACTCGTACCGTCGAGCGGATCAACCATCCAGACACGCGACTTGTCGAGTCTCCTCTCAGTATCGATCGATTCTTCGGCGAGAATTCCGTCGCCGGGAAAGTCACGCGCGAGCCTCGAGACTATCAATTCGTTTGCAAGCGTGTCGGCCTGAGTAACCGGTTCGCTATCATCACTACTGGTCTTCTGTTCGATATCGAGCGGGCCCTCGTAAAAGTTGAGAATGAGCGCACCTGCCTCGCGAGCGAGGTCCACAGCAACGCTTAGTTCAGGTTGATAGCGATTCGAAGTCATGTCTCCGCTTTGCACAAAGGTAACCTCAGAGTCTCACGATCTTTGTAATTCGAGCGCAAGTTCGCGAATCACCGTTAGTGTTTCCTCGATGTCCGCCTTAGTCGTCCGGAAGTTAGTGATGCAAGCTCGAAGTGCAAAATTACCGTCAATGACGGCGTTCGACAAATAGGCGCGCCCGCTGCTTTGAACACGACTCATCAAGCGCTCGTTGAATTGGTTTAGACCTTCATTCGCGGTTTGCCGCTCGTTGTCGGTTGAGCTACCGGGTTGACCGGCAAAGTTCTTCGGCAAATAGCGAAAACAACAAATGCTCAATTCAACTGGAGCGAGCAGTTCAAAATCATCGGCCCTGTTCACGAGGTCCGCCAGATACGCTGCAAGGGCATTATCTTCAGTAATTGACTGCGAAATCCGTTGCACTCCGTAGTAGCGCAACGTGAACCACACTTTGAGCGCCCGAAAGCGTCGGGATAACTCGATCCCATAATCCCAGAAAGCAAAGGCTTCCTCGTCGGCATGTCCATGAGTTTTTATATAGTCGGCTTCTTCAATGCGGAACGCAGCACTCGCTGAATTTGCGTCGCGAACCAGCAAGCAACCAACATCGACCGGGACATACAGCCATTTGTGCGGATCAAGAGAGACCGAATCAGCGCGTTCGAGTCCTTTGAATAGGTGTTTCTTACCGGGGTCGAGTACGCCAGGCGCTCCGTAAGCTCCGTCAATGTGAAACCAGAGACCGAACTCACGAGCTATATCAGCAACCGCGTCAAGTGGATCGACAACCCCAGTGTTGACTGTGCCGGCACTTGCGACAACGCACGATGGTCTAAGTCCATTCTGCAGGTCTGCTTGAATGAGACTGCGGAGCCGGGCCGGAACAACTCGGTGTTGCGCGTCGCAATCAACAGTGCGAATCGAGTCACGTCCAAAGCCAAGAATGTCCGCGGCTTTGGCAACAGACATGTGAACTTCGCTCGAAGCATAAATGGTTAACGGCGTGCCGGATTGCCAGAGTCCTTTTTTCCCAACTTCCAAGCCAAGGGTCCGTCGCGCTGCAATTAAGAGCGCGATCATGTTGGCCATTGAGCCGCCACTCGTCAGCAACCCTGATGCGTTGTCGTGATAAGAAATAAGTTGACCCAACCACCTTACGACTAAGTGCTCAACTTCAGTTCCGGCTGGTCCAGAACGCCAGCAAGTGATATTTGCGTTAAGGGCCGATGCAACGAGATCGGCGTAAGCACCAATGGGAGTGGAAGGTGAAGCTACGTAACCAAAGAATCGCGGGTGACCGTTGTGCCTGCTCAAGTCGAACATTGCGCGGCATTCGCTCATGAGCGTCTCAAGTCGGACTGGTTCCTGGCTTAACTCGGTATCGATGGATTCGAGTGTTTTGCCGGCATAATTCGCAGCGCGGACGGAGCGTTCGGTAATCCCGGCAAAATAGTCTGAAACGAACTGCGCTGTCTGAAGCGAAATTTCGTTAAGGTGCTCCGGCGGGATGTCTAGCGCGGATTTGATACGCAGCTGGTTGGTGTCCATCGTCTATTTATTGATGCCGGGAGCAATAGCCACCAGCAGTGAAAGCCTTTCCGAGCCGATGTTTGTTACGCCGTGTGGCACCGAAGCCGGCGCCAGAACCACCGTTCCAGCCTCTACGGTTTTTTCTTCATCGCCTACGACGAAACGGCCTTTTCCGGAAAGCACGTAATAAAACTTATCCGCTCCAGAATGCGCATGTACTGATTGTTGTTGATTTGGCTCGAGACAATTGAGGCCAAGCATCACGTGTTCGCCGGTCCAAAGAGTGTTTTTGAAGAATTTTTCAGAGTTCTTGCCCTGAAAATTCTGCCAGTTGAGAAAGTGGTCCATGGTGAGTAGTGCTCCAACGATTCGAAGCGTGCAAAACTCAAAGTTCCAAAACTTGATTTTCCTCAAACTAACATAAGCGACATCGAAAAGTAATTCCGGCGAGAGGAGATCGTACCCGCCACAGAAGACGCAGAAAACAGAAAGGCACAATCAACAAAGCAATCGTGAAAAATCATAGCTGAAAATTGAGCATGGTATCCGGTCGCTTCGCTCGCGGTACTCTAGTGGTGGCTCAACAAAATTCGACTTTTTGTGCAAAGCCATTTGTTTCACAGAAGCCAAGTTAGGACGTTGCCGAGAAGCCATCCGTGATAACATCGACCATATGTCTTTATCCGGATACGCAACTACCGAAGGCACTCGTCGCTATCGGGAGAGACTGGCACAGCGAGCCGCCAAGAACCATTTCCGAACACAACATGGCCTGGAGATTTCGTCGATCGGATTAGGTACCTATCTGGGAAAACCTGACGATGAGACTGACCAGCGCTACAGCGAGGCTATTGTTCGCGCCGTCCAACTCGGTTCGAATGTCATTGACTCAGCAGCCAACTACCGTTTTCAAAGGAGCGAGCGTTCAATCGGACGAGCACTCGCCGCGCTTGCCCGGAAAGGTTTTTCACGAGACGAGATTATTGTCTGCACAAAAGGTGGCTACCTTCCCTTTGACGGGGCGCCTCCCCGAAATGTCCGCGAATACATACAAGAGACCTTCGTAGATCGTGGTATTGCTTCGTTCGACGATTTTGTCGGCGGTAGTCATTGTATGACGCCGTCGTATCTCCAGAATCAACTGGAACAATCTATCAGGAACATGCAGCTCGATTGCGTCGATGTGTATTACATTCACAATCCTGAGTCACAACTTGGTTACGTGAGCCAGGACGAGTTCTTCGATCGCTTGAGACTCGCCTTTGAAGGTCTCGAGCAGAATCGCAATCAGGGCAAGTTAAAAATGTACGGCGTCGCGACATGGAACGGTTTCCGCAGCACGGACGACTCAGAAGAGTTTCATTCACTTGAACGCATGGTCAAGTTAGCGCGTGAAGTGGGAGGCGACGCGAATGGCTTCCGGTTCATTCAACTTCCTTTCAATCTGGCTATGCCGGAAGCAATGACGCTCGCCAACCAGCTGGTAGACGGAGAAAAATTGAGCACGCTTGAAGCCGCCGCAAAGTTGGGAGTGACAGTCGTATCGAGCGCGTCCATACTGCAAGGACGAATGGCGCAAGGTTTACCTGACGAGGTTCGCTCAGCATTTGGACTATCGAAAGATTCACTAACTGCGATTCAATACGTTCGCTCGACTCCAGGCATCACCACCGCCCTGATCGGGATGAGCCACGTTGCCCACGTCGAAGAAAACTTGCAACTCGTTGATATCGAACCTGCGGAAGAATTGTAGGGGCGGCCCTCCGTGGCCGCCCTCGTTAAATAATCCGATCCCCCCGTCTAGAAGCCGCACTACTGAGGATCCATGACTGACGACGGTCGCTACAAATCATTCTCGGAATTCTGGCCCTTCTACGTTGCCGAACACAGTAAGCCTGCAACGCGTTGGCTTCACCTCATTGGCACGATAATCGGCACCGCTAGCATGGTTTACCTCGTCGCGTCAGGAAGATGGTGGCTGATTCCACTTGGTCTAATTCCGGGTTACGCGTTCGCCTGGTTCGCCCATTTTGTAATCGAGAAAAACAGACCTGCTACTTTTCAGTATCCACTTTGGTCGTTCATGGGCGACTATAAGATGATTGCGCTGATGCTGATGGGAAAAATGAGGTGAGGTTTGACAAAACTCCTTGCCCGAACGAGGTGACGTTGTAACAAAGCGCCGCCAGGCCGGCGCACTCCAGGGATGCTAGGAAATATTCCAATTCCAGAATTGCCCAACGACGAGAGCGTTTGGTTGATGCTCTTTGTTTCGGCAGTTCGCGATCGACGCAATCCGCAGGGTCGAGCTTACAAAGAAGTCTACGCCCGAAATTCAACCGGCACGATCACCATCAGACTCTGGAACGAAACCATCGAACAACTGGGTTCTATTCGACCTGGACTGTGGCGAATCACCGGGAAGGTTGAAGGCATCCAGGACAGGTCACAGTTCGTCGCATCCGAGTACGAACCAGTAACTTTGGACCACTACCGCGAGCATCAGATGGTGGCTCCGGTTCTGCCACGGGCTTATACCCTCGATATTGAGACGCTCAGTGTCCCTGATTTTCGTGAACGCGTTGGCGCTCAACTTGAGCGCTCGATGCGGCTGGGCAACATGAGGGTTGAACAACTACAGCGCTACCTGGAAGACATTGTCGCCGAAGAAGAACGATGTTACGCGCTGGGTTCACTCAACGCCACGTCTGGCCGGGTACTTTGTATCGCAGTTCACGTTGGGCCAATCCCGGGCCTTGAATTTGTAGGCATTGAACAGCATTCCAGTGAGTTTGTCTTCGGGATCGACGAAAACGGCGAGGAACAACCTGAGAAGAAAACGCTGGCAGACTTTCTTGCCTTTATGAAGAATTTCGATCCCGAAGCTGATGAGATCGTCGGACATAACATCATCGGCTTCGACCTACCGTTCATCTTCCAACGGTGCATTGTGAACGAACTACAGGTTCCCAATTTTGTTAACCTGGCCGAATTCAACGTTCGAGGTGTGTTCGACACCATGCATCGCTGGTGGCTCGGGGCGAGAAGGACCGTAAGTCTCGATGACCTTGCGTGGGTGCTGGGTATCGAGTCAAGTAAGACTGCGGAAGTCGAGGGCAGCAAGGTTTTTGATCTTTACCAGGCGGGCAAGCTGAATTTGATACGTGAATACAATCTTAATGACGTTCGCGTCACCAGAAAGATCTACGAGCGACTGGTAAAGAGCCTGGGACGATGAGAATAAGGATCAATTATTAATAGGTTCTCTGTGCCGCCTCAGTGTTCTTTGTGACTCTCTGGTTAGACAGAAAGCTTTCAATACAGAGGCAAGAGAACACAGAGATAGCAGGCTTGCACAAAAACTCTAATCTGGTGGGTGTCGAGCGATGATTACAGTACCGCGAGCGAAGCGACCGGATGGTACACTCAACTTTACGCATAGATCCCAATGATTGGTAAATTGGCTGTACCATCCGGTCGCTTCGCTCGCAGTGCTGTACTGTTGGCACGTCACTTTTTGTACAAAGCCGAGATTGCACACACAAAATCCCCTAAACGCCGGATTTTAGCTTAAAGTTGACGCGTAGAAACAAACGAGCGTGCCTTGGACAGACTACCACGCAACCCAAACGAGGGTCGCGAATTCCACTAATCCAGTTAGTGGATTCTTAAAGGCCCACCCACAACACAACTTTAATCGTCTTTCAAAACAGCGTGATAGAAGCCAAGGCGATCGAATGATAGAATCGGTTGCATGGAGAATTTCTTCCCCTTGACGATGCTTATCATCGGCATCGTCATCGGCGCCCTGCTAGCCTATTTCAACAGTCGCTCAAAACTTCGCTACGAATTCGACCGTGGTCGGACTCATAGCGAGACTGAAATCGCCACGCTCTCGGAACGTTTGTCCGGAAAAGATCGCCAACTACTGGACGTGCGCGAGACACTCGACATGCAAACGGCTCAAATTAACGAGCTGCAGAACGAGAATGCACGCACGCTTGCCAGTCTCTCTTCGATTCAAACCCGATTAGAAGAAGAACGACGAATCAACCAGGAAAAACTTGAGCTGCTAAGCAACGCCGAGAAGAAGCTTGGCGACGCCTTCAAAGCCTTATCTGCTGACGCGCTGCGAAGCAACAATCAGTCTTTTCTCGACCTGGCTCGTGAAAACCTGCAAAAGTTTCAGGAGGTGGCAAAAGGCGACCTCGATCAGCGTCAGCTCGCCATCGACCAGCTCGTAAAACCTCTTAAGGACTCGCTCGATAAAGTTGATGTAAAGATAGGCGAGCTCGAAAGGACACGTGCGGGAGCTTATTCTGAGTTGCGCGAACAGGTAAAAGCCCTCGCTACATCTCAATCTCAGTTACAAGCCGAAACGGGAAATCTTGTGAAGGCTCTGCGCGTGCCGCACGTGCGTGGGCGCTGGGGTGAGATCCAGTTGCGTCGCGTCGTCGAACTCGCCGGAATGCTTCAGTATTGTGACTTTGTCGAGCAGGAAACGGTCACCGCTGAAGAGAACCGGATTCGCCCCGATCTCATCGTGCGGTTGCCCGGAAACCGCACCATCGTGGTCGATTCAAAGGTACCCTTCGACGCTTTCTACGAATCAATCTCGACGACTGACGATGAAGTGCGCTTAACCAAACTTAAAGAGCATGCGCGCCTGGTCCGGACCCACATCACGGCACTGAGCCGCAAGTCGTACTGGGAAACCGTTCAACCCACTCCGGAATTCGTTTTGCTGTTTCTTCCCGGCGAAACGTTCTACAGTGCAGCACTCGAAAACGATCCTAAATTGATCGAGGACGGAATAGCTCAGCGTGTGATTATTGCTACTCCGACAACTCTGATTGCATTGCTCAGAGCAGTCTCCTACGGTTGGCGCCAGGAGCAGATGGCGGAAAACGCTCAAGAGGTCAGCAATCTCGCGAAGACTCTTTACGATCGTCTCCGAGTCTTTACTAACCACTTCGACGATATCGGCAAGAATCTTGATCGAGCGCTGGATGCCTACAATAAAGGCGTTCGCTCCCTCGAAGCGCGAGTGCTGGTCACTGCCAGAAAATTCAAGGAACGTGGTGCAATCGCGGGAGACGAGATCGAAGCAATGGAACCGATCGACAAGGCGACTCGAACCCTGGCCCTCGACGACGGTGGTCTATTTCCTGATGTTGTCGCAGGAGATCTCGACGAACCAGACGACTCGTTTCCGCTTTTACAATCACAAACAGCGGGAGCAGGCGAATCCTAAAAATAACTGAAAAAGACTTTCTCAGGTGAAAGACAATTCATTGAATGAAATTTGGCTCGGACCTCTTCTCGGAAATAACCGCACCCGCTTAATTGAACGCTGCTCTAACCTTGTAGCTAACCATCAGAGCGATAGCTTTATCTACCTTGCCGCCTCGCAGCCGCTACTGGAACTGGTTACTCAACGCCTGCTCGACGGTTCTACGAATCGCGGTATTTGGGGCGAGCTGCCCGTCTACCTTTTTCGCGGTTTTATACGTCGGATACTATCCGGCGCATCTGATCCAGAGGGAAAACTTCTCGCGCCTCGTATCCGAATTGACCAGGACGAACTGCCGCTAAAACGAAGTTTGATCTCACAAGTACTCAGTCAATTAGTCGCTGAGCAAAAGCTTAAAGCGTTCGCGCCGCTCGCAGCTCGTGACGGATGCGTTAACAGCGTTACAAGTCTAATGGGTGAGATTCAACGCGCCGCGAAGACTCCGGAGGAAGTTGCGCAGATTATCGAGGCGCGAACGCATGATGTTTCACCCGACGCATCTTCGGGACGATCTCAGAGTGATTATGACCGCGAAGTTTCACTCATCTATTCAACCTACTCTTCCCTCCTCGAAACTAATCAGCTAACTGAAGACGATGCCGATCAACTTCGAGCACTACAGGTCCTACGCAACAATTCTGTTCCGGAATGGCTGTCAAACGTAAAGCTGTTAGTCCTTGACGGATTCTTCGACTTTACACCGGTACAAGGTGAGATTCTCCGCCAGTTGATTCCGCGACTCTCAGCAACGTTAATCAATCTCAATCACGACGACCGCAATCCGGAAATCTTCCTTCCGTTTCAAGAAACAATTGCTCAACTTTCAAGTATGAGCGACTTCGAAGTGAAGTATTCTGATGAAGTAGAGCCGACTGTTGGGCCACTCGCGAACTTGCGTGAAAACCTCTTCAACACGTCTGTATCGGCAGCTCAAGCTCCTGACGACAATGACTCCGTCGAGCTGGATCAATCAAATATCCGGTACATGGAGTGCGGCGATCGGGATACAGAGATTCGAACCGTTGCGCGCGAGATAAAGCGCCTTCGTCACGAGGGATTCAAGCTTTCAGATATAGCGTTAATAGTTCGGCAACGCGCCTCTTATGGTCCAACCATCGCGCGGGTAATGCGCGAAGAGGGAATTCCATGCAGGCTCTCGCCTCGAATTGACGCTGTGGATGTGCCGTCCATTCGAGCAGTCGTAAAGTTGCTGTCTTTGCTAGAGACCCCGGCCGAAGAGAATTTCCGAGTCTCCGACATAGCAGATCTTGTCAAATCGGAGTATTTCAGACTTGGTGACGATGACTTACAGGCGCTCTCGAGTAATTTTGATGAGCAGTTTAGTCAGCTACTTGATGAGACCGATGTTGAGCTCAACGCCGAGATAGTAACCCGGTTAAAGATTCGTTACCGCATAGGTTTCTGGGATGCAGATTCGCTCGAGAATACTTTCGCCTATGTCGGCAGTGATCTGCCTGTAAATGCGTGGATCGGGCGGGCCACTCAACTAATCCGAGAGTTACCCGCAGCTGACGCTACAAAAGAGTTGTTAAGTATCGACGCGGGAGCATCCGAACGCGAGGCTGATGTCGCCGACCAGGTTGAAAATGCGGAAATTGTTAAGCTCGAAGACAAAGGTGTAGAAAAGAAGCGACGACCCTCACGCGATGTCCATCCTTCAACGATCGCCTGGACCATTCTCGTCATTCGGCGTTTTGTCGAAATTGTCAGGGCAATTCCGCGCGAAAGCACAACAACTGAATTCCGACCGCACTTGATGCGACTCCTCGAACGGTTGGAGTTCAGGCAACAGATCGTAAAACCCACCAAGAGCTCCGTCGACGAACGTGAACTGCCGCAAGTGATGCTGAACTTCAACGCTCTCGAGTCAATGCGACGCGCGTTGATAGCGGCAACTAAGAGTATTGAAATGGTCCAAAAGGAGATCGACGGCGAGAACCTTGGGCCCAAAACGAGACTGCCCTCTTTCATCGGAGAAGTTAAACGCTCGCTCTCCGAGCAGTCGCAGGAGCTTGGTGCCGCAGACCGTGGCGGGCTTCGGGTGTTGGAAGCAACTGACGTTCGTGGTTTGCGGTTTAGAGCGATCTTTGTCGCCGGTCTGATCGAAGGTGGATTCCCAATGCGAACTTCTCGCGATTGGATCTACCCACATGAGGAAAGAGATCGCCTGAAACAATACGGTCTAACCCTCGAAGACATTTCGCCCGCCACGCTTCTGAAAGAGGAACACTATTTTTATCAAACAGCTTGCCGGGCCACCGAGCGCCTATACCTGTTGCGTCCGCTAATGCTCGAAGACGATTCGGAGACCGTCGCCTCTTACTATATCGACGAGTTACGACGTGCGATCGCTCCGTTAAAGCTGGAAACCGAGATCGTCCGTCGCGATTACGACGGACAAAAGCTCGCAGACGCAAGTAGTGCCGAGGAGCTCAGTGTGGGACTCGTGCGCCAGCAGGAACGGCACGAACACTCAGGGGATGAAGCACAACTTCTGTCCCAGCCGAGGCTGAAACGACTGCTGAGCGTCGCGCGCAACGATGGATTTATTACTGACGCCGCGCTGCGACGAATTGAGATCGAACGCGAACGCGCAAGCAGTATTTTCGGATCATACGACGGGCAACTAACCGATCCTGGTCTATTGAGTCTTTTGGCAGGTCGGTTCGGTCCGGATTCGATTCACAGCGCAAGTGGCCTAAGCGTTTTCGGCAATTGTGCGTTTAGGTTTTTTGCTCAACGAGTGTTGCGGCTTGAGCCTCGCGGCGAGGCCGCTCTCGATCTTCAGGCGATCGATGCCGGCAAACTCCTGCACGACATATTGCGACGTTTCTTTGAAGGTTATCGTCGTACCGCTTTGTATCAACTCGATCAGGGTGCGCTTCGCCAGGAGCTGGCTGAAATCGCTGACAAGGTTTTCGATGAACACGAGCGGGTCGTACCTCCGTTGAATCGTCAAATCTGGAAGATTGATCGAGAGATCAGGAAAATTTTACTGGACCAGGTTCTCTTATACGAGATTGGTCTGCAGCAGGAAGCCGCCGCGAACGGTGTGTTACCTGCATTTTTCGAAGTTGCTTTCGGAAATTCACGGTTTTCAACGAGGGATCCGGCATCCACAGCAGAGCCGCTTGAACTCTCGCGCGACACTTTTGTCGGCACTGAAACCATTAAGATCAACGGACAAATTGATCGCGTGGATCTCGCCGGTGATAATACTTTCATAGCCTACGACTACAAGCTCTCTACCGGTCAAAGTAAAGACGACATTCGTTCAGGGCGAAGCTTGCAGATTCCCATCTACCTCGAAGCCCTCGAGCGATTGATTTTGCCGGGATATGCAAACGCAGGTGGTGGTTACTACATCATCCGAGGTTCGAACGACCGTCGCAATCGAGGCATTCATCGCAAGAGTAAGAATGAGTACTTGCGCATTAATCCGCGAGTGAACGCCCTGCTGAGTGATGAAGAATGGGAAGAAGTCAGGCGCGAAGCAATCCAGAAGATCTGGCAGTTCCTCGATGGAATGCGGAGCGGGCGGTTCCTGGTAAATCCCGCCGAACGCGACAAGACCTGTCGCTTTTGTGATTTCACTGCCGTGTGTCGTTACGATCGATACCGAATCGACAAGAAGAAGAATTGAGCATGTCGCAAAATAAGCGCGAGCTTTTGCCGGAACAGGCAGCTGCCGCGTACGAGATAAAAAACCATGTGTCGGTTACGGCTGGTCCAGGCTCAGGAAAGACAACCGTACTGGTAGAGCGCTATCTCCACATCCTGCGACAACATAAGCTATCAATCGATCAAATAGTTGCGATCACTTTCACTAACCGCGCGGCAAACGAGATGCGCGAGCGCTTGCGCTCCGAACTCAACTCAATTCTTAGAAGCGCAGAACCTACCGAGCGGCGCCACTGGCTCAGTTACAAGCGTACGCTTGATGGGGCAGTCATCACCACGATTCACGGATTCTGTGCGCGCTTGCTAAAGGAATTTCCCATTGAGGCTCGAGTTGATCCGCAGTTCTTATTGCTCGATGAACACCGGGCCGCAATGTTACTTGACGCAACGGTGGAGGAAGTTCTTTCGGAATTCATTACGAACGGGCATGTCGAGATCTCTCGACTAACTCTCGGACTTGGCCGCAGCCGGCTAGCTGCCTCACTGGCCCAACTCTATCGTGAAGTGCGAGGACAGGGTGTTCCGCTCGATCAACTGGCACTGAAAACTGCCGGGATCCATGCGAAAGAAGTCGACTTACACGTTTCCTTGGGCGAACTCGACGCCGCGATGGCCGCATTTCTTGCCGTCCGCAGGACAACCGAGAAGAGCAAACAGAATCACGCCGAAGTCAGTAGCGCATGGCCCAACTTCCGGGAGTTACTGCAACAGATTCCGGAGCACGACACGCTGGCCGACTATTGCCAGACAATCGACTCGTTTCGAAACCTGCGTCCGGGTCTGCGCGGTTCCGTGGTTGAGCAAGTCAAGGTCCTTGACGAACTCGTCTGGGGAAAAGAATTGGGTGGACGAATACCACAGATCTGCCTTGATCTCTTTGCGGGCACTTATGCGCTTGAGATCGTGAGTGTACTGACACGGATTCATGAACGCCTTAACGAAGAGAAGTACAAATTGTCGGCTCTGGATTTTGATGACCTTGAGACACGCACAATCGACTTACTGGAATTACCGGAAGTGATCGCGCGAGTATCGGAGCGCTATAAGTTTTTTCTGGTAGACGAATTCCAGGATACGAATGCATTACAAAGAACGCTGCTCGAAAAGCTTGCGTTATCGAGAGGGCAAAGGACGGCCAATCTCTTTATCGTCGGCGATCGCAAACAGTCGGTCTATGGTTTTCGCGGAGCAGATGTAGATGTCTTCCGAGAGATGACTTCGATCTTGGCCGCCGCAGGTGGCATAGAGGTACCCTTACGACTCAACTTTCGCAGTCAACCTCCACTCATTCACTTTTTTAATCTCTTATTCGCCAGGCTTTTCAAGGTACCGGAAGATTCGTCGTGGGATGAAGTCAAAGACCTTGGTTATGTAGAACATGAAGACAGCGAGCCAAGACGCGAAAGTCGCGACGAAGGACCGCTCGTCGAGTTGCTGGTGAGCACGACTCCAACGACTGAAGAAGGTCCTGAAGCAGAGACTGATTCACGAGAGCTGGATGCGTTACAAGTCGCGCGCCGCATTAATTCATTGATGAAGGATAATCAGGATCTAAAGTACTGCGACTTTGCGCTCCTGTTCCGCGCAATGACGAATGTGCAGATCTACGAGTCAACTTTCCGGCGGGAAAATATTCCGTATCAAACAGTACTCGGGCGCGGATTCTACGAGCGTGAGGAGATTAGTGATCTCATTCAGCTCTTACGCTTTCTGGACAATAAAACTGATGAGTTGGCCCTGGCCGCCGTTCTCCGTTCGCCTTTGTGCGGCCTATCAGATAATGCGCTGCTCGCACTTCGATGTGCGCCCAAAACAGAAAATGGTGCGAACGATCCACTTAAGACGTCAACGATAACTCGAAGTCTGTTCACGGCTTTGCGGCAGCACCATTCAATTTCATTCATTAGCACCGAGGAACACGAACTACTCGATCGCGCGGCAAAGCTGATTCATGAACTGATCACCCGGCGCCACCATTACACCATCGAGAACCTGCTTCGATTTGCGGTCCATGAATCTGAATACATGACGGTCATAGCCGCGAATTTTGATGGCGCACAACGACTCGCCAACGTTCAGCGGCTGTTTACACTCGCAGCCCGGTTTGAACGCTCCGGCAATTATCTGATTCGGGACTTTGTTCGTTACGTTGAAGAGTTCGAAGCCATCGGTAGTCGTGAAAGTGAAGGACAGATCGACGAAGCAGCTAACGCTGTCAGGTTGATGACGATTCATCAGGCTAAAGGCCTCGAATTTCCCATTGTGGTCATTCCTGATTTACAACGCCTCGCCAGGATCTCTTCCGATGTTGTTTTTCTTTTGGACCGCAACGACGGATTGACTTTGAAAGTCCCTGATGGCCGCGGAAAACAAGTGACCGGGTTGACCTACGAACTATTTGAACGACGACAGGTTTTGCGAGAAGAGTTCGAAGGCACGAGGCTGTTATACGTCGCTGCAACCCGGGCCCAGGACCGTTTGATTCTGTCGGGTGCTGTGGACGAGTTAAAGCATCTCAACGGAAAGCCAGACTCATGGCTCAAGACAATCTGGCAGGCCCTTGAACTTCAGGATCAAACAAGCGACGGCCTGGTTGACCTGGGCGACGATGCACAACTCCAACTCACCTTCAATCTGAAAGTCGACGAGGGGCAACGTCAGACCGATTCAGTTGCGATCAATGAACCCGAAGAGCTAAGCGACAATCTAACGACCACTTTTCCCCTGCTTGAGCCAGTAGCATCCGAAAGAGATACCGAGGTCTATCGATTTAGTGTTACGCAATTAATCAACTACCAGCGTTGTCCACGCCAGTATTACTTCGACCGCGTTTTGAAGTTACCATCGGCGGAGGAAGTAGCTGTTTGGAATAGTGCTGAAGCACCAGAGCCGCCCGCGAATCTTACCGCTACCTTAAAAGGTGCGGTGATCCATCGCTTCTGTGAACTATATCAACCGGGTGAAGATGAAGAAATCAGGTTACGCGAAAGCTTTCTCGATATAGTGCGTTTGCGACAGGCAGAATTAGGTGATCGGCTCTTTGACATTCAGACCGATGTCGCCGTGAAAGAGTTGCTGCCCCTTGCGCAGAACTATCTCGGGAGTCAGTTGTTTCAGCGAATCAATTCTGCCACTTTCAAAACCGACGAGAAGGTTCCCATTAACCAACCCGGCCTTTGGAGTGAATTGAGTTTCCGGCTGCGAAGGCCAAACGGAATTCTGACAGGAACGATTGATAAGCTCTTGATAACACAGCTCGAAGATGGTTCGTTGAAAGTGGAGATAATCGATTTCAAGACAAATCGGATCCCGCGGATCAAAGAAACTCCAAAGCTGACGCCAGTAGTTGAGACGGTTAATGTTAGTCAGAAGACGCGTAAATCGAGCTCGGGCCAATTTTCTTTTGACTTTGAAAACAGTGTGACGCTATTGGACCAACCGGACACTTCAACGACGGATCCGATAACAAGTGCGGCGCTTGATTACAAATTGCAGATGCAGGCTTATGCGTTGGCGGTAAAAGAACTGCTACCAATAACGGTTGACGGGCAAATCATAGTTACGCTCCATTTCCTGGATCCTAACGTGGAGTTTCAATTGCCTCCCGAGATGCTTTTGGGCCAGGTTTGTGCGGAAGCGATTGACGAGTCAATACGGGAAATTGTTTCTTCTTCAGAGCCCGCCGACTTTCCGGTAAATCCTGCAAGTCACTGCCGCATGTGCAACTTCCTCAATCTCTGCCCCGCCGGCCAGCGCAAGGCTCGAGTAGTCAGTACCGACACGCGGTAGCGTCGGGTGGTGAGCCTCGTGTTATTAGCTGCTGCACGTTACATAAAGCTCACCCGACGCTACCGCGTGTCGGTACTGACCTGAAGGATCAGCAACGCAAACTTGCCGTTCCGAGGTGCCCCACCTATAATCTGGAACCACTGCGGCGCATTGGTGTAGTTGGTTAACACGCTGCCCTCTCAAGGCAGAGATCACGGGTTCGAGTCCCGTATGCGCTACCACTTTTCCTATCAAAACTTTATCTGACATCCCTGTTTGCCTGGTCTATTTGGCTCATTCGGAGATCAATTATATGTCCACCAGCGGGTTCAGTTTTCTACCGGAAGGTCGCCAACACACGCTGAAAGTCATGCTTTTGACGATGGTGTTGTTCTTATCCTTACAAACTGCGCTGAGTCAAAAACCGGTCGGTATCAAGGAAGTAGTCAGGCCATCCGCAGCCAAACCGGCGCCGCCAGATTGCCTGGCTACGTTCAAGCAATTCTTCACGTACGTCCAGCGCGAAAGGCCCAGCATCGTTTCCGACAATACCGCTCAAGCAAAATGGCTTTCAAAAAATCTCCGGGAAGCGCTCAAGGAAAAAGTCAAAACGTTTAAGGACCAGGCAGACAATCCGGATTTCCCCGGCAACGGTACTTTCGTCGGCTCATGGGATTATCCGACTACCTTCGCTGTGATCGGGTCTCGACGATATGACAACAGAGCGCTTATTGATGTCTGGTACGAGTGGGGCAAGGGCACAAACTATCCCGGCGACACACGACTTACTTCCTTTGTGTTTATTAAGGAAGATGGCGCCTGGAAACTCGACGACATCTACACCTTCCGCGGAGCCTTCGCCGCCGCCGAAAGCCTTAACGCCTATCTCAAAGAGAAGTAGGGGCGTCCCTCCGCGGGCGCCCCAACTCGTTTGAGTCGATTACTTGTTTCTTGTACTCAATTTAAAACAAAGGTCACATTACTAATTCAGACTTAACGAGTCTATAATCGCAACGCTTTAAAATTCTCACTTGCGAGGTTCCTCACTAATGCCTCAGCTTGATTTTCTCTTTCCCCGTCGTTACAACACTCTTCGTCTCCTCGGATATGATTACAATTCAACCTGGCAGCTCTGTGCGATCTCTTTAGTCGCAGACTCGCGGCGCCCTCGGTTTGCCGATGTCAAATTGGCGAAGAACGTTCTAAAGTGTCTCCTCAGCTACCAGACTCTGGAACACATGCGTTTGCGCGGCTTCACTTTGATGCCTGATCATCTTCATTTCCTGGCCGGAGTTCGGGAACCGGAAAAGAAGCTGCCGAATCTGATCGGACTGTTCAAAAACTATACTACTCAACAATACTGGAAGCGCAGTCGTGAGGTCGTCGAAAGTCGCCAGGTCAATCTACCGGCCTCTAGTGTAATCAAAAAAGGTAAAAAGGAAGATGGTCCATTGATCGCCGCGTTGATGGATTGGAGAGCGACTCTACGACCAGAGGTGGTTGAGTTGAGAAATTGGCCTCGGGTTCAGCCGGAACACTTTCTCCAAAAACGTCTATGGCAAAAAGGATTGCACGATCATGTAATTCGCAACGATTTCGATCTGCAAGAGAATATGGAATACATTGTTATGAACCCGGTTAAAGACGGATATGTCACAGTTCCTCAGTTTTATCCTTATACGGGGTTGTTATAGAGACCTGATTCCTTTTAGAGCCTGAGGTTCGGAGGGGGGTGGCCACGGAGGGCCGCCCTACGAATATATGGAAGAAGTGTTAGTGTCGTGGAGTGGAGGGAAGGATAGTTGTCTCGCGCTGCATGAGATACAGCAGTCCCGTAGTTACAAAGTGGCGGCACTTCTTACCACCCTCACGGAAGACTACGACAGGGTCAGTATGCATGGTGTCCGCCGAGAATTGTTGGCAGCCCAGGCAGCCAGTTTAGGTTTGCCATTGCATCAAGTGGCAATCTCAAAAGGTGCGACGAATGATGAGTATGAGGCGAAATTTGTTGAGGCTTGCTCTGAGTATTCAGCAATCGACTCGATCGTATTTGGAGATCTCTTTCTCGAAGATGTAAAGACATACCGAGACAATTTCCTCGCTCGCCATGGTCTACGTGGTTTGTATCCTGTGTGGTTGAGAGATACTTCCGAGTTCGTAAAGGAGTTTATGTCGCTGGGTTTCAAGGCAATAGTGACATGTACAAACGCGAAGGTGCTTGGCTCTGACTTTGTTGGTCAGACAATAGATGAACATTTCTTAGCTGCGTTACCAGCTGAGGTCGACCCATGTGGCGAGAATGGTGAGTTTCACACGTTCGTCTATGATGGCCCAAACTTCAGAGAGAGGGTCGTGTTCAAGAAGGGCGAGGTTGTCGAGAGAGACGGTTTCTGGTTTTGCGACCTGGTAAACAAGCTCTGATTCCTCCTTGCGTCTCTCTGCGTTTCTTCTTAGTTCTTAGCGGTTTCTCTGTGCAACAAACAATCACATTCTTGTTTTCTGACGATGTTTTTCCGCGAGGGCATTTCAGAGGGTAGTAGGCCTATCGGGCAATGCGAGACCGGTCAATAAGCGCGGTAGCGTCGCGTGCGCCTCGTTTTATATATCTGCTTGACGTTAACTAAAGGCTCACCCAACGCTACCGCGTGTCGGTACTGACCAATCCCGCAAATTGATGGTTTGGATACGACCCTTACAGTACCGCGAGCGCAGCGATCGGATGCCACACTCAACCGAGCGATCGTGAGAATCGCAACGGAAGATTGAGTGTGCATCCGGTCGCTCGCGGTACTCTAAGGGTTCGCGCGTCGGCAAAATTCCGACTTTTTTTGTAACGCAGTAACGCGGAAGTCCGTACCGACGCAGAGTTAGGCTTCTTATCTTTGTGCTTTAATCCGTTACTGGGTAATCTTCGACAGCAATGGAACCGTCTTCTGCTGGTTCCCTAGGACCTTTTTGCACGGTTATCCTTGAACGGCCAGAAGAACCATGACGCCGGAACGCTGGCAACAAGTAAAACAAATCTTCAATTCAGCGATCAGACTTGACCCATCTGAGCGCTCAGCATTTTTGTCTAACGCGTGCCGTGAAGACCAAGCCTTACTGAAGGAAGTGGAATCGCTCATCAAAGCGAATGAAAAGGATGGCAGCTTTATTGACTCACCCGCGATCGCCCACTCTGCTCTTTTTTCAGGGACCGAATTGAAATCTGGAGACAATTTCGGCTCATACGAGATAAGTTCATCTATTGGACGCGGTGGAATGGGTGAAGTCTACCTGGCAAACGATGTTCGGCTTAATCGCAAAGTCGCACTTAAAGTTCTCCCGGCGTCAGTAATGAAAGATACCGACCGCATGCGCCGGTTTGAGCAGGAAGCTCGTACCGCCTCAGCATTAAATCATCCAAACATCATCACGATTTACGAGATCTGTGAAGCGAATTCGACTTTGATGATCGCAACAGAGTTTGTCGAGGGAACCACTCTGCGGCAGCGCCTGGCCAAGGGCCCATTAGACCTTCGCGAGGCTTTGCATATTGCGATTCAGATCGCTGACGCATTAGCTGCGGCTCACAAAGTTGGGATTATCCATCGTGACATCAAGCCGGAAAACATAATGATTCGCCCCGACGGCTATGTGAAGGTGCTTGATTTCGGCCTCGCAAAACTAGCTGAACCCGCACTCGTTCAACCCATCTCAGAAGCGCCCACACAAATAAGAACCGGGTCGGGCGTGGTGATGGGAACAATCGGCTACATGTCTCCCGAACAAGCTCGCGGCCAATCGGTTGACGCACGCTCGGATATCTTCAATCTAGGCACCGTGATTTACGAGATGGTCGCTGGCAAAGGACCATTCGCCGGCGAAACCCCGAGTGATGTATTCGCAGCTATCTTAATGTCAGAGCCTCAATCACTGTCGGCTATTGCGCCGTCAACTCCACCTGAGTTGGTTGCTGTCGTAGATAAAGCCCTCCGTAAGGATCGAGCTGAACGATTCCAGAATGTCAATGAACTGCTTTCGAGTTTGAGAAGTCTCAAAGAAGATCTGGACTTCCAGGCAAAACTCGACCGTTCGATTGCTCCCGTTGAAGACTACGGTTCAGGTTCAGCAACAACAAGGGCCTTTCAACCAGCCAGGTCAACTGAATCCATCACTACACCAATCGAGCGACTAAAAAACAACAAACTGACAGCCGCAATTGCATTGCTGTTCCTGGCAACAGCGATAGCAAGCCTGTACTACTTTTTCAAAGTTCGAACAGCGCCGACACTAAACATTCAGACAACTGCGCCGGCCCGGTTACTACCGGGCTCTCAAGTAACAAGCTGGGCCGGATTCGATTGTTACCCCTCACTTTCACCGGATGGAAACTCTTTGGCCTACAGTTCCGACCGAAGTGGAAACTTTGAGATCTACGTAAAGCAGTTCACTGCCGGCGGGCGAGAGGTGCAACTTACTTCGGACGGTGCGCAAAATTTTGAACCCGCATGGTCGCCTGATGGAAAGTTGATCGCCTATGCGTCGAAGAACCGCGGTATTTGGATTGTGCCTTCCATGGGTGGGACAGCTAAACAACTGACGGAAACTGGCTCTTACCCATCATGGTCTCCGGATGGTTCGCAGATAGCTTTTCAATCAGCTGGCATCGGCGATGACCTCGGAGCAATTGCTTCCGGCGCGTTATTACCATCGACAATTCGGGTGATTCCATCTCAAGGCGGCGAGGCAAAACAGATTACCCAGGTGGGTAACCCGGCTGGCGGACACGGCTCTCCAGCGTGGTCGCCGGATGGAAAACAAATAGTTTTTGGTTGTTACGATCCGGAAAAGACTGACTTTTGGACGGTTGGCATTGATGATTCCGCGCCGAAGAAAATCTTCAGAGGTTACGATCCAGTCTATTCGCCTGATGGCAAATATATCTACTTCGCTTCGTTTGGTAAGAACCTGAACTTCGGTATTTCAAGGATAGCGATGTCGGAAACTGGGGAATCAGTTGGTGAACCCGTCGAGATTGTTGGTCCAGGTTTAGGACGTTACAAGCGACTGACCATTTCAGCGGATGGTAAAAAGCTCGCCTACGGAATACTCGCAATCAAAAGCAACCTTTGGACTGTTCCTCTCAATGCAAAACCGACTGAGGCCGCGGAACCTGTTGCTTTAACGCGTGACACGAGCTATCGCAATTCCTCGCCCGTGTTCTCTCCAGATGGGACACGGATCGCATACCACGTAACCCGCGTTGGCACCCAGGCGGATGTATACGTGATGAGTGCTGATGGAGAAAACCAGACTCAATTGACGACGAATCCGGAGACTGATCAGCGACCAAGCTGGTTTCCGGACGGCGAGCAGATTGCCTACCTTTCTGAACGGCAAGGTCGTGACGAGATGTGGGCCATGAACCTTAAAAGCGGTCGTGAAAGAAAATTATTCGGGTTGTCGCAGGACATAACGTTTCCGCAACTCTCGCCCGACGCAAAACAGGTTGCTTTCAATTCAAAAAAAAGCGGTACAACAAACCTCTGGGTAGTTTCCGTAGAGGGCGGTGAACCAAAACAGCTCACGTTCGATAAGGAGGCGATGGGGTTTCCTTGCTGGTCTCCCGACTCAAAGTACATTGCATTCGAGATGAAACGCGGAGACGACAATTTCCTCGCCATCATTCCGAGTTCGGGTGGCGAGGTGGTCCAGCTCAATACCGGTCGCGGTCAAAGTTGGGCATTTAGTTTTTCACGGGATGGCGACAAGATTGGTTTTGCAGGCTTTCGAGATGGTTACTGGAATGTTTTCTGGTATTCGCGGAGTACGAAAGAGGAGCGTCAGGTCACTCACTACAAGAAGCTGAATGCGTTTGTTCGTTATCCATCATGGTCACCACTGGGCAATCAGATCGTATATGAGTATGCCGAGACCACCGGAAACATCTGGATGATTGATGTGGAGTAGAACTATTGCTTCAGCCCGATGTCTTTTAGTAGAGCTTCATAACGGGAATCGTCGTGCAGCCTGTCAAAAGTGAACCACCACCTGACAAATGGCAAGCGAATACCGCTGCGCCGTTCCAGGTCCTTGTCCAACCACCTGAACGCTGAGTCTTTGTCACCAAGACCGGTGTACACGGCGGCTAAATACTGGCCCACCGCTTCGCGATGGTCATACTTCTCTTCTAGTTCCCTCAATATCGCTTGAGCCTCTGTACGCTTTCCGGTGACGGCGCAGCAGTAGCCAAGATCACCCAGGTATCGGGCTGTTCGTCCGGACAAATCAACTGTCTTTCGAAACTCACCCAATGCCTCTTCGTCGCGCCGCGCTTTAAGATATGCAAATCCAAGCTCATCGTGTGCGCCTGGAAAGTTTGGGTCAACCTCGATGATTCGTTGACACTGTTGAATCGCCGAGTTGACGTCGTTCTTCAGAAGATAAATTTCAGCGACGTTCTGACCAATTACTGACGATAAGGGATCAAGCTCCTGCGCCCGCTTTATCTCCCTTAATGAATCATCAAGTTGTCCCTGCGCTCTGAAATAAATAGAAAGAAAATGGTGCGCTGTCGGATAGTTTGGATTGAGGTTGATAGCCCGATTGTATTCTTCCATCGTTTCAGACCATCGCCACATCTGTTGAAAAATAAGTCCCGATGAGACGTGAGCTTCGGAGAGTGAAGGGTCGATAGCGAGTGCGCGATCTGCGGCCGCTCTGGCCTTAGGCAACGTCTCATTTGAAGGCACACCGGCATATTCCTCGAGCAGCGCGTACGAATCCGCCAGCCCAACATAGCCAAGGGCATAACTCGAGTCGTGATCGATCGACTGTTGAAACTGGTCTATGGCTTTTGTTATTCCTTCTCCGGTTCTCTTATTCCAAAAATAACGGCCCCTTAAGTAAGACTCGTAGGCTTCTTCATTTGTTGTGTCGCGTTCGGTTAAACGTTTTCTTTCTTCACCTGTCAGCCTCAAACGCAACTTTTCCGAGATCTCGCGAGATATGTCCTGTTGCAAACCAAGCACATTGGAAAGTTCGTGATCGTATTCACCTCCCCACAACTGGGCACCATCTGCAACATTCACCAGTTCGGTACGAACAATCAAATGATCACCTTGCCGCAGTAATCTTCCGGACATCACCGCTTGAACACCAAGTTGTCGTCCCACTTCACGTGGATCGGTTATTTTGCCTTTGAAGTGGAAAACGGTTGACCGGGCCATTACTTTGAGTTGCGGTAGTTGCGACAAATTGCTGATTATGCTCTCAGTAATCCCGTCGGAGAGATATTCTGAGTTTGAATCATTGCTCGCGTTTATGAACGGAAGAACTGCTATCGAAGTAATAGCCCTGGCAGATCTCGCTGAGTACCAGAGATAAGAAACACCGAAGGTCGCAACAACTGCAATCGCCAAAAGTATTGCAAGAATCCGACGCCGTTTTAGTGGAGTTCCAGTTGAGTGACTAAGAGCTGCTGTTGATATGGGCGCCGCGCTGATTGTAGACGGGGAGGTTGAAATTGCTTCCGCCCCAGGCGGGATGGAGCGCTCAAGCCTTGACTCAAACTCCAACTGTTGTTTCAAGTTTTGCAAATCAAGCAACAGATCCTTCGCAGTTTGATATCTCTGCTCACGATCCTTGCGCAGGGCTTTTGTAACGATCCGCTCAAGCTCGGCCGGCGCATCTCTTGAATAACGCGCCAACGGTTGTGGCTGCTTGTCGCTAAGCACAGACGCCAGTATTTCAGTCGTTGTCGATCCATCGAATGGCAAACGGCCAGTTACCATTTCATACAGCACAACTCCGAGGCTAAAGATGTCAGTACGCGCGTCGACGCTACTGCCTCGTGCCTGTTCCGGCGACATGTAGATGGCCGTTCCCATAACCACACCAGGATTCGTGTGAACGACTGGTCGTGTGGGCGCCTCAGGAGTAACTACTTCATCCGATAAGCCACCAGCTAGCTTTGCCAAACCGAAGTCCAGCACTTTCACAATGCCGTCATGACGGATCATGATGTTCTCTGGCTTGATGTCGCGATGGACGATGCCCGAACCGTGAGCGGCGGAAAGCGCGCTCACCACCTGAATTGCGACATCGATAATTTCCCTGAGCTTCAGAGATGCAATTTGCATGCGTCCCCGAAGTGTCTCGCCCTCGATCAGTTCAGTGACGATAAAATTCAGGGAATCAATCTGTTCGATCTCGTAGATCGTGATGATGTTGGGATGGTTGAGGGCCGACGCAGCCTTTGCTTCCAGATCGAAGCGTCGCAATCGATCCCTATTCGCTGCTAGTTCAGTTGGAAGAATCTTGAGCGCGATATTGCGGTCCAGTTTCTTGTCCCAGGCCAGATACACTTCGCCCATCCCGCCTGCGCCAAGTCGCGAGTGAATTTCGTATCTGCCTAACTGGGTTCCTGGGGGGAGGGACATTGCGAAAAGCGGAGACTTTCAGAGAACTAGCCCCGCACAAACCCTCCTGACTAGACCTTGACCGGCGGCATTCTAGCTAACTAGATCACCAAGAACCAGTAATATTGGCGCTAATAAAAAATTGTCGGGGCGGCACTACGTGGCCGCCCCCCGTCGCATTTGAATTGATGTGTAAGATTAGAAAGGTTGAGAAGATCGCATTTCAACCAGTTATTGACGACAACAAACTGGGGTGGCCACGGAGGGCCACCCCTACAATCGCGTGAGTCACTTTGCACTTCCGGCGAACGAGTAGAGCGAATTGCGCGTGCGGATGTAGATATTGTTACCGGCAATCGCGGGTGTGGCCCAAACCTCTTCACCAAGGTCGTTCATAGCTAGTATTTCCCACTGCGGCCCTGCTTTTAGCACGGTCACCTTGCCGCTTGCGCTGACCAAAAAGATTTTGCCATCGGCGGCAACCGGTGAAGCATAGTAGTCCTCGAGCGCATCGGGAGTGCGACCCATTTTCAAAACCTCTCCACTCGATGGATTCAGACTTGTAACGATTCCGCCTTCTTTCATCAGATACATCACGTCCTGGTAAATCAGCGGTGCTGGAATGTTCGGGTAAGATTTCTGAAGGCGCCAAACAACATTGGTCGTGGTTAGGTCGCCCTGACCACCGAGACGTACCGCAGTTAGACCATGGCCCGAAACCGTTGAATTACGGACGAAGTCGTATTCGGTGCGATCGACGTATCCATCACTGTTTGCGTCAAGCCATCCAAAATGTTCGTAAGCCTCCGCCTGCGCCTTTACTTCCTCACGGTGCAGTCGTTGGTCATTATCCTTATCCGATTCTTTGAGACTCTGGTCGAAGGGAGGCAAGAAGGGTTGATCTCCGCCTTCAGCAGTGACGTAGACCATATCAGTTCCCAGGACGGGTACTCCTTTGGGATAGGAACCAACTTTCGCAATCCACCACAATCGATCTCCCTTATCTAGCGAGTAGGCATCCAGCGTGTTTGAGCCGAGCACGAGCACTTGTGCCGGTCCATCCTTAGGCTTGTAGATCGCCGGCGTCGAGTAACCCTCAAAGTTCGTCCGAGCCTGTTTCCAGAGCACTTTTCCGTTTCGAGTATCAACTGCGATGATGAAGGAGTTTGCTCTGTGATCACAAACCATGATCAATGTGTTGCCCGCGATGATTGGGGATCCCCCCATCCCGTAGAAGCTGTTGAATGGGCCAAGAGGAACTCGCCATAGCTCGGCGCCATCTGGTCCATAAGCAATCAGCCCCAGCTCTCCGAAAAATGCGAATACCTTCTTTCCATCGCTGACCGGACTTGGAGAGGCAGCATCATTGGCGCGGTAGAGTGGCATGTGTCGCGGGCGGACAACGTCACGCCTCCATATAACCTTTCCTGTTTCGCGATTCAGCGCCAGCGTTATCAGCTTGTCGCCTTCGCTTGCAGTTATGAAAATACGATCGGACGTGACGACCGGCGAAGACCGTGCGAACGGCACCGAGGTCTTCCACGCCAGATTTTTCCTGGCGCCAAATTCAGCGGGTAAGTTGAAACCTTCAGCGACTCCGGTCCCGTTGGGTCCACGGAATTGCAGCCATTCACTAGCAGTAGAAGTTTGCGCGGTTTTGCTGGACTGCTGCGAGTATGCAGCCGACGAGACAACGAACAAAACCGCAATTCCGACAGTGACGAGCGCGAGTGATCTTGAGAGTCCGGCTTTGTACATGATGCTTACCCCATTTTTACAGGCTTTGTTAAATTTGTGCTTGCGGCGAAAGCTAGAGCGAACCCGCACGTTCTTTTTTGTGAGCGAATTCTAATTGCTAATGGAGAATATTGCTACGTTTTCAGGAGATTGATCGCGGCGACGAATATGCTGGAGGTAACGATAAGGTCCGGCAGGGCTTTGCACAAAAACTCTAATCTTGGTGAGTGTCGAGCGATCAGTACAGTACCGCGAGCGAAGCGACCAGCTGGCACACTCGACATTACGCCGAAATTCTGATGCTTGGTTCGTTGAGTGTGCCATCCGGTCGCTTCGCTCGCGGTACTGTACTGTTGGCATGTTACTTTTTGTGCAAAGCGCATACCGCAGTTTCCCTAATCAGACCTTGCCGCCTACAATTTAGCTGGAAAGTGCGAAGGCCTTATTTTTTCTCAGCGACGAGCCGCGAGAATAACAAAGCAGCGCCGGGCCACCGCACTCCAGGGAGAATGATTTGAAAAAAGTCCTGTTATCTATTTTCTCGACGTTGATTTTAAGTTTTCTTACTATTTCGCAATCATCTGCAGTGATACTGAAAGGTGTTTCAATGGCCGTACAAGAAAAAGGAAGAGTCCGAGCGCCAGAAA
>DASROI010000332.1:0-3580 GCA_035646955.1 Pyrinomonadaceae bacterium
GCATCAACGTAATTACACGAATTAACACTAACTCTCTTTACTTTTCCGCCCTCACGACAGAGAATGCACGCGACTTTCGTTCACCTCACATAACTCCAAACAATCAAGAGTCATGTTGGAACGGATTGTGTTAACCGGGGCCACTTCACACACTCGACCAGGCCTCGCAAACCTTAAACCTCATTCCTTAAGGAGCCAGAAAATGACACTCACACAGTTGACCGATGAGCCAGACCAGGAGAAACGCATTGCCCGGCTACGCGCTGAACTGGAGAAACTCGGCGGCAGTACTCACTCTCTTCAATCAATGCCAGCCGACCTTGAAGAGGAATTTTTGCGACAAGTCCTGGAATACGAGACAGCAGAACCAATCAGCCTGTTTCGTCTGCTGGAAAACGCCGGACTCGAACTTCCCATTCCGGGTGATCTGGATGATGCGACCGTTAAAAACAAGCTTAAAGAGATCATCGAACGAATGGCGTCGCTCGGTGCATATCTACTGCACACGGACCACTTAAGCGATCTTGAACTGTATCGCTATCTCTATACCGACGGCTTAAGGGAGGAAGCGGTGCTCTTTCCCGAGAATGCCAGCTACGCTTACATGATCGATCTGACTGGCAGCGGTAGTGACGAGGACAATCAGGTCTATCTGAAGTATTACGCTGACGACCAACAACGACAACGATGGGCGCAAGATTGGCCCGACGATGTCATCCCCGATCACGAAGATCCGCCATTCGACCGGGATGCGTATTTACCGAAGTCACCGATCAGTTGATTGGATTAGGGGAAGCAGTTCGTCGAGCGAGCGGATCAATTCCTGACCTCTCAGTCCGGGCTGCTTCCTTCGTGTTTGCCGCAGGGAAATCGTTTGTGGTCAGAAATAGTGTTGTCAAGGTCGACATCAGCGTAGAGGAATGGCTGGTTGCCTTCGGTCTGGGATCGTGAGAGCGACTCGACTGTTATTCTCAGCCTCGCTCGGTCCCGCAGCCCGGTGTCACGCGATAATCATTGTCCCAGTGCCCTTATCGGTGAAGACTTCTGAGAGCAGGGCATTTCTCTTTGTTCCACTAATGATATGTGCGCTGTGAACCCCGCGTCTCAATAGCGTCGTAATGCTCTGAAGTTTAGGAATCATGCCTCCAGTTGCTGCTCCACTCGCAATTAGTTCGTCGGCCTCCGCAGTCGTCAAGCGCGACACTTTGGAATCGGACTCACCAGCCCGCAAATAAATACCATCAACATCACTTAACAAGATGATCTTTTCCGCTTGCAGTTGGACCGCAATTTCCGAAGCGATAGTATCGGCGTTTATGTTGAAAACTGTGCCTTCATCGTCAGCGCCTAAGGATGAAATCACAGGTAAATAACCGTGATCGAGGAGTACTGTTAGCAAGCGCGAGTTGATCTGAACCACGTCTCCGACATGACCGAAATCGACTCGAGCGCTCTGTCCAGTCTCACGATTGAGAATCTCTTTTGGTGGACGCCGCCTGGCCTGAACAATATTCCCATCAACACCCGATAAACCCACCGCTTCAATGCTGCGTTGACGAAGCGCTGCCAGGATATCGGTATTGATCTTTCCCGCGAAGATCATCTTCGCCATTTCAAGTGTCGCATCATCTGTTACGCGACGCCCCTCGATGATCGTCTGCTCGATCCCAAGCTTCGAAGCAAGTTCAGTAAGTTGCTTTCCGCCACCGTGAACTACGCAGATCCGAATGCCAACCTGATGTAGCAAAGCCAACTCTTCAGCGAGCGAAGCAAGGTTCTCCGCATTCTCGGTGACTTTGCCGGAAAGCTTCACGACAAAAGTTTGGCCCTGGAAGCGCTGAATATAGGGCAGCGCCTCTCGTAGCAAATCGAGACGCACCTGATTGTCGATTTCGTGTCGCGGCTCAGTCATCCGAAGCGCCTTTAGTTACTCTCCTTGAACAGTTCGGCAAGCACTGCTTTCTGAATGTGGAGTCGATTTTCCGCTTCATCAATCACCACCGATGCCGGCGAGTCGAGCACGCTGTCAGTAACGATCACATTTCGTCTGACTGGTAGACAATGCATGAAGATCGCATCGTTCGTCCGATTCATCTTTTGGTCATCGACAATCCACTTTCGGCGGTATTGAGCCCGTTTAATAAGGTCTTGTTCTGAGTTCCCGTAAAATCGTTTTGAGCCCCAACTCTTCGCGTAGATCACTTCAGCCTGATCGAAGGCGCCATCAATATCATCGGTAACCTCTATGCTGCCGCCTCCATTTGAAGCATGGACCGAAAGCGATTCCATTAACTCTTCATCAAGGTCGTAGTCCGGTGGATGGGCAATTACCAGGTCATGGCCCATCTGGGCTGACGCAAGCGCAAAACTATTCGGCACCGCCATCGGCAGCGGTTTTGGATGCCAGGCCCATGTCAACACAACTCTTTTTCGACCCGTACCGAGTTTTTCCTTGATCGTCATCATGTCCGCCATCGATTGGCAGGGATGATGCATGGCTGACTCGAGGTTCATAACGGGAACACTCGCATACCGTGCAAACGCGTTGAGGACAGGATCGTTACGTTCTTCCTGCCAGGTCTTTAACTCGGCGAAGGCCCTGACGCCGATGGCGACGGCGTAACGTTCGAGCACCCGCACGAATTCCGAAATATGCTCGGTCTTATCGCCATCCATTACCGCGCCGTGGCGATGTTCGAGCGTCCAACTCGAGCCGCCTGGCTCCAGGGTCACGGCATTCCCACCAAGTTCGTAAATACCTACTTGCATTGAGGCCCGCGTCCGCAAACTGGGATTGAAGAATACGAGTGCGACGGATTTTCCGCTAAGCGGTTTGGATTGATCCTGACCACCTTTGAAGCGTAATGCCGCTTCAATCAGATGGTCCAACTGCTCGCGGTCTAAATTTCCGGTTGTTAAGAAATCGTGCATCTCGTTTATGATTCAATTTCGCGAAGTGCATTAATAAACATGTCCACGTTTTCTGCGGACATTGACAACGGTGGCAACAGTCGCAGCGTCTGTGGGTTGCTTGACGTACCAGTGATTATCTTTTGCTCAAGCAACGCTTTATGGACCTCAGCAGCTTTGCCGGCGAATTCGATTCCCAGGAGAAAGCCGTTTCCGTGCACGGCCACAACCGACTTTACATTTTTCAATTGTTCTCGCAGGTATGTTTCCACTTTTGTGACGTTGTCGAGCATGCCATCTGATTCAATCGCTTCAAGTGTGGCAGACACCGCGGCCATTGCGAGCATACCTCCGCCAAAAGTGGTACCCAGATCATTTTCCTTTATAGCGGCAGCAGCGTTATCGGTCACCAGGCAAGCGCCAACCGGCACCCCGCTTCCGAGCGCCTTAGCAAGAGTTACTATGTCAGGTACGACGTGGCCAGCTAGTTTACTTCCGGCAAAAAACCAGGTGCCCGTGCGACCTATACCGGTTTGTACTTCATCGAATATTAGTAGCATCCCGCGCTCATCGCAGAGCGCGCGTAACTCGGTGAAGAACTCCGGAGGCGCAGTCTTAACACCAGCCATCGACTGGATCGGCTCGAGCATTACAGCGGCAACAGTTTCAT